>DVED01000116.1 GCA_015295945.1 Oscillatoriales cyanobacterium M59_W2019_021 | reverse complement strand
TAAAAAATTAGAGGCAATTTATTAACCCGCTCTAGACCTATTGGCGGTGCAAACATAAGCTAAAATTCATGAAAATGAAACAGCCCTGCCTGCCTCCCCTGCTCAAGAAAGCTCCCGTTACGGTAACTGCCGCGCCCGCCAGTATCCCAAATCTCGCCGGACTGCCGCCCAGTAAACTCGGGGAAATCGAGCGTAGTCGAAGCGAAGGTGTCGGAAAATGCGTTCGATGCGATGGTATCGCCCCACCGACCAATCGCACAGGATTTGCCACGATGGGTGAAGGCGGGGCGAGCGCAACAGCGTTTCGGCTCGCTGCCGCAAAGTGGGCAGGTACTCGTCCAACCAAAACTCGATGAGCCGGAAGTAGCCGGGATTGTGGAAACATTCAAACTGCAAAATTTCCCATCGCTCGACCCCAAACCGCTCCAGAATCTCCGTCGGGAAGTAGCAGATTCCCTGTTGGGAATCTTCGGCTAAATCTCGCAAGTTGTTGTAGAATTGATCGACGATACCGAAATCGCGGGCAGCCGATCGATCTTTGGGGTCGAGAAACGGTAGAATTTGAAAGAAGTGACCCGCGAGATTTGCCAGCATATCCTCGTAATCGGCTAAGCGCTCCAAGATTAGACGATCGTGATGGTAAGCCCGTAGCGCTTCGAGATAGGCGTTCCAAATGGCGATCGAATCCTCAGAGGCGCCATCGTCGCGGCGCTCGAACCACCGAGAAGCGATCGCCCGCCAAACCGAATCGTACTCGCACCCGGGTGGAACTTCTCGGCGATCGCGCAAATGCTGCCAATCTCGGCAAAACCCTCGGAACTTCAAACTGCTTCGATCGATCAGTTCGTTTTCTGCCAAGCGATCGGCGAGTCGAATCCAGCGAATGCGCTCGATCCATTCTTGACGAACCGCCGATTCCAGTTGCATGACCCACGCGGCATTATCTTCGTCTTTAAGAGCGTCATCGCCAAGGGCGCGACATCGAGACGATTCGACCCATTGAGAAATGCGAAAACTTTCCACTGCCAAAGCAGTTGAACCGATTATATACACCCTGAATACCCCGAACTCAACTTACGAGATCGATCGCGCCCTCAATTGCCAAAGCCCCGTTCTCGGGGCTTCTCGAGTCTTGTCCCGGCGAAGCTTACGCTCGGACGCGGCTTGGGAGCGATTGGGGGACTTGCGATCGGATTTTCACTTCCTTCACGAAGCGAATTTGTCCCTATCATATCCCCATCCTTTCCTGAAAACGAGTCGGATTGTTTGAAGTTCTTCGTAAGAAGTTCCCGAATTGTTATAAATATGGGTTAAATTGTAACTAGAATCTAGCAGCTAGATCGGTCTTCACATAATCTGGCAGTGAACTTGCTAGCTTGGCAACTTGGGAAATTCGTTTGGGGCGTTATCGTTTGCTGAGCAAAAGCAGTTTTTGGGAAAGCCGCAGCGCGAGCGTTTTGTGGTGTCTAGCCCCCTGACGACTTTCGTCGGCATACATAGAGTGTATCCAGCAATCGACAATCCAATCTTATGTCCCTCAAGCAAGAGCATTGGGAGCTTCAACAACAAGCTGCCAACTTAGATCGGCAACTCTCGCAGGTTAGAAGTTTGTTGAACCAACAGCACGTTTCCTTTACACATCCAGGGTCCGGAGCGTTTGCGTCTTTGGAAACCGGATGGCAAAATTCCGAAGAGCTATTTCGTGCCTATATCGAAACTGCAAACGATATGGTGTACGTTGTCGATCTGGCGGGGACTTTGACGTATATCAACGCCTACGGACAGCGCCTCCTGGCTTGCGAAGAAGGTTGGTGGCGCGGCCGATCATATCTCGAGTTCGTGGCGCCCAATTGCCGCCAAGAGACGGCGCAGGCATTCGCGCAACTGTTGATTGCTGGAGAACTCAAAGACTTTGAATTTATGTTGCAGCCGCTGTCGGGCGATCCGATTCACATGGAGGTGAACGGCTGTCTCCTCTATCGCCAAGGCAAACCCATCGGCGGATTGGGAATCGCACGAGACATTACCGAACGCAAGCGCTTCGAGAACCAACTGCAAATGTTCGAGAAAGCCGTAGAATCGGCTTACGACAGTGCGGCGATCGTCGATCTCGAAGGTAAAATTATGTATGCCAATTCGGCAACCAGTCGGATGTTCGACTACGAACCGGGGAAACTCGTAGGGAACAACGCCGCAATTTTCTATCCCGAAGACTCCAAGGTGTGGCTCGAATGGGTGTTGCAACAAGTGTGCCGCCCCTCTGTCGGCGTCGCCGCGAACGGCAGTCCCCCTGCCTCGGGCTGGAGTGGGGAAGTGATTTGCCAGCGCCGAGGGGGCGAACACTTTCCAGCGTTGGTATCGGTCAGTCCCATTCCCAACGATCGCGGTCAGACCACTGCCGTGTCGGTGATTTGTCGGGATATTACCACCCAAAAAGCCACCCAAGCAGAACTGGCTGCCAAAAACTTGGAACTCGAACGCGCCGGACGCCTCAAATCGGAGTTTTTGGCAAATATGTCCCACGAACTGCGCACGCCGCTCACCTCGATTTTGGGATTTTCCTCGCTGTTGACCCAGGAAATCTTCGGCGAACTCAATTCCAAGCAAATGGTGTACGTCCAGCGGATTCACGACAGCGGCGAACATCTGCTCAAGTTGATCGAAGACGTTCTCGACTTGTCCAAGGTGGAAGCGGGGAAAGTGAAGCTGGATATCGTGCCGATTTCCGTGCCGCAAGTGTGCGAGACGACGTTGGCGTTGGTTAGCGAACAAGCTGCTGCCCGCGACATCAAAATTCAAACGGCGATTCAGCCGGATTTAGCACCGCTGATGGCAGACGAGTTGCGGGTGCGGCAAATGCTGATCAACTTGCTCTCCAACGCTCTGAAATTTACGCCCTCTGGCAGTACGATCGGGTTGGAAGCCAGCGCTCGAGCGGGATATTTGCACCTGGTGGTTTGGGATCGGGGGATCGGCATTCCCAAAGACAAGCAAGCGCTCCTCTTCAAACCTTTCCAGCAAATCGAAAATACGTTGAGACGCTCCCACGAAGGGACGGGTTTGGGGTTGGCGCTGACCCGACAGCTTGCCGAACTCCACGGCGGAACGGTGGAGTGCGAGTCTACTCCCGGTAAAGGCAGTCGGTTTACGATTTCGCTGCCGCTGAATTTGCATCACGCGGCGTCGTTGGACTCGGTAGAACCCCAACTCCCGGAAACGCCGATGGAAGCCTCTCAGGCGCCGGAACGGCGGACGTTGCTGTTGGTCGAAGACCGTCAGGACAACGCCATGCTGCTGCGGGATATTTTGCAATATTGGGGATACGACGTGCATCACGTCGCCGATGGGGAGACGGCGTTGGATTGGCTGTCCGCTCACCGTCCGGACTTGATTTTGATGGACATTCAGTTGCCGGGATTGGATGGGTTGGAGGTGACGCGCCGGATTAAAGCCCACCCGACTTGGAAGTCGATTCCGGTGGTGGCGACGACGGCACTGGTGATGATGGGCGATCGCGATCGGTGTCTCAAAGCTGGGGTAGACGACTATTTGAGCAAACCCGTCAATTGCGAACAGTTGGCGGTAGTGTTGGCGCGGCATCTGCAATCGGGGTCGCGAAACCGATCGCAGGCATCGAATAATGCGCTATAGTCTCCTCAGTGGTTTGGCTCGAGGCAACGTACTTTCGATCGCTAGATATTTCGAGGTCGGCATCGTCCCTTAAAAGCTAAAAGACATCTGGAGGAAATCCCTCTCAAACTCCGACCCATCCGGGTAAAAACCGAGTTTTTCGAGAGGTCTAAAAGCTAACTGCTAAACCGCTAAAAGCTAACTGCTAACCACTAACCGCTCGCTCGTCGTGCCTCTATCCCTTCTCGCCTTTCAATTTGCCTCCCCCGGTTCGACGATGTTCCAACTCGGACCGCTGACCGTTCGCTGGTACGGATTCCTGATTGCCTCTGCCGTTTTGACGGGGGTGCTGCTGTCTCAATTCTTGGCAAAACGCCGTCACATCGACCCGGAGTTGGTGGGAGATTTGGCGATTTGGCTGGTAATTGGGGCGATTCCGGGCGCCCGCGCTTATTATGTATTATTCAATTGGGAAACCTACGCCCAACATCCCGACCAAATTATTGCTATTTGGCGCGGGGGGATTGCCATTCACGGGGCGCTGCTGGGCGGAACGATCGCCGCTGGGATTTTTGCTAAGCTGAATCGAGTGTCTTTCTGGCAATTAATGGATGTTGTCGCGCCTGCGTTTATTTTAGGACAGGCGATCGGACGGTGGGGTAACTTTTTTAATTCTGAAGCCTTTGGCGCACCGACGGATTTACCTTGGAAACTCTACATTCCTCCCGATTCTCGCCCTTGGGCTTATCGAGATTTCGAGTATTTCCATCCCACATTTCTCTACGAATCCCTGTGGGATTTCGGGGTATTCGCGTTGCTGATTGTCTTGTTTTTCCGCAGTACAAACGGGAAATTATCATTCAAACCGGGGACGCTGTTTCTCATCTATTTGGTCAGTTATAGCTTGGGTCGGTTCTGGATTGAAGGCTTGCGAACGGATAGTTTGATGCTCGGTCCGCTGCGCATGGCTCAGGTGGTGAGTTTGCTGGGAATTATTTTGGGAACAGCTGGATTGGTTTGGTTGTATCGGTTCGATCGATCGCTCCCAGATGTAGTGAAATCGGGTGAATGAGGGGAGTGGAGGGGTAAGTAATAAGTAATAAGTAATAAGTTCTTGAGAAGTATGAGGGTAGGGTGTGTTGAGGCACGAAACGTACCAGTGTCCTATTATCAATTGTTGAATAGTCGATCGTGAATTCATTACAGATGACCCTACAACCTGCCGTTTACATCGTCGGTGCCGGACCTGGAGATCCGGAGTTATTGACGGTCAAAGCTCAGAAATTATTGGCGCGAGCCGATGTTATTTTATTTGCCGATTCTTTAGTGCCGAAGCAAATTTTAGACGGCTGTCGTGCCGATGCCGAAAAGATTCCGACGGGGAATAAAACCTTAGAAGAAATCTTGCCATTGATGGTTTCGCCAGTGCGATCGGGACGTTCCGTGGTTCGCCTCCATTCCGGCGATCCGACGCTGTACGGCGCCATCCACGAGCAGATGCAAGCCCTTACCGAAGCGGATATCCCCTTTGAAGTGGTTCCGGGAATCGGCGCGTTTCAAGCGGCGGCGGCGAAGTTGAAGGTGGAGTTGACCGTGCCGGAACTCGTGCAAACGATTATCCTGACCCGGACGAGCGGTGCGGCGTCGGCAGTTCCGGAGGCGGAGGAGTTAGCGTCCCTGGCGGCGCATCGCGCCAGTTTGTGCCTGTATCTGAGCGCTCGCCACATCGAAACAGCACAAGAAAAGTTGATGCGATACTACCCGGCGGATACGCCCGTGGCGGTTTGCTACCGTTTGGGGTGGGAGGACGAGCGGATTTGGGTGGTTCCGCTGTCGGAGGTGGCAGCTCTGACCCAGCAAGAAAACTTGATTCGGACGACGCTGTACGTCATCAGTCCGGCTTTGGCGGCGGGGAATATGGGGCGATACGCCTCTGGAATCGCTACGTCCACCCGACGGGCTACGCCAACGCGATCGCGCTTGTACCATCCGGAACACGGTCACCTGTTTCGACCGTTGCGCACTTGAGGGGGTTGATGGCAGACAGAGGTAGAAGGATAGAAAGCAGCAGACGAAAACAGTGACTGGGTTTTACGGCAGAGAGCCGATGGGTTTTAGCAATGGACATCCCACATCGCCCCTGCCGGAGGTTGCCCAACTTTGTCGGCATGCCGCCCAAGAATACTGAACGGGATTCGGCGTACGAATCCCGAGGGGAAAAAGTGCTGGTGTTTCCAGCAGCCCCCGCCCCTGCCGATACGCCTGCCCACTACCAACGGCAACTGTGCCAAACGATTTTACCGAAAAGATGGGTCTAAAGCCCCGTCCTTTTAGGACGGCTTTTTCTTGATTTTAAGGGATCGAATGCACTCTCTTAAGACATCAGACTTAGATCG
>DVED01000194.1 GCA_015295945.1 Oscillatoriales cyanobacterium M59_W2019_021 | reverse complement strand
ATTGCTGTAGTTTTTGCCCCTATTTTTACCTTGACTGGCGTCGAAGGTCGCATTTTTTCGCCGATGGGAGTGGCATATTTGCTCTCGATTTTCGCTTCGACTTTGGTCGCTCTAACCCTTTCTCCCGCCTTGTGTGCGATTTTGCTCGCCAAGCAAGATTTACCGGAAGAAGAAACTTGGGTTTCGCGAATTTCGCAGCAGTTGTATCGTCCGTTACTGAAGTTTTCCTTGAAGTTTCCTAAGATTATTTTAGTTAGTGCGATCGCCGCTTTTCTCGCCTCTTTAATTCTCCTCCCCAGTTTGGGACGAGTTTTCTTACCAGAGTTTCAAGAAAGCTCCTTGGTTAACGCGATCGTTCTCTATCCCGGCGTCTCTTTAGAAAGTACCAATCGCGCCGGATTTGCCATTCAAGAAGCACTTAAAGATGACCCACGATTTGAATTCGTGCAATTGCGATCGGGACGCGCACCCGGAGATGCCGATGCGGGAAGCGTAACGTTAGGACATTTGGATGTCGAACTGAGTCCGGAAGGCATTAAAAACCGCGAAAGTGCGATCGCCAAATTGAGAGAAGAATTTGCCAAATTACCCGGCGTTGCACCCAGTATCGGCGGGTTTATTGCTCACCGCATGGACGAAGTTTTATCGGGGGTTAGAAGTGCGATCGCCATTAAAATATTCGGTGCGGATTTGGTAGAATTAAGAAAAATTGGTGCGGCAACGCGAGATGCAATTGCCGATATTCCCGGCATTGTCGATTTGCAACTCGAACCCCAAGTTCCCGTCCGACAAATCCAAATTCAATTCGATCGATCGGCAGCGGCACGTTACGGTTTGAGTGTCGGTCAACTTTCGGAAACCATCGAAACTGCACTCAATGGTAGAGTCGTTTCTCAAGTCTTAGAAGAACAGCAATTATTCGATTTAGTCGTGTGGTTGCCAGAAGGCGATCGCAGCAATCTCGAAACTTTACGGAACTTATCGATCGACACGCCAACCGATACGAAAATACCCCTCGCACAAGTGGCTAATATCGACTACGGCACGGGACCGAATACCATCAACCGAGAAAATGTATCCCGATTAATCGTCGTTTCGGCAAACGTTGCCGATCGCGATTTAGGCAGCGTGGTAGAAGAAGTAAAAGCGGCAATTTCCGAAAATGTCGCGCTTCCTTCAGGCTATTTTATCACCTATGGCGGTCAATTTGAATCCGAACAACGTGCCAGTCAAAACTTATTAATTTTTAGCAGTTTGGCAATGGTTGCGATCGCGATTTTAATGTACTTTGCCGTCAAATCGATCGCCGCTACAGTGATGATTATGTTAAATCTTCCCCTGGCAATTACTGGAGGTATTTTTTCCGTTGCCTTGGGGGGTGGCATTCTCTCAGTAGCATCTCTGGTAGGATTTATTACCCTTTTTGGAGTAGCAACGCGAAATGGGTTGTTATTGGTCGATAACTACAATCAAAAATTCGCCGCTGGCATTCCCTTTAAAACGGCAATTTTTCAAGGGTCGATCGAGCGATTAGTGGCAATTTTGATGACGGCACTCACTTCGGCGTTGGGAATGTTACCCCTAGCATGGGGAACGGGTGCGGGAAAAGAAATTTTACAACCTCTCGCCGTGGTTGTCTTAGGCGGACTGTTTAGTTCTACCGCACTAACTCTATTAGTTTTGCCAGCCTTATACTCGCAATTTGGAAAAATTTTAGTTTCCAAAAAAATTGCAAATTCGTCAACTTATCTAGTAAAATCAGAAGATATAAAAATTGAATCAAACGCAAAAGTCTTGTAGATCGCTCGGCTGCTTTAAAGTCAAGCCGAGACGATCAAAAGGAAACTACGACATCGTTACTTGGGTATTCAAAATGAAAAGAAAATCCTCTATTTGGACGCTGGTTATCAGCTTAGAATTAGTACTGCTTGCCGCTTGCAGTAATGCTCCCCAAGCGACAAACTCAGAACCTCCTCCCCCATCCGAAACGACAGCGAGTTCGCCAGAAGCTACTCCCGCAGAATCTGCCGCTACCGACCATCCCCAAACCTCCCAAAGCGGTCAAGTTATCGAATCGGGTTCCTATCACTTAGAATTGCTTCCCGTTCCCGAATCGGATGGCATTCACCTCGATTTCTTCCTGCAAAAAGGGGATAACCACGAAGCCATTCCCGATGCCAACGTCACTGCACAAGTTCAGTTACCCGATGGCGAACAAAAAACGCTGGAGATGGAATACGATCCCGAAGGAAAACACTACGTCGCATTTCTTCCTTCAAACGCACCTGGAGAGTATAAAGTTGCCGTACAAACAGATCTGAACGGCGAAAAAGTAAACGGTCGATTTTCATTTTCTAAGTAAAAAGTCAGGTGTAGTCAGATAGCATCATGAAGGGAATTGTACCGATATATCTTGAAGAAAAATTAGGTGCAATCCGATCGCCATTGCTATGTTTCACCGGGATTTCATTCTGATTTTATTTTTCGGTGCTAAGACTAGAAAAAGAAATGTGAGTTAGAAAGCGATGATTGGTAACGATCGATTTTGGAATTACAACTGGATTAGTCCTGTTATTTCCGTTATCCTGTCCTCTGGGTTATTTGCGATCTCGGGTTGTTCCTCTACAACTCACTCCACCCACATGCAAGACTCGGGAAATGGGGATATGGCACAGATGAACCATGAAGGTGATGCTGGCAGCGATTCCCATATGGAACATGGAAATGATGAAGCAACACCTCATCACCATTCTTCGGGAAATTCGGAAGGTTCGGTAACGACTACCCAAGCTAAACTGACGGTTCCTGCCGAGATCGCACCCGATCGATCGATTCCGTTAGAAATTCTCATTACTGATGCCGAGAAAAAACTGATTTCTCAATTCGATATTTTTCAAGAAAAACTACTCCACGCGATCGCCGTTAGTAACGATTTACAATTCTACAATCACATCCATCCCGACTACCAAGGAAACGGTAAATTTACCACAAACATCGCCTTCCCGAAACCTGGAGACTATACGATTTTTCTCGACTACAAACCCGCCGGAGAAGCCGAACGAGTTTCCCTGGTAACGGTTTCCGTTCCCGGAACGACAGAAGCTACACCGCAACCGGATTTTACCCGCGAGAAAACGATCGACGATACCAAAGTCGAACTGACTCTAGACGCGCCAACTCTCAAAGAGAATGAAGATGTAATGCTGCAATTCACGCTAAAAGATGCCAGTGGAAATCCCGTAGAATTGCAACCTTATTTAGGAGAACGCGGTCATTTAGTTATCGTAAAAAAAGGCGATCTCTTGACCGAATCGAGCTATCTCCACAGCCATGCGATGAAAGAATCTCCCGCCGGACAAGTTCAGTTTCACACCCAGTTCCCCGAATCCGGTCAATATAAAATGTGGGGTCAATTCAACCGCAATGGTCAGATTGTAACGGCAGATTTTTGGGTCAATGTCGAATGATAAATCTTTGAACTTTAAATACTTTTGAATACGAGTGAATTAAAATGATGAAAAAATATTTTGGACGATCTCCTATCTGACGATCGGTTTCCTAGTATTTCCAATTGATCGAGCTTTAGCCGATGGAACTTCGACCCATATCAGTCGTGCGACGGCTCTTCCTCGAACTGCACAACTGATGTATTCTGGATTTGTCAATAACTATATCAATTTTCACATTCACGATCGTTCTTTGTCGGAAATTCTTATCGAACTACCGCCTAATGTTACCCTGAATAAGGGGGTTGAAGTTCGCAATGAGCTAGGACAAGCGATCAAATCCCAGATTGAGATCGATGATCGCCAAATTCAAATTGTTTTTCCCTCATCCGTTCCGCCAGAAACTCAAATCGAACTCGTGATGAAAGGAATGCAAAGCCGCACGCTTTCGGGTCGAACTTGGTTGTATCCCATTTCCATTCAAAGCGAAGGTTTAACCGATCGAATTCCTTTAGGAATTGCGCAAATCTCAACCTACAATTAGGTTAATTTTGTCGTCAAAATGCGTATTTTGTTAGTCGAAGACGAACTCGACTTAGGAGCGGCGATTAAGCGAACGCTAACCCAAGAAGCCTACGTGGTAGACTGGGTACGAGACGGACTCGAAGCGTGGGGTTATTTGGAGTATCCCGAAACCGAATATACCCTCGCGATTTTTGACTGGTTGGTTCCCGGATTGTCGGGAATCGAACTATGCCGCAAACTCCGAAATTCACAGAGTTCGTTACCCATTTTGATGTTAACGGCGAAAGATACGGAAGCCGATAAAGTGGCGGGGTTGGATGCGGGTGCGGATGATTATCTCGTCAAACCTTTCGGCATGGCGGAATTGCTGGCGCGATTGCGAGCTTTGCAGCGTCGATCACCCCAAATTCAACCCCAGCAATTACAATATAAAAATATTACCTTAGATTATAATTCTCGAACTTTGATTTTAAAAAATAATACGAAGTCGATCGAGATAGAACTCACAAATAAAGAATTTCAATTACTCGAATATTTAATGCGCCATCCCCATCAAATTATTCCGCGCGATCGCCTGATGCTGCAAATTTGGGAAATGGAAGCCGATCCCGAAAGTAATGTTGTTGCCGCGCAAATCCGGTTGCTACGGCGCAAACTGGAAAAATACGGCTGCGAGAATTTAATTGAAACGGTCTATGGATTGGGCTATCGATTGAAATAGGCTTTCTAGCAGGGCGAATGCCATTCGCCCCTACAAAAATTTATTTCTTATGACTTAAAAGGAATGGTGCGTTTCGTTCCTCAACACACCCTACACATCCTAAAACCCAAATGACAAAGGACGAATGACCAATGACCAATGACTAATTATGTACCGCGATCGATTATTTGGGAAAACGCGCGTCCAACTGACCCTTTGGTATACGGCTGCCATGGGTTTAATTCTCAGTGCGTGCGGATTTGGGGCGTACGAAGCGATCGCCCACGCCCATCGCGTCACCCTCGATCGCGAAATCGAATCGGTCGCGGGAACCCTGCACGATAGCTTGGAATTAGTATTGCAAAAACCCGGACATTTGGAACCGGAAGTGCGACGATTTCTGCCGGATTTGTGCGAAGTCGATCGCCCGTGCGACGATGGAATTCCGCCAGGACACGCCCTCGGTGCGATTCAGCAAGGTCGCTATTACGTGCGTTTGCTCGATCGATCGCATCGGGTTGTCGCCATCTCCGGGATGCAACCCACCCATTTACCCCTCACTGCCAAGTCGGCAAGCTGGCAACTCTTTACAGATATCAACGGTACTCGCTATCGCCAAATCTCGATCGACCTGCACACCAACACGCTGCAAAACTGGGGCTACCTGCATTTGGGGCGTTCTCTGCAAGAATTTGACAATTACATAGCAACAGTGCGATGGGTGTTGCTGTTGGGGTTGCCCGTGGCGTGGTTGGGGGTTGGCGGTGCGAGTTGGGGGTTGGCGGGGTTGGCGATGCGTCCGATTTATCGTTCCTACAACCAAATCCAACAATTTACTGCCGATGCCGCCCACGAATTGCGAACCCCCTTAGCTGCCATTCAAGCAACGATCGAATCCACCCTGCGACTGCCCCACATCGGCGAAACTGAGGCGCAAACCACCTTGCAAACTTTGGAACGACAAAACCGCCGCCTCGCCAAATTGGTCAAGGATTTGCTGCTGCTGTCGCGAACCGAACGGCAAACTGCCCCAACGCAACCCCAACCTTGCTGTCTCGACGATCTCCTCAACGATGTGGAGGAAGCAGTTAGCTGCCTTGGCGTTGCAAGCGAAAGTTAACCTGAAAGTCGAGAAACGGGTACGACAACCGATCGAAGTGATGGGAGATGAGGCGCAACTGTACCGGATGGTGTATAACTTGGTCAGCAATGCCATCGACTATACCCCACCCGGCGGCGAAGTGGCGATCGCTTTAGAAAAAGAATCCCCCTACGCGGCGATTCGGGTGCGAGATACCGGGATCGGCATTGCGGAGGAAGATCGATCGCGCATTTTCGATCGCTTTTACCGAGTCGATGCCCATCGATCTCGACACCAAGGCGGTTCTGGATTGGGATTGCCGATCTCCAGAGCGATCGCCCGACTGCACAACGGTAAAATTGAAGTCGAAAGCGAAGTGGGTCGCGGCAGCACCTTTACCGTGTATTTGCCCCTACGGTAGTGCGTGTCTTCAAAGTCAAAATGGGGGTAGGGGAGAAGCATTTGGGCGGTAAATCTCAAGCTAAACTCCAGATCGATAACCCAAAGGCTTTGCCCTCTCCGGTAGTGTGAAAACACGCCCTAGCACCTGCAACGCGATAGAAGTTTGGAGTGAAAACCGTGGTGAACGTTGGCATTTTGGGAACGGGATTGATGGGACAACCGATGGCACAACGCCTCGTAGAATCGGGATTTTCCGTCACAGCATACAATCGCACGCCGTCAAAACTCGAACCCCTGCAATCGCTTGGCATCCGCATCGCCGCCACGCCGCGAGAGGTTCTCGAAACCTGCGATTGCGTCATCCTGATGCTGACCGATGCCGCTGCCATTCGTAGCCTATTACTCTCGGAGGAGACCCAACCCGCATTGTCCGATCGCGCGGTCATTCAAATGGGAACCATCGCCGCCACCGAAAGTCAATCCCTGTGTGATGAAATCGCGGCGGCTGGTGGAGAGTATTTAGAAGCGACCGTATTGGGAAGCATCCCCGAAGCTAAAACCGGAACACTGATTGTCATGGTGGGATCGACGCCAGAACAATTCGATCGCTGGTTGGACGTTCTCAAAGCCTTCGGACCGGAACCGTTGCGGATGGGAGAAGTAGGCAGTGCCGCCGCCGTGAAGTTGGCGATGAATCAGTTAATCGGGTCGCTAACCAGTGCATTTGCCCTCAGTTTGGCATTCGTTCGCCGCCAGGGAATCGCGGTGGAAGATTTTATGCAAATCGTCCGCCAAAGTGCCTTATACGCGCCCACTTTCGATAAAAAGTTGCAGCGAATGTTAGATGGCAACTACGCCAATCCTAACTTTCCCGTCAAACATTTACACAAAGACGCCAACTTATTTTTAAAAGAAGCGCAAGATTTGGGGTTAGATGCGAGTATTGTTGAAGGGGTCGATCGCATCTTACAGCGCAGTTTGGAGTTGGGTCTAGCAGACGAAGACTATTCGGCATTATATCGGGCGATCGAGAACGAACATTAAACCTTTGGGGTTTGGGGTTTGGGGTTGATTATTGGTTAGTCGCTTTTCTCCTCCTGCTTCCCCGGCTCCCCCTGCCTCCCCTGCCTCCCCCTGCTCCCCCCGCTTCCAGAATTTGCCAAAATCGATCGCCCATCGGGTGGCGTTTATTACCAAATGTAAGGTAGACTCTGGCAGAGCTTTAATTTTTTGCAATGTTTCGGAATTAAACTTTTCAGATGCCGTACCATCTGTATCACCTACTGGCTTTTATCCTCTCTTCTGCCATCGTTCTCGGCAGTACCCCTATCGTTCGGGCGATCGGACTGAGAACTGGACTAGTCGATCGACCGGGCGATCGTAAAGTTCACGCCAAACCCATGGTTCGCCTCGGCGGCGTGTCCATCTTCCTTGGCGTTCTCGTCTCCCTCCTCGTCGTTTGGGCAATGGGCGGTTTCGTCGATATCAGCGGTCAACCCCTCAACTCGGACAAAGAATACGAAATTTGGGGCGTTACCATCGGGGGTTTGATTTTTTTCCTCATTGGTTTAGCCGACGACTTATTCGGGCTGTCCGCCTTCGGACGATTGCTGCTACAAGTCAGCGTTGCCATTCTCACTTGGTGGATCGGGGGCGTTCGCATCGACTTTCTCTCCATTCCCTTTGTGGGAACCACGGATATCGGCATTCTCAGCTTGCCCATCACGGTGATTTGGCTGGTGGGAATGGTCAATGCCATCAACTGGATCGACGGCTTGGATGGCTTGGCAGCTGGGGTTTCCGGCATTGCTGCGGTCATCATGCTGATTGTATGCCTATTCATGCAGCAACCCGCCGCTGCCCTCATTGTCGCCGCTTTGGCAGGTGGGGCGCTGGGCTTCTTGCGCTATAACTTCAATCCCGCCCAAATTTTTATGGGCGATGGCGGGGCGTATTTTATGGGTTTTACCTTGGCAGGGGTTGGGGTCATCGGTTTGGTGAAAAGTACGGCTGTCACGGCAGTCTTACTCCCGTATCTAATTCTCGCCGTGCCAATTTTAGATATGTCAGCAGTGATTGTCGATCGCCTGCGGTTGGGGCTGTCTCCCTTCAAAGCCGACAATCGCCACCTGCACCACCGCCTCTTGAATGCCGGACTCTCCCAGCGATCAACCGTCTTATTTATCTATTCCCTAACTCTGTGGGTGGGCAGTCTCGCCCTTGCCTTTGCCGGACTTCCCAGCGGACTCGCGTATGCCATGGCAGCCACTTCTCTGCTGGGTTATACCAGTTGGAAAGTGTGGAAACACGCGCGATTGGGGTAGATGGAGGTCGGGTGTGTTGAGGGAAGAAACGCACCCTCTTGGGGTTAGGGAGTCGCTGTGCGAACGCGCTAGGATAGACGATCGTCGAGCGAAGGAAAAAGTTATGGCAATTCTCCAACTAGAAAACGGTACAACCTATGCCCACCTCGAAGAAATCGCCCGCGAACTCGCCCCGTTGAAGATTCAACTCAACGCTTGGACGGTGGGCGATTCTCCCCGTATCCGCCACCTGTTATCCCAAGAAACCCTCAACGATGAGGAAAAAGAAGAAGTCCTCATTGCCTTAGACGGCTATTTCGAGAAACTCCAGCAAACTGCCGGATACCAATCCCGCGATTTGATTGTCTTGCATCCCGAAGTTCCCAACCTGGAGGCGATGCTGTCTAAGTTCGATCGCGTTCACACCCACGACGACGACGAAGTGCGCTATATTGTCGATGGCGAAGGCATTTTCGGCTTCGTTCGCCCCGACGGTTCCCAGGTGAAACTCACCGTCCAACCGCAGGAATACATCAACGTTCCCGCCAACACCGAACACTGGTTTGAGTTGACCCCCACCCGCCGCATCAAAGCCGTTCGCTACTTCAGCGGAACCGAAGGCTGGGTTCCCATCTATACGGGGACGGAGATTCGCGTTAAATAAGGCAGAAGGCAGAGGGTTTCAAGGCAGAAGGATTGATCGTATGAGTTATAAGGAGCAGTTTATTTGACAACGATCAGTTCGTCTCGCTGTAAACTGTTATCGAGCTACCAGGCCTTTTCCCCATTCTGAGCTATACGGATTAACTTCTCAAATTCGACGGTCTTCTGTTTCAGTAGCTTCCAATATCGCTGAGGGCTACGGCAGAACATCTAAAAATGAATACATCCACTTTTTTCATATTGCCCTCGGCTCTCTTAGAGAACTAGATACACAACTCATCATCGCCCAAGAAGTAGGTTTAGCCGATCAAAGCGTACTCATGCCAGTTCTCACAGAAGTTAAAGAAATGCAAAAAATTGTGGTTTCCTCGTTGAATAAATTGAAAAATCAACAAGATAGATAGGAGGATAGACCTTCTGCCCTCTGCCTTCTGCCTTCCAAATGATAGAAGTTGATTACCGCTTCCCTGCTGGGATAGATGCCGAAAAACAAGCCAAAACCATCGCCGTCGGACAGACGGTGGGAACTTGGGACGCCCGATTCGCCCACCGGGAAGAGGCTTTTCGCGATCGCCTGGGGAAAGTGGTCTCGATAAAAACGCAGTCTGACGGGTCTAACATCGCCACCATCGCCTTTCCCAGAGCTAACGTGGAGGGGGATATCGCCAGCTTGCTGACGATGATTTTCGGCAAGTATTCCATGGCTGGCGTGGGGAAAATCTTGGCGGTGCGGTTACCAGAGGATTACGGAATTCGTCCTAAATTTGGGATCGCGGGGATTAGAAATCGTTTGCAAGTTGGCGATCGCCCATTGGTGATGGCAATCTTCAAACCCGCGTTAGGACTGAATGCCGAGGATCATGCGGGGATTTTGCAAGAGGTTGCCAGTGCGGGATTGGATATTATTAAGGATGATGAAATTTTAGGCGATTTAGAGGTTGCACCCACTAGCGATCGCCTCCGAGCTTGCCGTCGAGTTCTCGATACAATTTACCAGGAAACCGGACGCACGGTACTGTATGCCGTCAACGTCACCGGACGCGCCGATCGCTTGCTAGAACGATCGCGCTACTTAGTCCGCAACGGCGCAAACGCACTGCTTCTCAACGTCCTTACCTACGGCTTTTCCGTTCTCGAAGCCCTCGCTGCCGACCCGGAAATCGACATTCCCATTTTCGCCCATCCCGCCTTTGCTGGAGCAATGTGCGCTGCCCCCGATTTCGGGCTATCCTATGCCGTCGTCTTGGGAACCCTGATGGCGCGTGCGGGGGCGGATGCGGTGCTGTATCCGGCGCATTACGGAAGTTTGCCCTTTTCTGCGGCAGAAGAAGCCCAAATTCGGGAGGAATTGCGTTCGCGCGGCGTGTTTCCCGTTCCTTCCGCCGGCATTCATCCCGGTATCGTTCCCCAAGCTCTCGCCGACTACGGCAACGACGTCATTCTCAATGCCGGAACGGGAATTATGGATCATCCCGACGGTGCGGCGGCTGGGGTTCGCGCGTTTTTTGAGGCGATCGATCTCTCAACGCCGGGACAACCCTTTAACCTCGATCGAATTCCCCCCAGTCCCCTGCGCGTTGCCTTGGAAAAGTGGGGCGGGTAAGTTATAGCTGTATTCAGTCAGGTTAGGACATTTTTTTGAAGGTTCACAATCCCCAACACCGTCCGGTTTTCGCAGTGCGTCGGCACGCCGCGACGGCCAAAATGGCAGTGTCCGCAAGCGGCGTTAATTTCTCCCACGACGCGGCGGTTTAACAGCGATGCGGGTCCGCGTTCGACGATACCGACAAACTCGTGTCCGGGAATACCCGCGTAGGGATAGTACCCGCGCCACAATTCTAAGTCGGTGTTACAAATTCCCGCTTGCAAGACCCGCACGAGTGCTTCCCCCTCTTGCGGTTCCGGAACGGGGATGTCGTCGCGCAGGT
>DVED01000115.1 GCA_015295945.1 Oscillatoriales cyanobacterium M59_W2019_021 | reverse complement strand
GTGGGGCGAGTTTATTTCTGCTCAATCCCAACGGCATCGTCTTCGGACCCAATGCGCGGTTGGATATCGGCGGGTCGTTCCTGGGTAGTACCGCCGACAGCGTAGTGTTTCAGGATGGGAGTGTTTTCAGTGCCACGGAAGCCAACGCACCGCCGTTATTAACCATCAGCGTACCGATCGGTTTGCAGTTTAACGAAAACTCAGGTACGATTCGGGCGATCGGCTCCGGTTACACTTTGGAGAGAGACGAGAATTTTGCGTTCGCGGTACACAGTGATGCCAACTTGCGAGTAAGCCCCGGCAATACTCTAGCTCTGTTGGGTGGCGAAGTTTCTGTAGAGGGCGGACGCATCGGTACGGTTGCCGGACATCTCGAACTAGGAAGTGTCATGGATGGGTCAGCCAGTTTGATTCCCGGTTCTGGGGGGTGGACATTTGGGTACGATCTCGCCTCTAGCTTGGGGAACGTGCGAATTGCTAGAGGTCTGGTCGAAGCGATCGCCCCCGGTGGGGGTTCGATCCAAGTTCGGGGACGACAAGTTTCCCTAACCGACGGGGGGCTAATCCTCATTCAGAACCAAAGTCCCACACCTTCAGGAGGAATTGTCATTCGGGCAACGGAGTTGCTAGAATCCATCGGACAAGATCCAACTCAACCCATGACATTCGGAGTGAGTCCGATCAGGCGAACGGGAAGTGGGATCGTGACCCAAGCGTTACTCGGCTCGGTCGGGAACATCGATATCTCCACCCAAAGCCTGGTTCTCACTGGGGGTCGGGGAATAATCTCCATCGGCTTTAACGCCCCAGCCAGTCATATCGTTGCTCGTGCCTCCCAGTCCATCTCGCTCCAGCCCAATCCCAACAATCTCCAAGAGCCTACCCTCTTAGGTTCATTTACATTTGGCTCGGGCAAAACTGGAGACATCACCGTATCGACGGAAAACTTGACCATCTTGGGCGGTTCGTCTTTCGCCGCGACGACCTTAGGCAGTGGAGACAGTGGGGATGTGCGCATAGATGCCCAATCCATCGAAGTCGTGGGGATTTCGGAAGACCTCGTGACAAGCGGCATCAGTGCGGGAACTGTGAATCAGGGGAACGCTGGAGATGTCACTATCAATACGGGTCGCTTAGTCGTTCGCGATGGCGGGCGGGTCGATTCCTCCTCCGTGGCAGCAGGCAATGCGGGTAGCGTTACGGTAAATGCTTCGGAATTGGTGGAAATTAGCGGTACCGTGCCGGGATCGATCAACCCCAGCTTACTTATATCCAGCGCCAATTTGCTCGACGAGTCCCTGCGCGAACTCTTGGGTTTACCGCCGTTACCTAGCGGTGCATCGGGCAACTTAACGGTTAACACGCCTCAGTTGAGAGTGAGCGATGGGGCGTTAGTCAATGTCGGGAACGACGGAACAGGGGATGGTGGTAGGCTCAGCATCAATGCTGACTCTATCATCCTGAACGATCGCGGTGGGATCGCCGCATCGACACAATCGGGTGAAGGCGGCAACATTTCCCTCCATGTTACCGATTTGCAGCTTCGCAATGGCGGCCAAATTACTGCCGAAGCTGGGGGAACGGGCAATGGCGGCAACATCACGCTTAATACCAAAACCATCGCCCTTCTCGAAAACAGCCGCATCACTGCCAACGCTACCGAAGGTGCAGGCGGTAACATCCAAATTACTACTCAAGGATTGTTCGCTTCTGGCGACAGCCCCATCACCGCCAGTTCCCAATTCGGCGTCAACGGCAACATCACCATCACCAACCCCGAAGTTGACCCCAGTTCGAGCTTAGTCAACTTCTCGCAAGAACCGCTCGATCCCGGAGAGCAAGTTGCTACCGGATGCCAGTGGACAGCGGACAGCGAATTCATCGCCACCGGACGAGGTGGCGTTCCCGCCAATCCCAACCGTCCCCTCGCCACCCACCGTACTTGGTCGGACGTGCGGGATCTCTCGGAGTTTCGGGGGGAAACCGTCGAGGGAGTATCGGTTCCCGTGGAAACCCCGAAACCCTTGGTAGAAGCTACAGGATGGATCGTGCGCGAAGATGGGGTGGTGGAGTTGGTGGCGGATGCTGGCGCTCCCCAGTCGGGGAATTTTGGGGCATCGGAGTGCGATCCGTCCGCTCGATCGAATTAGCCTTTTCGCTCGGTTTACTTCTCTAATTTTGACTCCTCATTTCTGCCAACCGTTGTTATATTGGCAGGTGAGAAACCGCAAGAGATGCGCCCGTGAGACGGATTGGTGCGATGTTCGTGCGAACTCAACGGTTCTCTCCGCACGAATTTGAGGCAATTTTCGCCTCGTTTTGGGTCTATGTCCTGTTAGGAAGAGTCAAAATGTCTGAATTTACCATTACTCGAGAACCCGAAGTAGCCGCCCGCCAAACCTACGATCTCATTGCCGTCGGCGGCGGCGTTTACGGGGTTGCCCTGGTGCTGGAAGCCGCGCGTCGGGGGTTGCGTCCCCTCCTCCTGGAACGGGGGGACTTTGGCGGAGCGACCAGCTACCACAGCCTCCGCATCGTTCACGGCGGGTTCCGCTACTTACAAACCCTCGACCTGCCCCGTTTTTACGAATCCGTGGGGGAACGGCGCTGGTTTTTGCAAACGTTTCCGGAGTTGGTCAAACCCTTAGAATGCCTGATGCCACTGTACGGTCGGGGGATTCGCCAACCTCCGATACTGTGTACGGCGTTGCGGGTTAACGACTTTTTGTCGTGGGATCGCAACCGAGGCGTGCGCGAGGATCGTCACTTAAAGGATGGTAAGGTCGTTTCGCCGGAGTGGGTACGAGAGCGCTTTCCCCAAGTGGATGCGGAGGGTTTGCAGGGGGGCGCGGTTTGGTATGATGCCTGTATGCCCGATTCTCAGCGTTTGATCGTGGGAATGCTGCGCTGGGGGTGTGGGTTGGGGGCAACGGCACTCAACTACGTGGAAGCCCAATCGCTGTTACAGTCGGAGGGCGGCGTGTCGGGCGTTGTGGCGTCCGACGTGCTGACGGGAGAAGTTTACGAGTATCGCGCTAATACGGTTATCAATGCAGCCGGACCGTGGTGTCGGGAGTTAGGACAGCGTTGGGATCGCGACGTTCCCGAATTATTTCACAGTTCGATCGCCTGGAATGTGTTGTTCGATCGCCCCACCCTCTCGGAAGCGGCACTGGCAGTGGAACCGAAGAAACCGGGGGCGCAAACTTACTTTCTCCATCCCTGGAAAGGTCGCCTGCTTGCTGGAACGATCCACGATCCCTGGACGAAGGATATCGCCGACGTGCCGATGCCTTCCCCCCAACGCATTGCCGAGTTTATCGACGATTTGAATTCTGCTATTCCCGATTTGGCACTGACGGAGGCGGAGGTGTTGCGGGTGTTCTCCGGATTGTTACCTGCCAAAGTCAGCGGATCGAACGAACTCGCCAAGCGCGAAGTCTTGTTCGACCACGGGGCAACTGGCGGACTCCAAGGGCTGTACAGCATTTCCGGGGTTAAATTTACCACGGCTCGATTGGTGGCAGAGAAAACCCTGTTGATGACCTTCCCGCACAAAGCCTTGTTAAAAGACCAAGGGGTGGCGATGCCGCCACTAGCTGCGAGTACGCGGCAGGGATTGTTCGACTACGACTGGTATCCCGACCCGCAAGATCCGACCTGGAAAGTGGATTTGGCGCGACTCGTTGCTGAGGAAGCCGTCTCGCATTTAGACGATCTGATTCTCCGCCGAACCAGCCTGGGAGACAACCCCAAACGGGCGATCGCGATCGCGCCAATGCTATGCGGGTTGTGGGATTGGGACGAGGTACGATGCCAGCAGGAGATCGATCGCGTCCGCCAATACTACGAATTGCGACAACCGAACGTCGGGAGAACAGAGATCCTACACGAGTCGCAACAACCTGCCTAGGGTTTAAACCCCAGGCTAATAGCGAAAGTCTTTTTCAAAAGACTGGGAACCAATTGTAGTCCATTTCAATGGAGTTGGGCTATTAGCCTGGAACTCAAGTTCCAGGCGGGATGAGAGTCTGGCTGAAAAGAACCTCAGTACGGGATAAGACAGCTTCCGGTGAAGGTGAGCCGGGGAAGCCGGGGAAGCCGGGGGAGAGAAACAACTAACAACTAACAACTAACAACTAACCAACCCCAAACCCCAAACCCCAACAAGGGATACAGGGTTTTGCTTAACCCGTACTGAG
>DVED01000071.1 GCA_015295945.1 Oscillatoriales cyanobacterium M59_W2019_021 | reverse complement strand
GATCGCATGACCGAAGCGGGACATCAAGTGGTGGCACGGGCGATCGTTCCCGACGATCAAGATGCGATCGTGCAACAACTGCAAACTTGGATTGCCGATCCCGAAATCGACGCGATTATCTCCACCGGAGGCACGGGGATCACCGGACGAGACGTCACGCCGGAAGCCTTTTACGCAGTCTACGACAAAGAAATTCCCGGTTTTGGCGAGCTATTTCGCGCCATTAGCTATCCCAAAATCGGTACGTCCGCCATTCAATCTCGAGCGACGGCTGGAGTGGCTGGCGGAACGTATTTATTCGCCCTCCCCGGCTCGACGAGTGCGTGTCGCGACGCCTGGGACGAGATTTTGCGCTGGCAACTCGACAGCCGTTACCGACCCTGTAATTTTGTTGCCTTAATGCCGCGACTTTCGGAACAGTTCGCGTAGATTCCGTTTTTACCCTTGAGCAAAGGTTGGTGCTAAAGCTCTAGAAAGCCGATCGTACCCATCTTCGAGATCGCCTTCTACCCAGGGATATTCCTCTTGGAAATTCTGCCAATCGACCTCTTCTATCTAAGTCAAAAAGGTCTCAAATTGAAATTTCTTAACTAAGGAAATGTCATTGATATTATACTACAAATACAAAACAATCGCACCTCTCCAATAGAGTTTTTCTGGAATGCTGCGATAAATCTCAAGGGAGGGGAGCAAGGAGAAAAAAACAACTAACAACTCACCAACTCCCAACCCCCAATCGAAACCCTTCGTTACAATTGAGGGAAAATCCTGCACAGAGACAAGAGCTATGAAACTGCCCGACGGTCCCCAAATCCCCCCAATGTTGCAAATGACGCAGTGGGTTGCCGATCCAGTGGGGTATATGGAAACGAACGCGCGGCGATACGGGGACGTGTTTACCGCGAGGTTTCGCAGTTTGGGAGCGATCGTCTTTTTCTCGCACCCGCAAGCCGTCCAAGAAATCCTCACAGCCGACGCGCGATCGTTCGATGCGGGTCGCGGGAACGGCATTTTGATGTCGCTGGTAGGGGACAATTCGTTATTACTGCTCGATGGCGAGCGGCACAAACGGGAACGCAAGCTGCTGATGCCGCCATTTCACGGCGATCGCATGCAAACCTACGGCAAACTCATCGTCGAGATTACCCGACAGGTGATGGGTCAGTGGCAAGCCGGGGAAACGTTTAAAGTGCGATCGGCCACTCAAGAAATCACCATGCGGGTGATTCTAAACGCTGTCTTCGGGTTAAGCGAAGGGGAACGCTACGAACGAGTGCGCCGACTGATGGGAAAAGTGTTGGATTCCACCGGATCGCCGCTCACCTCCAGCTTGCTCTTTTTCCCCATGTTGCAGCAAGATTGGGGCGCGTGGAGTCCCTGGGGTCGTTTTGTGCGGCTGAGGGCGCAGCTAGATGAGTTGCTGTATGCAGAAATTCGAGAACGCCGAGAAAATCTCGATCCGTCCCGGACGGATATTTTGACGTTGTTGCTATCAGCGCGAGACGAACAGGGCGAACCGATGACGGACAGCCAACTGCGCGATGAATTGGTGACGTTGCTGTTAGCCGGACATGAAACCACGGCAACGGCGCTGGCGTGGGCGCTGTATTGGTCGCAGAAGTTGCCAGAGGTGCGACAAAAATTGCGGAAAGAGTTAGATGAATTGGGAGAAAATCCCGATCCGATGGCGATCGTCAAGTTACCTTATTTGAATGCCGTTTGCCAGGAAACCCTCCGAATTTACCCCGTCGCGCTGATTACCTTCCCCCGTATCGTCAACTCGTCTTTTGAAGTGATGGGGCAGAAGTTCGGCGCGGAAACTTGGCTGGCTCCCTGCATTTATCTGACGCACCACCGAGAAGATTTGTATCCAGAACCGCACCAATTTAAACCCGAACGATTTTTAGAACGGCAGTATTCGCCTTACGAGTTTTATCCCTTTGGGGGTGGAAATCGGCGCTGTTTGGGGGCGGCTTTGGCAATGTACGAATTAAAGCTGGCGACGGCGATGATCGTTTCCGAGTTCGATCTACGACTGCCGGACGATCGACCGATTAAACCCGTCCGTCGCGGCGTTACGCTTGCGCCCTCCAATCGCTTGCAACTGTCGATGTGCGGACGGCGGATGCCGGGAGAAACACCTCGGAAAGTCCTGCTGGCACAGTAAAAATCGCCATCTTAACCAAGTCGGCGATTGGGAAGGGGACGAACCATTGCTTGTCCCCTTCTTCACCAGCTTGTGCCTCTATTTCCCATTCAAAAAATGTAATAAAATAGACGAGATAATAAGCCAAAAATATTAATATTCGATTCGGCAATATGTTTGATAAACAGAAATTATTGCTCCCGCAGTCTACAGCTTTGGATCGAGGGTTTTGCCGCGAACCAACCCAGACGATCGATTGGATGTCCCAGTGGTTTCGGATCGGAACGCGGGCATTGATGGCGGGTTTTGAGACCCGCGCGTAATGTTTGAGAACGGGATTTTTCCCGATCGAAACGACGGCGTCTGATGTCACCTCAGATTCTTCACTGCGCCAACCAACTGCTGGCAGCACTACCAGCAGACGAGTTCGCTTGTTTGGTTCCCCACTTGTATCGCGTTTTCTTGAATTTCGGGCAAATTCTTTATCAGACCAATGACTGGATGGGAAAAGCTTACTTCCCAGAACGCGCTACCATTTCCCTCGTCTCCCGGCTGTCGAACAACTCGACGACGGAAGTGGGGTTGGTGGGAAACGAAGGGGCGATCGGTCTACCGATTATTTTAGGAGGATACCGCAGCATGAGCGAGGCGATCGTCCAGGTGGCAGGCAGTGCGATCGTCCTAGACGCTCAAATTCTCCAACAGGAATTCATGCGGGGTGCTGCCTTACAAAAACAGCTTCTGCTCTACACTCAAGCTCATTTAAGTCAAATCTCGCAAATTCTCGCCTGCCAAACCCACCACGCCATCGAGCAGCGATTCGCTCGCTGGTTGCTTTCCGTAGAAGATCGCACCTACTCTCCAGCGTTGACCCTGACGCAAACCTCGATCGCCCGAATGTTAGGCGTGCGCCGCGCCAGCGTCAGCGAAGCCGCCAGCACCTTTCAACGAGCGGGATTGATTCGCTGTAGTCGCGGTCAGATCGTCATTTTAGATCGATCGCAATTAGAAGCGCGATCGTGCGAGTGCTATCGCCGCATCGCTCTCGAGTTCGATCGGTTAATTAAGTAATAAGTAATAAGTGGTAATTGGCGATTAACCACTAACAACTAACCACTAACCAAAGCCCTAATCCAGCCAAAATTTTGGGAGTACCGTTTGTCCGAAATGGCGAACGGTGCGATTGAGCGATCGCGCGAATTGGATGTGAGTTTCGTCCGGTTCGACGGGAACGATGGCAGCTTTCTCCCCCACTCCGAATCGAGCGACGACTAAATTTGCCGCTTCCAAACCCGTGACATATGCCTTTTCCTGCGACCAAGATCCGTGCCGCGTCACGATCCAATCGCCACTCATAAACGTATTTTCAAAACTCGTTTGAGTGGGAAGTAAATATTGATAGCTGCCGGGGAAAAAGTGAGTCACGGCTTCGCGCAAGCGGACGACACTGCGATCGATAACCTTTGCCCCCCGAAATTCCGGCACGCAAGTTGCCAAATACTGGCAAACCATCCGCTCGATTTCATCGTCATCTAACGGTAAAAATTGATTGGCGTGATAGAAATCGACCTCGATAACGCTCCCCAGTTCGTCGCGAAATTCATCGTGCAGTGCGTTGAGATCGAAAAACGTCCATCCCGTGGTTTCATCGAAGCCAAAACAGGCATTCGACGCGCGAGGAACCCGAATGCGGCGATCGAACCAAAGCCTCGTTCCCAGTACATCTACCGCCTTCAAATTGTAGAGATTTCTAAATTCCGATCGACCTTGTAACGCCGAACTTCCCGCGACGATTTTCTTCATTCCAGTAATCCCAACGGAGAAGATAACCGCATCGGCATCGAAAACTTCATCGCCGCACACCACGCCCGTTATTTGCCTTCCCGACTCGTCCGTTCGCACATCGCTCACCCGGCGATTGGTTAACACCTTACCGCCCAATTCCTCAATGCGATCGCACCACGGACGGAAAATTTTCTCCCCCACCGTTCCCCGACACCACACGACATCGAAATCCGGCTGGTGCGCCAAAATAAAGTAGTACAGCATTCCCAGCGCCGCCGCCGCCGAACACTGCTCTCCCGGAGCGAACAAACCCACCAGCAACATAGGATTGAACGACTCGCGATACAGCCGTGCCGACACCCCAAATTGCTTGAACAATTCCCGCGCCGTCACCCCATCGTAGCGCCGCCAAGCCTCATCGGAATTGTCGAAATCCACAACCGCATAGAGTAAGGGTAAAGCCGATAGACGATCGACCAATGGTAGTCGTTTAAACTGCGTGTAGAGAAACGTTCCCAACGGCGTTGGCAATCGGGGTTCATCTTGGAAAATCGGCGATTCTACCTCCAACCCCGCCGGAGAATACTGTGCGGATCTCGTCCAAGGGGTAAAAGGACTCAACCCCAACTCTCGAACTAAGGCGAAAATGTTCTGATACGGATACCAAAACCCGTGAATTCCAGCTTCGACCGATCGTCCGCCGGGGGTTTTCCACCCCGCCACCAACCCGCCAGGATAGGAACCCGCTTCCAGAAGCGTCACATCGTAACCCTGACGCGCCAGGTGGTAGGTCGCTCCCAATCCCGCCCAACCCGCGCCGACGACGACGACTTTTTTTTCATTTGATGCTGTTGGCACGATCGATCCCCTGTAATGTTGGACGAGGCGACACCCAAAAGCCGATCGCCCTTAGCTGTTAATTTACAGCAGTTACTATTGTTCGGGGTTGCAGATCTCGATCGAATCCTCCGAATCGTCAATCGCCCTGCCGATGTGTACCTCGCATTTGAATTGTGTCAGCTAAGAGCGATAGTATCGTGTTTGGCGATCGCCAAAATGCCGGGGAGCTTACCCGAATCTACCCAGAAAGGCGATACTCCAGAGTTGCATCCCCAACGAATCCGAAGCTCCCGATCGGTGCTATCGTGCTAAACAGTGCGTATCCTCATCTCGAACGGCGTTCAAGAATCAGACAACCCGAAGAAACCTATGCCGAAATTTCGCGATCTCATGGCTGCCAGTGCAATTGTGGCAATCGCCTTTAATAGTGTCGAGGCGAGCGCTTCCACCCCAAAATCGGCGTTGAAAGAACTTCAGTCTCGCCCCCCTCAAAGCGATTCCTGGCAAACGATCGCCGAAACACCCGACCCATCCTCCACACTCCCAGAGGCTGAAACCGTTGCCGACTCGCCAACAGAGGCGATACTCCAGAGGAATCGCTACGTCCACCCGACGGGCTACGCCAACGCGATCGAAACCACCGCACCGACGGATGCAGCCCCCTTGCCGTCCCCAGACGACAGCACCGACCCCCCAATTCTCCCCGCTCCCGAACCGGAAACTGCCGCCTCTGCGAACATCACCGATAACGCGACCCTGACCCTAACCTTCCTCAAAAACAGCACCGAAACCCCAATTTCCACCCCGACAGAACTCAATAGTAGCGAATCAGAAACCGCCGAAACGCCCGAAATCAAGAACGACGCCGCCTTGCCGTCCTGGGAAGGCAGCGCCGAAACTCCCGTTTCCCCACCCAACGTTACCGAGTCGGAAACCGCAGCCCTCTCTCCAGAACCCGTTCCCGTCGAGGTTGCCGCACCAACACTCCCAGACTCCCTCGTCCAAGCCCAACAAAACAGCCCGGACACCCTCACCGAAAACACCGCCCAAATCCCCCTCAATCCCGAAACCGATCCCACTCCGCCGGAAAGGATCGAACCCAGTCCCAATCCCCTACTCTTCCCCACCCGTCCCAGCGAAGTCGAAATTCAAAACGAAGTTCCCATTACTTTAGAGCAAGCGGTCGAACACGCTTGGAAGAACAACCTGGAACTGCAACGATCGATCCTGGAACTCGAACGCAGTCGCGAAGCTATCCGCGAAGCTCGCGCGGCATTCTTTCCCACTGTGGACGCCCAAGCCGCTTATACTCGCACCGACTCCGCCGCCCAAAACCTGAACGAGGAAGCCACCAATCGGCAGCGAGAGGAAGCCGGATTGCCACCCGTCGATATCTCGTCCGTGTCCAACACCCTCACCGGACAAATCCAACTGGGGTACGACATTTACACCTCTGGGGAACGCAGCGCTCGGTTAAAAATTGCCGAACACCAAGCGCGTATCGACGAACTGGATGTGGAACGCATTAGTGAAGAAGTTCGCCTTGATGTCAGCACGGCTTACTATAACTTGCAAGAAGCCGACGAAAACGTGCGCATTAACGAGGCTGCCGTCCGCAACGCCGAAAAAAGCTTGGAAGATGCCCGAGCTTTGGAACGAGCCGGAGTGGGGACGCAGTTCGACGTTT
Organism: Oscillatoriales cyanobacterium M59_W2019_021; assembly: GCA_015295945.1. Lineage (GTDB taxonomy): Bacteria > Cyanobacteriota > Cyanobacteriia > Cyanobacteriales > Geitlerinemataceae > DVED01. Next base: position 72,186 of record DVED01000071.1, on the reverse strand, counting down.
TGCGAGCGGAAGTCAACTTAGCCAATGCCCAACAAGATTTAAGCTCGAGTCTGGGCGACCAGCGCACCACTCGCCGCCAGTTGGCTCAGCTGCTCAATATCTCGCAAACGGCGAACTTGTTAGCTGCCGACGACGTGAAAATTGCCGGATTGTGGGAGCCGTCCCTGGAACAAACCATCGTTCTCGCCTTGAAAAATCGCGCGGAATTGGAACAACTGCTGGTACAGCGAGATGTGAGCGAACAGCAGCGACGACTGGCACTGTCTCAAATCGGTCCGCAGGTGCGCGTCACCGCCAACTACAATGTTTTGGAAGACTTAGACGACAGTCTGGGGTTTGCCAGTGGTTCTAGCATTCAACTTTTGGCAAGTTGGCGCTTGTTCGATGGCGGTGCGGCGCGTTCTGCTGCTCGCCAGCAGGAAATCAACGGCGAAATTGCTGCCAATCAGTTTGCCGATTTGCGGAACCAGTTCCGGTTTCAGGTGGAGCAGTTTTATTCCGAGCTCGAAGCGAACTTAGAAAGCATCCAAACCGCTCAAAAGGCGCTGGAACAGGCGCAAGAAGCGCTAGAGCTGGCTCGACTGCGCTTCCAAGCCGGAGTGGGAACGCAAACGGAAGTGATCGACTCGGAAACGGATTTAACCCGTGCGGAAGGAAACTTAGTGACTGCAATTTTGGGTTACAACCGCTCTCTAGTCGGTCTGCAACGCGCGGTCAGCAATTTCCCCCTTACCGATCCCGTGTTGGAGTAATGGGATAAATATGGCAGAAGGCAGAATGAGTAGGGGGAACTTTCTTGAGCAGGGGAAGCAGGGGAGGCAGGGGGAGCTTTCTTGAGCAGGGGAAGCAGGGGAGGCTTTCTTGAGCAGGGGAAGCAAAGCGACTAACCACTAACCACTAACCACTAACCACTAACAAACCCCAAACCCCAAACCCCAAACCCCAAATGACTAATGACCCATACTTTAAAGTACCAACATTGGACGATCCGAGATTGGGAACCGCGCGATCGCCAAGCGGTTTCTCAGCTGATCGGTAGCGTTCTCGGGGAATACGGTTTGGGTTGGGACCCGAGGGGTGCCGATCGCGATGTGGTGGAAGTGGAAAGATTTTATCGAGCGACGGGTGGCGAGTTTTGGGTCGTTGAAGATCGAGATGAAATTGTGGGAACGAGCGGATACTATCCCGTCGAACGCGGTAACAAAGCAGTAGAAATTCGCAAAATGTACTTGCTGCCATCGGTACGGGGACGGGGATTGGGTCGGTTTTTGTTAGATCGATTGGAACGATCGATCGCCGCTGGTGGATTCCAAACCATTTGGATCGAAACGGCGAGCGTGTTAGTCGAAGCCATCCAACTGTACGAAAGTAGCGGATATCAAGCCTCGACGGGGGTTGAAACCGCACGGTGCGATCGCATCTACGTCAAAATCTTGCAATAACGTCAGGACGAGTTAAGAAAACAGCGGATTCCCTTATGGGGGGTTGGTCATGGATCGTTGTTTTGAAAAATGGCTCTCCAAGACCGCATTTTTCGCGGGCAAACATCTTCTTCCCCTGCTCAAGAAAGCTCATCTCCGTCAGAGCGTTCGGACTGGCTGCCGATCGCGATATCCGCCAAATTATCCCTTTTTTAAGATCGAGCAATCTCGCCAACTTTCGGGCAAAGGCGATCGCGTTTTGCTCCCGATTGTTGTTGGTTTGAGGGGGGTTTAGGATCGATACCGAGATCGACACTGCGCTCGTCAATACGTTGGTCGAATTGGCGGATTTTATAGCCTTAAAGATTAGAGATTGTTGACAAGATTCTATAAACTTAGATCGATGCGAGGAGCAAAACCGATCTGCGTTTTGGCGTTCCGTAAAACCACTTAATCAAGGGAAAAAAATAGGGATCGGCAATAACCACGGTGTAAAAAATACTGATATTCCACAAATAGATGCCTTTAAGATGGAGAAAATACTGAGAATCTTCTTCACTAAAAAATTAGGATTAAGAATACGGATTTACTCATTTTAAATCGGTAAAATATATCAAAATAGTTCGTGAATTCGCTCCGTGATACAAACTTCAGTTCCTACCACATCCGAGCCGTTCGCCCATCTGTCTCGAGAACAGCTCGTTCTCGAGCTAGTCAAGCTTCGTCAAGAAGTCGAACATCTCCGTTTAGAGAAAAACGATTTAGAAATCGTGCTAGAAACCACTGCCGAACACGCCGATGGTATTGAATCACAGTTGAGATCGAGCTATCGCGAAATTGGCAGACTGTGCCGAGAATTAGCGGTTGCCAATCAAGAACTCAAGCGATTGGCTCATTGCGACGCCCTCACGGGATTAGCCAATCGACGGCGGTTCGACCAATATCTCGATCGCGTTTGGCAGCAACTTGCCCAAACCCAACAGCCGCTCTCTTTAATTTTGTGCGATGTTGACTTTTTCAAACTGTATAACGATGCTTACGGACACCCTGCCGGAGACGAGTGCTTGCGGGATATTGCTGGCGCCATTCGCCAGACGGTGAAACGTGCCAGCGATTTAGTGGCGCGATATGGGGGCGAAGAGATGGCGGTGGTGTTGCCCAATACCGACGCCACGGGTGCGTTGACCCTGGCACAAACCATCGGCGATCGCATTAGAAGCTTGCGCCTGCCCCACGAAGGCTCGAAAGTTAGCCAGTACGTCACTCTCAGTTTGGGGGTTGCCTGTCACCTTCCCCAAGCCAATTTGAGTGGTGATATGTTGATTGCTGATGCCGATGCTGCCTTGTACGAAGCGAAGCGAACCGGACGGGATCGGGCGATCCTCTGCCCCAAAAGTTGGTAAGGTGGCTACAATGTTTACAATACGCAATATATAGCGCGGTTCCTGGGGATGCGGTTTGTTCCGGAACGGGCAATGCCCAGCACGGGGCGAATGGCATTCGCCCCTACCCCAAACAACGACTATCAATGCGTTCGATCTCGAGAATTAACACCTTACTCAACGTCCCATGACTCAACAAGGCGATCGCATCTGCATCCTCGGTGGCGGTTTCGGAGGACTGTACGCCGCGCTCAAACTCGATGGATTGCCGTGGGATGCCCGTGGCAAGCCGGAAATCGTTTTGGTCGATCGTCACGATCGCTTTCTCTTTGCCCCCCTTCTCTACGAATTGATTACCGGGGAAATGGAGTCTTGGGAAATTGCCCCCCCGTTTGTGGAATTGCTGCGGGACACGGGGATTCGCTTTTGCCAAGCTGCCGTAACGATGATCGAAGCGGACGAGTGCCAAGTTAGACTATCCGACGGACAAACCCTGCACTACGATCGCCTGATTTTGGCACTCGGGGGAGAAACCCCCATGGAAACCGTTCCCGGTGCGGCTGAGTTTGCTCTCCCCTTTCGCAGCATCGAGGATGCCTATCGCCTGCAAGAACGGTTGAAAGCGTTGGAAGCCTCCGATCTCGATCGCCTGCGCGTTGCCATCGTCGGTGCGGGGTATAGCGGAGTCGAATTGGCGTGCAAACTCGCCGACCGATTGGGAGAACGAGGTCGCTTGCGCCTGATCGATCGCCACGATACCCTGTTGCGCACCTCGGCAGACTTCAACCGAGAAGCGGCAAAACAAGCCCTCTCCGATCGCGGCGTGTGGCTGGATCTGGAAACCTCGGTGGTTTCCGTCGGCGCGGATACCCTGACCTTAGACTACAAAGGACAAATTGACGAACTCGGGGTAGAGTTGGTGTTGTGGACGGTGGGAACCCAGGTGGCTCCAGCCATTCGCTCGTTACCGCTACAACGGGGAGAGGGTGATCGCATCGCCGTGACGCCCACCCTACAAACCCTCGATCGTCCGGAAATTTTCGCCCTCGGCGACCTTGCCGCCTGCCGGGATGCCGACGGTCAACAAGTCCCCACCACCGCCCAAGTTGCCTTCCAGCAAGCTGAATACGCTGCCTGGAATGTGTGGGCATCCCTGAGTGATCGCCCCTTGTTACCCTTCCGCTACTTCAACTTCGGCGAAATGATGACCCTCGGCATCGACAACGCCACCCTCACCGGGTTGGGCATCAAACTCGACGGACCGATCGCCAATATTGCCCGCCGTTTGGCGTATTTGTATCGCCTCCCCACCTGGGAACACCAACTCAAAGTCGGTTTGAACTGGATCGCCCAGCCGTTGCGAGACGTTCTGGATTTGGGCAAGAGATAATTCCCCTCAAATCTAAAAAAATCCGGAAAATCCCAGGGGGATTCGGTTATCTCCCTAGATTTTTCTCGATCGATGGATTAGATTAGATTAAGAATAGATATATTAAGGATCTACTCACCCAGAACGGGCGGATCGACTGACCAAAAACACAGAGAGTTCAAGCCCCGTCATAGGCGGACGTTTGTGCTAAATAAAGAATAGTCGCCATAGGGCATTGGGAGACTTTAAACGGACGTGGAGCGACTGTAAGACTGCTTTTGTAGCGAGTTGCTGTGAAACGTCAAAAAATCCTCGGACTTTAGGACGAGGAGGTATGTCAATTCGAACCGCAACCCGTCCAAATTGATTCACAACATTGAAAAGCCAATAAGTATGAGTGACATCAAAGAGAAAATAGAGCAAGAACGCGAAGAAGCCCGCACGGTTTGCGATGCTTCGGGCGCAACCTCAGCCGAGTGTGCCGCAGCCTGGGATGCTGTAGAAGAATTGCAAGCTGCTGCCTCGCACCAAAAAGAAGTTGTAGAACCGAAAAACTCCTTAGAGCAATACTGCGACGACAATCCAGATGCTGCTGAATGCCGCATTTACGACGACTAAGACGCCCGAATTTTAGCGTTTGGCTTAAATTATTGATACAAACAACCGATCGCGGAATATTCGCGATCGGTTGTTTGCTATAAGGGAGATCGAATGCCCTTAAAACCAATCGGCGTGGAACGCTTCTCCCCGAGGTTTGTCGGTGCGTTCGTAGGTGTGAGCGCCGAAATAGTCGCGCTGTGCTTGGGTGAGGTTTTGCGGCAGGCGATCGCGGCGATAGCTGTCAAAATAATCGAGAGACGCGCTAAATGCCGGAACCGGAATCCCCATCAAACTCGCCGTCGATAGCACTTGACGCCACGCACTCTGGCGATCGAGAATGCTCTGTTTGAACTCCGGTGCCAGCAACAGATTCGGCAGGGTGGGATTTTCGTCGTAGGCGTGCTTGATTTTGCCCAGGAATCCCGCTTTGATGATGCAGCCGCCTTTCCAAATCCGGGCGATTTCCCCGAGATTGAGATGGTAGCCGAAGTCCGCCGAGGCTTTGCCCATCAGTGCCATCCCTTGGGCGTAGGAACACATCTTCGAGCAGTACAGCGCGTCCCGAACCTGATTCACAAAAGATTTAACATCTCCGTCGAATTTGCCTTGCGGACCCGATAACACCCGAGACGCCGCCACCCGTTCATCTTTAAACGAGGACATGATGCGAGCGTTCACCGCCGCTGCGATCGTGGGAATGGGAACTCCCAGTTCTAAGGAATTGACCACCGTCCACCGTCCGGTTCCTTTCTGTCCGGCAGCATCGAGAATGTAATCGACTAAGAACCCATCGGTATTGATATCGTCCTTCTTCTTGAAGATATTCGCCGTAATTTCGATCAAGAACGAGTTCAACTCGTCGGTGGCATTCCACTCGGCAAACACTTCGTGCAACTGCTCGTTACTCAAACCCGCCACATTTTTCAGCAAATCGTAGGCTTCCGCAATTAACTGCATATCGCCGTACTCGATGCCGTTGTGAACCATTTTCACGTAGTGACCCGCCCCTTTCGGTCCGATATAGGTCACGCAAGGACCATCATCGACTTGCGCGGCAATTTTCGTGACGATCGGTTCGATTTCTTGGTAGGCTTCCTTGGTGCCTCCCGGCATCAAGCTCGGTCCGTTGAGAGCTCCTTCTTCGCCGCCGCTGACCCCCATGCCGATAAACCGCAGGTCAGTGGATTCTAAGTCGGCAACTCGTCGATCGGTATCTTCGTATAAGGAATTTCCCCCGTCGATAATCATATCTCCGGGTTCTAGGAGGGGCTTAAGCTGGTCGATGACCAAATCGACGGGTTTTCCGGCTTTTACCATCACCAGTATCTTGCGGGGGCGTTCCAAAGCCTTTACAAAGTCTTCGATGGAATAGGTGGGGACGATATTTTTGCCCTGGGCGCGATCGGCCATAAATTCCTGAGTTCGGGTCGGGGTGCGATTGTATACCGCTACGGAAAACCCATTGCGTTCGATATTGAGCACCAGGTTTTCTCCCATGACGGCTAAGCCAATCACGCCGAAATTTTGCTCGGTCATAATATCTCCAAAAAGTTCGCTCGATTGGGGTGACTTCTTTTACACTCTAAGGGAGTCAAACGGCTGAGGGAATTTCTCTAACGAATTCTTTATTTGTGATGAGTCATTTGTCCGTTGTCTTTTGAGGTTGGGCGGGGAAACTCGGGTAAAATTTGAAAAAATCGCTACAGTTTTTGCGCTATAAGCGATCGGTTTGGGAATGTAAACCGCCGTCGATTTATGTGGGGGACGGGTTTTGGAGCCGTTGCCGCCGTCGCGTTTCCCGAATTTTGGACTCGTCGGGATACCGGGAATGTCTACTACGTTGCTCCGGAGGGCAACGATGCCCACCCCGGCATGATCGATCGCCCTTGGGCAACCCCCAACAAAGCCGCCACTGTCCTCCAACCGGGGGATACCGTCTATTTGCGCGGTGGAACCTATCGGATTTCCCAGCAAATTTTACCCCAACAGTCGGGAACGATCGATCGATGGATTACCTATGCGGGATACCCCGGAAGAAGTGGCTCGCATCGATGCGAGGATTGTCAGCCATTGTAGGTTGCTCGGCTAGCCATCGAGGGGTTAAATCCTGGGAGGAGCAAAACCCGATCGGGGTATAATGCCGGGGTGAGGCGATTCTTCCTAGCGCTAGCAGATTGAGGAAGCGATCGCTCCGGACGGCACGAGTTGCCGATCGCGGGTGTGTCGAATTGAGTTTTTCGGGGCAAATATTTTCGATCCGGTGAAGATGATGGGGCAATCTCTGAAGGGGTTCGCTCTAGAGTTGATGCGGGAATTGAGAAAGACGGAAACCTGATGTAGATTTAGGAGTTCCGATCGTGAACGAATTGAAAACAGAAACAGACAATCGCACCACGCCACCGCGTTCCCCCAAAGCGGTTTTATCCACCAGTCGAGAAGAGTTTTACGGGCAAGATCGCGATCGTCAACCGATCGAGTTAATCGTCAAAGCGGGAATGACCGAAAATATCGGTCAGCTTCCCGCAGATTTGCAAGGTCACGTGTTTATCGTCGGGGCTGTGGGTTGTGTGGCTTCTCCTCGATGCGAAGATGCCCCTGATGTGGTGTTACCCTCCAAAGATGGCTGGACTTCGTTACTCAACGGCGAAGGCGCGATCTATCGTTTCGATTTCCATCAAACCCCAGCAACCCCCGTCCAACCAGAATCCCAAGTCGAACCGGGCAAAGCCTGGATGGCAATGCGGATCGTCAAAACCCCAGATTACTACGCCGATACAGCCCTCACCACGGACAAATATAAAGACCATCCCAGCTACTCGGACTTTCTGTTTCGCAGTTTTGGCATTACTCGTTTGTCTCTGGGTTTGGGGATTCGCAACTATCTCAATAGACTATCTCGTCATCTCCGATTCGGCATTCAAACTCTTACTCGAAGATCTCATTCCCGTTCTCAATCCCACCGATCCGTTAATTCTCGAAGATTTAGAAAAATTCCTGGAGAAGATTTATTAAAAACTGAGCTATCCCCAACTTCCCTATACGGACATTTATATCGTTCCCAGAGCGAAACTCGAAACGGGAGCGAAAACCGTCGCGGCAAAACGGGTTCGACTGAAACCGGAAACCGCGCATTTTTTGGTGGAATACGACAATCCCGACGGCAAAATTACCTTATTTGCCGCGCATACTACCGCCTCCGATCCCTCGGAGTTTCTGCGGAAAAAAGACGTGTCGGCAGCAGGCGATCCCGCCACCACTCAAGCGTTGCGAGATTGATCGGGAATGTTCGTCTCGCCGATGGATCTCAACCGTTTGGGATGCTGGACGATCGATACTCAGAAAGAACGCGGTTCGACGAAATCGGTATTTTTGTCGAAAGCTGAGTCCAAACAGTATCTTTGGTCGATTGCTCTGTATGCTTGGCGGGGATTTCAGCCCGATCGATTCACCGAAATTTACTGGAATTGTTGGGGAGCATGGTCTGATTTGCTGAGTCAATTTGTCTTCGAGATGTACGAAGATTATCCCCATCGCTGGATCGGTGCTGCCGACATGAAGAAAATTGTCGAAAAAGGCAAACCTGCCAACTTGCTGCGAATGCACGTCGATCGCACTTCGACATCTCCCTCAAAATTGACCGTTGAAGATTCCTACAATTTTCCACCGGGATATTTTGGCAACTCTCCTCAGTTCGTCCCCCGTCCGGGAACCGACGATCCCACCGATGGATATATTGTTTGCGTGGTGTTATTCTCGGATCGTTTTGTCACCGATAAAAGCGAATTGTGGATTTTCGATGGCAAATCTCTGGGCAGCGGACCAAAATATCGGCTGAGTCATCCTCGGCTGAATATTGGCATGACCGTTCACTCAACGTGGTTGAGCAAATTGGCGTCGCCACCCGTGCGGGAAGACTACGATATTCGCCAAGATTACCCACCTACCCTGATGGCGGATTTATTTGAAAACGAAATTTACCCCCATTTCGAACAGTCGCCAAACTAACTGAAGGGTAATCGGTAATACTCCTGCGGAGTCGCTGCGCGAACGGTAATTGGTAATCGGGGAGAAACCACTGATTACTGATTACTGATTACTGATTACTTCCCCCAACAAATACCGATCGCGATCGAAACGGGCGATCGGAGGTCGGAAGAGAATAAATTGGAGAAAGGAGTAACGGCAAATCCAATCGGTTTTCGTTTGCCCCCCTTAACCATGACTTGATCGAGTTAGCGCTTCCATCATGAAACACGCGATCCGAATGCAGAGATATCTCTCCCTGTCGATGGAGATTTGGCTGGCAAATCCCCTGGCAGTTTCTGCCCAAATCTTTCCCGATTCCACCTTGCCTAACAACTCCCAAGTTAACCGGGAAGGTCAAATCCAGCGGATTGTTGGCGGAACAACTGTGGGAGGCAACTTGTTTCACAGTTTGGAACAATTTAACGTCCGCACGGGGGAAACTGCCTTTTTCGATAATGCTGTAACTATCGACAACATTATCACCCGCATCACCGGAGGGCAAATTTCTAACATCGACGGGCTAATTCGTGCCAACGGTAGCGCGAACCTGTTTCTACTCAATCCCAACGGCATCGTTTTCGGTCTGAATGCGGCGCTCGATCTGGGGGGGGTCGTTTCTAGGGAGTACCGCCGATCGCCTCGAGTTTGCCGACGGTACCGAGTTCGGGGCGATCGATCCTGCGAATGCTCCCCTGTTGACCATTAGCGTTCCCATTGGCTTGCAATTGGGCAATACTCCGGGATTGATCGTCAATCGATCGCAAACCACCGCTTTGTTACCCTCTCGAGATCCGACGATAACCGAGTTAGTTCCCACCCCCGTTGGTTTGCAAGTCCAACCCGGAAATACGTTAGCGCTCGTGGGTGGGGATATTACCGTACCGGGGGGCAAGCTCAGCGCCTTTGGGGGACGGATCGAACTCGGTGCCGTGGCGGCGAACGGTCGAGTGACGATCGACCCACTGCCGGACAATCCCTCGGCTTTTCGTTTGAGTTATCCGCCGGAACAGACTTTTCAAGATATCCTGGTTTCGGAGTTAGGGGCGATCGATACTAGCGGCGACGGCGGCGGCAGCATCCAACTCCAAGGACGAAACGTGAGGATTATCGGCGGTTCTTTCGTCGAAGCCAATAACTTTGGGGTTAAGCCGGGGGGAACCCTGGAGATCCGCGCCTCTGAATGGGTGGAAGTTAGCGGCACCGGACCGCTAGACGGACCCTTGGACGCACCTACAGCAATAGCCGGTGCATTTACCCCTCAGTTTAGTTCGCTTTCGACCAACACCTTCGGACTGGGTAAAGGAGGAGATTTGCGCATCGACACGCGGCATTTTATCGTGCGAGATGGCGGCGAAGTCGAAGCGGGAAGTCTCGGACCCGGACCTGGGGGATTGTTATCGATTCGCGCTTCGGAGTCGATGGAAGTGAGCGGACAAGCCCCCTTGTTAGGTTTTGCGCCGCGACTGGGACAAGCCTCGCTGGGTTTGGGTTTTGGAGAATCGTTTTTGGCAGAGGCGTTTACCGTAAGTACGGTTTCCAGTGCCAATGCGAATTCCGGCAATGCGGGCGATGTTGAAATCGAGACGGGGCAGTTGCGGGTTCGCAATGGCGGCGTGATTACCTCGCTTCCCGCAGGTTCCGGTCATGGGGGACAATTGACCGTGCGAGTGTCGGAGGGAGTCGAAGTGAGGGGGACGACAGCTTCGGGGGAGTTTGCGAGTTCGATTACCGCCGGAACCTTTGGTAGTGGGAATTCGGGGAACGTTACAGTCATTGCCCCCAAAGTGACGTTGCGAGAGGGAGGGGCAATCGTTTCTACTTCTTTTAATCTGGGGAATGCGGGAACGGTGACGATTTTGGCATCTGAGTCTGTGGAGTTGGCGGGTCGAGTGGGTCGCAATGCCAGTACGTTGGAAGCGAGAACCTTGGGAAGGGGCGATGCGGGTAGTGTCAACGTTACCACTGGCAATCTCTCGGTTCGAGATGGCGGTCGGATTAACGTCAGCGGCTCTCAGACGGCACAGGCGGGAAATGTCAATATTGGGGCAAGGTCGATCGAACTGGATCGTGGCACGCTTTCTGCAACGACAACAGCCGGCGATCGCGGTAATATTACGCTGGAAACCGGAAACTTACAATTGCGCCACAACAGCCAAATTACCACCAATGCCGGAAGTGCGAATGGTGGCAACATTAACATCGACACCGATACCCTCGTGGCTTTAGAAAATAGCGATATTACCGCCAACGCCCGACAAGGACGCGGCGGACAGGTTTCGATCGCCGCCCAAGGCATTTTCGGCACGGCATTTCGCGATCAACTCACCCCCGAAAGCGACATCACCGCCACCTCCGATTTAGGGACGGAATTTAGCGGAACCGTCACCCTCACCACCCCCGATGTCGATGCCACTGCCGGATTGGTGGAATTACAAGGCGAAACCACCGACAGAACCGATCGCATTGTTTCCACCTGCGGTGCTGCCGAAGGCAGTTCCTTCACCATTACCGGACGCGGCGGACTCCCCGAAAACCCGATCGAAACTCTTAACAGCCAGATCGTGTGGGAAGATCTGCGAACTCTCATCGACTATCGCGAAGAAACCCAAGAGATTGTGCAAACATTGCCACTCCCCGCACCAGAACCCCGGCGAGAATTGGTCGAAGCTACGGGTTGGATCGTTCGGGAAGATGGGACGGTAGAATTGATAGCTAGTGGCGATCGATCGAGTTCGGATTGGCAACCCACGCCGGATTGTCAGGACGGAGCAGTCCATGCCGAGGGCGATCGTTGACTTTTGAGGGGTTCGGGGAGCTATAAGTCCCGCGCTGTATGCGAAGCATCAGCGTCGGGAGGATGTCACTCTCCCCAACCTATGAAAACGGAGGGAAAATAGGGCAGGGGAAGCCGGGGAAGCAGAAAGCAATAAAATGATGCGTTGCTGCGCTTTTCATGTCGCGAACGCGAAACGCATCCTACCCAACCCCAAACCCCCAATCCCAAACTTATTACTTATTACTTAAAAAATATGTCTTTCACCCTCGCCGAACCGATCGCCCCTTACGGAACCGCTACTTCAACCGATCGCTTTATCGAGGTGTTGGTCGATTGTCCGGGAGCGGATAAACTCTTTACCTATCGCTTGCCAGAAGATTTAGACGCGCAACCGGGGGATATTTTGAGCGTTCCCTTCGGGGCTCAACAAGTGGGGGCGATCGCCATTCGCTTGCTCGATCGACCTCCAGCCGAGTTAGAGGTCGATCGCCTCAAAGAAGTAGACGATATCATCACCCAAGGATTCTTCCCGCCTCACTACTGGCAATTACTCGAGAAAGTCTCAAACTACTACTACACCCCCTTAATCCAAGCGATTCGGGTAGCGCTGCCGCCTGGACTGTTGGGGCGATCGCAGCGCCGCCTCCGCCTCAACGCCGCCGCCATCCCGCCCGGTGCGGAAGCCTTCGTCAGCACCACCGCCCGTCAAATCCTCGCTCTCCTGCAAGCTTCCAAAACCGGAAACTACACCGCCCAATACCTGCAACAACAAGTCCGAGGAGCCAAACGCGGTATCCGGGAACTAACGAAACGTAAATGGGTGGAAAGTTACCTGGAACCTCCTAAGTTAGCCAAGCCAAAACGGCAACAAGCGGTAACTTTAGTCATCGAAAATCCCGCTTTTGGCGATCTCACCGATCGCCAGCGAGAAGTCCTAACTGTGTTGCAACGTCGCGGCGGGGAGATGTGGTTGAGCGAATTCTTGCAAGTGGCGGCAACTTCGCGAGGAACGGTGCAAACGCTGGAACGCAAAGGTTGCGTTGTCGTGGAAGAACGGGAAATGCTGCGAACAGCACGGGGAGAAGCGGTAGATGCCGACGCCGCAAAAATTTTAACCCCAGAACAGGAAACGGCATTGCAAACCCTTTCCCAACTGTCGGGATATTCCCGCGTCCTCCTCCACGGCGTCACCGGTTCCGGAAAAACCGAGGTCTACTTACAGGCGATCGCCCCCATTCTCGCTCGAGGGGAATCCGCCCTGGTTCTGGTTCCAGAAATCGGTCTGACCCCGCAACTGACCGATCGCTTCCGCGCCCGTTTTGGCAAGCAAATTTGCGTCTATCACAGCGCCCTCTCCGACGGCGAACGCTACGACACCTGGCGGCAAATGCTCTCCGGAGAACCCCAAGTCGTCATCGGCACGCGATCGGCTGTGTTCGTTCCCTTACCCAAGTTAGGCTTGATTCTCCTCGATGAGGAACACGACAGCAGTTTCAAACAAGATCGCCCCTCTCCCACCTACCATGCTCGCACCGTAGCGCAATGGCGAGCGGAATTGGTGGATTGTCCCCTGGTGCTGGGTTCGGCAACCCCATCGTTGGAAAGTTGGTTGGAAATTAAGGCAGGGGGAGCGGAGGGAGCAGGGGGAGCAGGGGGAGCAGAAAGCGACCCATTACCCATTACCCATTACCCATTACCAACTTCCAACACCTATTACTTATCCCTACCCAATCGCATTCAATCCCGTCCCCTACCGCCGATCGAAGTGGTGGATATGCGATCGGAACTGCACGCGGGACACAAATCGATTTTCAGTCGCGCCTTGCAAACCCAACTGCGACAACTCCGGGAAACCGGACAGCAAGGCATCCTCTTCATCAACCGCCGGGGACACAGCACCTTCGTCTCCTGTCGCAGTTGCGGCGAGGTGATGGAATGCCCCCACTGCGACGTTTCCCTCTCCTACCACTACACCCAAGAAGGCGCGGCGAAGTTGCTACGCTGCCACTACTGCGGACATACCCGACTGCAACCCCCCCACTGTCCCGACTGCGGTTCTCCCTACCTCAAATTCTTTGGAAGCGGGACGCAGCGCGTCGTGCAGGAGTTGGGGCGCGAGTTTCCCAACTTGCGGGTTCTCCGGTTCGACAGCGACACCACCCGGCGCAAGGGTTCCCATCGGGAGTTGTTGCGCCAGTTTGCCGCCGGAGAAGCGGATGTCTTGGTGGGGACGCAGATGCTCACTAAGGGGTTGGATTTGCCGTCGGTGAGTTTGGTGGGGATTATCGCGGCGGATGGGTTGCTGCACCTTTCCGACTACGCCGCCAGCGAACGGGCGTTTCAAACCCTGACTCAAGTTGCCGGACGGGCGGGGCGGGGCGACGATCCCGGCAAGGTGATTTTACAAACGTATTCAACGCACCATCCCGTCGTTTTGGCAGTCCAACGACACGAATGCGAGTCGTTTATCGTCAGCGAATTGATTCAGCGACAAGCGTTAAATTATCCTCCTTGCGGTAAGTTAATTCTGTTGCGTTTGAGTGGGGTAAATGATGGGGAAGTGAGGGAAAGTGCCGCTCGCCTCGTGGAATTGTTACAGCCGGAAAACGAGGAACTCTACCAAGTTTTAGGTCCGGTTCCCGCGCCGATTTTACGCATTGCCGATCGCTTTCGCTGGCAAATTCTCATCAAGTTTTCTCCGGGGGTCGATCTCAAATTACCGATGTTGTGGGAATTAAAAAATCACACTCCAGCCTCGGTTTCCGTGGCGATCGATGTCGATCCCCTCAACTTGGGTTGATCTTTTCAGATGTTGTTGAGCATTGATACAATATATTCAAAAAACAGATCGATTGGCACAATCTTGATGAGCATAAGACTGGTATGAAAACTTTAGAAGAAGTTCAGCAATGGCTCGTGCAGCATAAATCCGTGTTGCCAGAACGTTACCACGTCAAAAATCTTGGAATTTTCGGCTCTTATGTCCGGCAAGAGCAAACCGAAACTAGCGATATCGATTTGTTAGTCGAATTTTCCGAGATTCCCAGTTTGTTGAAGTTTATCAGGCTCATCCCGGCACGGGCGAACGAACAAATGGCATCGCACTGGCAATCGGCATCGGGGCGAGCGTTGTTGCCAGACACCTTCCCCATAACCCGTAACCGCAATGTAGAATATAGGGGCTGCTGATCGATCCCATATTCAACCGATAGCGCGAGTTCGACGACCCCTCGAATTGGCGTTGCGGCTTGAATTCTGACACGACTATTACGTTTTAGAGGCGAAGCATGGCGACTGCAATTACCGGTAATCCCGAAAAACAAAAGGCTTTGGATCTGGTGATCAACCAGATCGAGCGTTCCTTTGGCAAAGGCTCGATCGTTCGTCTGGGGGATGCGACCCGGATGCGAGTTGAGACGATTCCCAGCGGCGCCCTAACGCTAGATTTGGCATTAGGCGGCGGTCTTCCTAAAGGTCGGGTGATCGAAATCTACGGACCGGAGAGTTCCGGGAAAACTACCCTGGCACTGCACGCGATCTCCGAAGTGCAAAAATCCGGCGGCATCGCTGCCTTCGTCGATGCCGAACACGCTCTCGATCCCACCTACGCAGCAGCTTTAGGCGTCGATATTGCCAATTTGCTCGTTTCCCAACCCGACACCGGGGAGATGGCGCTGGAAATCGTCGATCAACTGGTGCGTTCCGTGGCAGTGGATATCGTGGTGATCGACTCGGTGGCGGCACTGGTTCCCCGTGCGGAAATTGAAGGCGACATGGGAGATACCCAAATCGGCTTGCAAGCACGGTTGATGAGCCACGCTTTGCGGAAAATTACCGGAAATATCGGGAAATCGGGTTGTAGCGTCATCTTCCTCAACCAACTGCGCCAAAAAATCGGCGTGACCTACGGCAACCCGGAAACCACCACCGGGGGAAATGCTCTCAAGTTCTACTGCTCCGTGCGCTTGGATATTCGCCGCGTCCAAACGTTGAAGAAAGGATCGGACGAGTACGGCATCCGGGCCAAAGTGAAGGTGGCTAAAAATAAAGTCGCGCCTCCTTTCCGGGTGGCGGAGTTCGATATTCTTTTCGGCAAGGGAATTTCGCGCATGGGATGTATGCTCGATTTAGCTGAGGAAATCGGCATTATCAACCGTCGGGGAGCGTGGTACAGCTATAATGGCGACAATCTCGGTCAAGGTCGGGATAAAACGATTCAATATATGGAAGAAAACGCCGAATTTGCTGAAAAAATCGATCGAGAAGTTCGGCAAAAATTAGAAATGGGCGTGGTGGTTTCTGCGAACTCGGTTGGCACGGCTGAAGGCGAGCATAGCGACGAAGAAGAATAATAAAATCCAGATTGCTCGATCGCTTCCTCCCTAAATTTTGAACGGAGGAATGCTAAAACCCAAGTTCCAGTCAACGGAACTTGGGTTTCTATTTTTTGGCTTCAATACTCAGCGACAACAGACGGATTATGTATACTTAATCAACGTAATTTTAAGCTTTAACGAAGACCTAATGAACGTGAATAACTATTAACGATTCAACCCCAATCTGCTGTGACGTTAAGTTTTATCGCGCGACGAGATGTTGTCGCGGTCCGACACCTGGATTCATCAAGGATGCCAATTCCTCATCTGATAAGCGATCGATTTCAGCTTCGAGATTGTCTTTGCTGAAGTTATAACCGCGTTCTCGGGCAATTTTGACAAATCGACGGGGATGCTTGAGCGCTTGGCGTTTGGCTTCAGCGAGTTGTTGTTGTCGAACGTCTTTTAATAAAGTTGCTGCATTCATCTGTGGTTTCATGACCGAAAATTTCCCCAATGTTTAAGGATACCTTGCAAGGAGATCGGGTCAATGGGTGTTGGTTATTTTTAGGATGAAAATGCCTAAAGCTCTCTGTCTTGGGTATAGAGAGCTAACCGATTTGGAGATCGATGAAGTTGTCAGAAATATAGCGGGATCGATCTTCTCTCGCTCGAACGAACTCCTGGTGAGATCCGAGTTAAGTTAACTCGGATCTCAGTTTTCGTGTTTTTGGAAAGACGATAACGCAAACCCAAAAACCTTGCCTGATTAATACCATAAATGGATTTTCGCCAAAAGTCACGAAATTTTGACAAAAGTTAAAATAGAAGGGATTGTTTGTCACTTAACTTCATAGAATCTAAGCCTTCAGCTATCAGCAAAAACCTTGCTATGTCTAGCTTTTCACTTGGTAATACGTCCTACTCTATGTGCGTAGTGCCATATGTTGTGTAACAAACATCGGGTGGTGGGTTACGGCACTCCTTCAAACGGATTGGTTTTTCCGACCGATCGTACCCGCGCCTAACCCATCCTACGAAACTGGATAAGCATTTTTAATTTTTAATTTTTAATTCCGCGTAGCGGTACTAGTCGATCGTCGAGCCATTGATCGATATCTTGCAAAACGCGATCGGGAATTTCCCAGGGGAAGAGGTGCGCGGTATTAGGATAGCACTGCCATTGCGCGTTGGGGAGGTGTTGAGCCGTTTCCAGACTCGATTCTGGGGTAATGTGACGATCGCCTTCTCCGGCAAGAACGAGACACGGACATTGAATGTTTTTCAAGTCCGGCAGTCGGTTATATCCCCGACGCAGCGCCTTTTCTAAGGCTCTTCTCGCGGCTGCGGTGGTTTGTAAATACGCCGAAACGCCTTCTGTTGCCAAATACTGGTAAGTGGCTGGGGTATGTTGTCGAACGAGGTGTTGAAAGAGCGATCGCTTGCCGAAAGTTTCGATATTCCACTGCCATCCCGGTTTCCACGCATTGAGAACCCCTGCCACCCCCGTATAGGCTAAATCTTGCCAAGACACCGGAGGATGGCTGCTGCGGGGACGTGCCGCCGTTGCCACCAAAATCAATCCTTCAACCCGGTGGGGAAATCGCAACGCCAATTCGATCGCCAAAATCCCCCCCAAAGACCAACCCAGCAACCAAAACCGATCGATCGCCAATCGGTCTAACAATGCCTCCAAATCGCTTAAATGGTCGATCATCTCGAATTCTCCCGGTGCTGCCGTGCGACCGTATCCCCGCAAATCCGGCGCGATGGTACGGAACCGCCGCGACAGATGCCGGGTGAACACCGACAAACTTTCCCCCGAACCCGGATGACCGTGCAAACACAGCAACGGCGTTCCTTCGCCGAGAACTCGAGTATTTAAAGAAGAATGAGTCATGGGTAATGGGTAATCGGTAATGGGTAATGGGTCATTGACGAACCCCAAATCCCAAATCCCCAAAACCCTAAGAAAGGCAAGGGATTCGGTTTTTCCATCGACCCCTACGGACTGAAAGTTAGGGACGCCTAGTAGCCGTTAAGTGCGTTGCCAGGCTGATAGCCGATCGCTAAATCCTTACAACCAACTGCGTTTCCCATTGGGTAAAATCGTGCGCCAATTGGTTTTGGCTAAAGCGAGTTGTTCCGGCGTAATTTTGGCATTGGTTAAATTAGCTCCGCACAAATTAGCACCGCGCAAATTGGCATATTTTAAATAGGCATTGCTCAAATCCGCACCCCGCAAATCGGCTTCCGATAAATTGGAGTAGTACAGATAAGCGTGACTTAAATTGGCATGTTGTAAATTCGCAGCATTCAAACCCGACGAACTCAAATCGGCTTTATACAAATTCGAGCCTTTGAGGTTAGTTCGGATCAATTTGCTGCCGTATAAATTGATTTGAGCGAGATCGAGTTTCGGCAGATCCAGTCCGCTGAGATCGCAGTCGGCAAAATCTCGTATTCCTTCCGAATAGGCGGATTTAAACGCAGAGAGCGTTAACTTACCCGAGGGTTGGCTGGTATCGGCAACTCGAGTGTCTTGCCAATCCACTGCCATCGCTTTTTTCCCGTTGCGAACCAGACTGCGGCTGGGGGTAGCAGAAGACAGTCCGGTGTAAAAGGAATCCATTCCTTCGGATTTTTCCACTGTCGAGATCGGACGCGGTTGGGCGGCGAGTACGGAGTAGTTCGATCGCTCCACTTCGACTTGGGCGGGGCGAGGACGCGGTGCGGGGACTTCCGGTTCTCGATCGTCGTCTGCTGTCAGATCCCCGGCTGTGATTTCCGCCACCGTGGCATCGGTAGGGAAAGAGGGCGTCACTGCCGGATCGCGATGCAAATCTTCGAGGACTTCCTCCGCCGATTGGTAGCGGTAGTGAACCAGGGGTTTGAGCATTTTATCTAAGATTGCGGCGAGGCGATCGCTCACCGTTACCCGATCGCGCCAGATAATTTCCCCCGTCATCGGATCGCACCCCAAGCGTCGGGGGGATTCCCCTGTCAGCAAATACAGGCAGGTGGCACCGAGGGCGTAGATATCGCTGGCGTAGACGGGTTGGAGGGCGATTTGCTCGCGGGGGGCAAAACCGGGAGTACCGATGGCAAAGCAGGTGTTGGGCAGTTGCGAACCGCCATCGAGGAGCATCACGGTCTGGCTGACTTCATCTTTCACCGCTCCGAAATCGATCAGTACCAGTCGGCGATCGATCTGACGTCGGATAATATTGGCGGGTTTGATATCGCGGTGAATGACTTCTTGTTGTTGTAAATAGCGGAGGACGAGTAAGATTTCATCTAAAACCGATCGGACTTGGGTTTCGCCGAAGCAGCCCAACTTTTGCACTTCTTGCTTGAGCGTCAGACCTTGAACGTATTCTTGGACTAAATAAAATTGATTATTCGTTTCAAAATAGTCGATGAGGGAGGGAACTTGCGGGTGATTGCCGATTTTCCCCAGCGTGGCAGCTTCTCGGCGAAATAACGTACTCGCTCTTTTTATGACTTGGGGATCTTTAGATCCCAGTCGCAATTGCTTGACCGTACATACGGGATTTCCCGGCAAAACGGCATTTTTCGCTAAGAAAGTCGTACCGAAGCCCCCTTTGCCGAGGACTTTGACGACGCGATAGCGATCGTGCAAGAGCAAGGGAGCACCGCAAGCGAGACACCGATCGATCGTGTCTGGATTCTGAGGTTTCGGACAGGCCGGATTGATACAGTAACTCATCTTCAGTCAACTTAAAATCTAGTGCATCGAGTGCGAACGACAGTCGCCAGTTCGGGTGTCGGGCGCGATCGGTTTCTTTCCGCTTGCCCCACCAACCGCCCTGAAGATTTGACAAAAATTTCCGTCATCCCTCCCTATCTACCATTATGGCGAAAAATCACCCCTGGCGGCGAGGGGGAAATCCCCATACCTGGTGCAATTCTTACGTAAAGCGGTCAGATGTGGCTCCGTAAGCTTGCGGATCGGTCTTGGTCTTCCTAGAAGTGACCGTTGCGTAATGATTCGCATCGGCAGATCGGTGCAACCCGTCATATTTGTCATCTTGTCTTCCCTGTGGGAGCATCTCATCGGTATGGCGATCGCAGTTGCGTGCCTCCCAGAGAACCGATCGCTTTCACTTTGGCGATCGCTACTCATCACATACCTCTCACGGGGTGATGACTATGCAGAAAATGGGTCGTTCGGGTTTTGGGGTTTGGGGTTGGTTTTTGTTATTGGTTATTAGACGTCTCTGGAAATACCCCTGAAACCCTTGCCCCGAAAGGGTTCTAGATTTAATTGATGACACAGCCCACCTGCTGACGATGGCAGTAATGTAGGATAGGAGAAAGGAGGTTGTTATGAACATTCCGATCGTTGACGAAGTAGTCGAACGGTTGAAGGTGATGCCACCACATTTGCAATGGCAGGTACTTGAATTTGTTCGATCGTTAGTAAAAGTGGAAGTGCGAGGTACGCCAGGACAGCAATTGTTGCGTTTTGCAGGTTCGATCCCGATTGACGATCTCCAGTTAATGCGCGAGGCGATCGAACAAGACTGCGATCGGATAGATCTTAATGAGTGGTAGGTATTTGCTCGATACCAATATCATCATTGCTCTTTTTGCAGATGAGGCGATCATCAAAAACAATCTGGCTCAAGCCAGTGAAGTTTTCATTCCCAGTTTTGCGATCGGTGAGTTGTGTTACGGAGCCAGAAAATCAGGGCGAGTTCGAGAAAATCTAGCAAGAATTGATGAGTTGGTTGCTAGTAGCGCGATATTGGAGTGCGATGCTGAAACTGCGCGGCAATATGGTGAAGTCAAAAATAAATTGAGGCTCAAAGGTCGTCCGTTACCTGAGAATGATATCTGGATTGCAGCCCTGGCATTACAACACGATCTAATTCTGGTAACACGCGATGCCCATTTTCAGGAAGTCGAAAATTTGCCAATAGTAGTGTGGTAAGTAAAGCCGCCGCATAACAATTCAAATGCAGCGGACGGACGAAAGCCACTTGGATGCGGTGCGGGAATTTCTGGCAACCAGAGCCGATGTTAACGCCATCCATAACGACGATCGTGCAAGACGGCTGACAGCTAAGTGCCGATCGCTATAAAATAAATAGGCTCAAATGTACCCTAGATAAACGATCGCCGTGCGTATCTCTCTAAACTGGCTGCGGGAACTCGTCGATGTCGAGATGTCTCCGGAAGCGTTAGCCCACCTGCTGACGATGGCGGGGTTTGAGGTGGAAGACATCGAAGACCGCCGAACTTGGGCGGATGGCGTGGTTTTGGGCAAAATTATCGATCGCCAACCCCATCCCGATGCCAATAAGTTGAGCGTGTGTCAGGTGGATATCGGCGCCGAGTCTCCCCTGAATATCGTTTGCGGTGCGCCCAACGCGCGATCGGATATTTACGTTCCCGTCGCCACAGTTGGAACCTATTTACCCCAAATCGACCTGAAAATTAAACCCGCCAAGTTGCGCGGCGTCCCGTCGGTGGGGATGATTTGCTCCTTGGCGGAAGTGGGGCTAGCTAAGGAATCGGAAGGGATTCACATCTTCGAGTTAGAAAATCCCCAACTGGGTAGCGATGCCCGTCCATTGCTGGGTTTGGACGATGTAGTCTTGGATTTGACGGCGACGGCGAATCGGGCGGATGCCCTGTCGTTGGTGGGGGTGGCGCGAGAAGTGGCGGCCCTGACGGGGGGCGAACTCCACTTACCCGAGGTGAAGGCGGTTGCCATTGCCAACACCGCAACCTTGGATTTGAAAATTGCCGATCCGGTGGCGTGTCCTACTTATATCGGTACGGTTATCGAAGGGGTAAAAATCGCGCCGTCGCCGCAGTGGTTGCAGCGGCGGTTGCAGTCGGCGGGAGTGCGCCCGATTAATAATGTGGTGGATGTCACCAATTACGTGCTGTTGGAGTGGGGGCAACCGTTACACGCCTTCGATCGCGATCGACTGCAACAAGTGGCTGGAAGTGCTGACTTAACCCTGGGCGTCCGCTTGGCAACCGAGGGGGAAACCCTGAAAACCCTGGACGGACAGGAACGGCAACTGCAAGCGCAAACCCTGTTGATTACCGCCAACGACAAACCCATTGCCTTGGGGGGTGTCATGGGGGGTGAAGAAACGGAAGTGTACGAGGGGACGCAGAATTTAGTCCTGGAGGCGGCACTGTTCGATCCGGTGGCGATCCGCCGATCGGCGCGAACCCAATCCCTGCGCACCGAATCCTCCGCCCGCTACGAACGGGGGGTGAATTTTGCGGAGTTGGAAACAGCGGCAGCACGGGCGATCGCCTTAATTGTAGAATTAGCGGGGGGAACGCCAACCGGACGGGCAGTTGCCGATACTCGTCCTTCTGACTTGTCTAAGTTGATCAAACTGAGGCTCGATCGGGTGGCAGAAGTGCTCGGACAAGTGAAGTTAGGCGATACCGTTGGTGAGATTCCCGAGGCGGATATCCAGCGAATTTTGGTGGATTTGGGCTTTGAAGTTGTCCCCGCATCCGCCCGAGTGTGGACGGTGAAAGTACCGCCCTACCGCGCCCGAGACATCGAACGGGAAATCGATCTCATCGAAGAAATCGCCCGCCTTTACGGCTACGATCGCTTCTGCGACACGCTGCCCAAACAAAGTTCCTACGGCTACCTTTCCGCCGAAACTGCCCTCAATCGTCAAGTCAGGGCGGCATTTCGGGCGGCGGGGTTAACGGAATTGCTGCATTATTCCTTGGTGAAACCCATCGAGGACGATCGACAAATTCGTCTGGCTAACCCTTTATTCGCCGAATATTCTGCCCTGCGAACGGAAATTTTGCCAGGATTAATTGAAGCGTTTCAATACAATTACCAGCAGGGAAATGGGGCGTTAAACGGTTTTGAAGTGGGGCGTATTTTCTGGAAAGATGGCGAAACTTTGAAAGAAGGAGATGCGATCGCCGGAATTCTCGGGGGCGATCCGGTGCGGGGTCGATGGACGACTTCTGGCAAAGCACAACCGATGAGTTGGTTTGAAGCCAAAGGCGTGTTAGAAAGCGCGTTTGATCGCTTGGGGATTGCGGTGGAATATCGCAGCGACAGCAGCGATGATCGCTTGCATCCGGGACGCACGGCGAGTTTGTGGTTGCGGGGACGAAAACTGGGTTACTTCGGACAGTTACACCCCCAATTACGACAAGAAAAGGATTTGCCCGATGAGGTTTATGCCTTCGAGTTTGGGTTAGATTTATTGTTAGAAGCGGTGGGGCAACCTTCGACTCTGATTCCCCGTTTTCAACCCTTTTCAACCTATCCGGCGTCTGATCGTGATATTGCTTTCTTTGCACCCATTTCCGTTTCCGTTGCCGAGTTATCGAAAGCGATGGTGAAAGCCGGGGGCAAATTGTTGGAATCGGTGGAAGTGTTCGACGAATATCGCGGGAAAAATGTGCCGGAAGGACAGCGCAGTTTGGCATTTCGTTTGCTGTATCGATCGGGCGATCGGACGTTAACCGATAAGGAAGTTGACGAAGCGCATCAAAAAGTGCGGGATACGTTGGTGAAGAAATTTGAGGTGAATTTGAGAAGTTAATCGATACTTGTGCTGATAACCCGATCTTATTTTTCGTAGGGTGGGTTAGGCGCGGGGGTGATTTGTCGGAAAAACCAGTCCGTTTGAATCCGTGCCGTAACCCACCACCCGACGTTTGTTACTTCAGCCATGAAAAGTTTAGAGGAAATCCAACACCTTTTACAGGCGCATCGAGAGTTATTGCAAGCTCGATTTCGAGTGTCGGAAATGTCAATTTTTGGTTCCTACGCACGAGGACAGCAAACCCCGAGTAGCGATCTCGATCTGTTGATCGATTACGATCGACCGCCTACGCTGTGGATGTTAGCGCAATTGCGGGATTATTTAAGTGAAATGTTGGAAATGCGCGTGGATGTTGTAACGCAAAAAGGTCTAAAACCGAGAATTCGGGAGCGGGTTTTGGAGGAAGCTGTGAAGGTATGACACCGCGAGGGTTACGGGAGTCTTTAGAAGATATTGTGGACGCAATTTCCGAGATTAATTCTTTTGTAAGAGGGATTACATTTGAAGATTTTTTGAGTAACAGAGAAAAAGTTTTAGCGGTGGTTAAGTTATTAGAAATTATTGGTGAAGCGACCAAAAAAATCCCTGGTGAATTACGCAACAAGTATCCCGAAATTCCTTGGTCGTCTGTGGCAGGAATGCGCGATATTTTAGTTCATGAATATTGGCAAGTTGATGTGGAAGTTGTTTGGCAGACGATTGAGGAATCTCTCCCGGAATTAGCCAGAGTCATTTCTGAAATGATTCGAGAGAATTGAAGAGCAGGACAATCAATTTTTGATGGAAACCGTAGTAGTGGCTTGGCAACCTACAACATGTCTTAGTTTTTTTGATCGCCATTAAATATTCTGGATGTCTTCTGGAGAAAGACCGAGGAGTTCGATGATTTGGAGATCGTCCCATCCTCGCTGTCTTAGTTTGACGGCAATTTCGATCTTCTCTTGATGTTTACCCCTAGAAAAATCAGGCGATTCATTGACAATCTGCTTTTGGGATATGCTGCCACAGAATTGAACATTACCAATTACGTTGCTTTCGCTAAAAGTCCCACCCCAAATATTAAGACAGCCATGACGCAGTAATGTCGTTTTTAAATTTTTCTTATTCACCTGTTCGCCTAGTGCTGTAGACAGAATGTGCCAAAGGTTATAACTGATATCCTTCACGTGACCTTCTGTACATTCATAACTTTTAGCGATATCAGTATATTTCTTTCGCTTCAAAACTCCTTCAACAATACCAGCTTGTAGATCGTCTAGATGCTCACCTGTTTGGGAAAAGACGATAGCATCAACTAACTTTATGGCTTCCCAGACATCCATTTAGGCATTCCTAACGACTAAAAATCATTTTATCCGACTTTCTCCGTCTTCGTCAAAAATCTTTATAAGATTTTTATGTATCCGCTTTAATCCGACTTTTGCCGTCTTGACTTTTACTTAAATAACAAGTATTTTTCATTTAGTGAACTGTCTTTCAGGAATTTACATTAATACACTTAATACATATTATGCCTACATTAAAGTCTTGTATAAAATGTGGCAAGCCTGTTAGTTCTGCGGTTTCTTGTTGTCCTCATTGTGGGTATAACAGTTACGATCCAAATTTGACTTCATGCGATCTTTGTAAACAAAGTTTAAGAAAATTAGAGGCGATTACTATTGGGTCGAACGAGACACTATTCCGATCATCTGCGTCTCGGGGCCTTTCTTATCACTCATATTGCTTTCAAAAATATGATCCAATACAACTGAAATGTCCTACTTGTAATCAAGTTACTTCTCGGCCTATTCTAGAACTTGGATGTTCAGAACCAAAAAAAATAGGAGACACTGGATTAAATTTACGATATGTTACTGTCAAGTATCGTAGTAATTGCAAAAATTGTGGTCAACTAATAATTTTTGATGGTTGCAATTACTGTGGACTTCCTATACAAAATAATGAAAAAGTAAGGTTTAAAGTTTCTTATAATGATGGAGAAATAGATACATATAAAACTTTTGACGTTCATCCTGAATGTAAATCAAACTTCAAAGGAAGTTGTTTTATTGCTACTGCTGCGTGTGGCGAAGACTCTTTAGAAGTTCAAACTCTACGTGTTTTTTGCGATCAATACTTGTTATCTCATCCAATTGGTAATCTATTTGTGCAAGTTTATCAAAAACTGTCTCCTCCTTTAGCTTCAGCTATCCAAAATCAACCTATCTTCAAATTGATATCTAAATTTTTAATCGTGAATCCAGCTTTTCAAATCGCTAAATTATGGATGAAAGCGAAATCTAACCCGGACTAGAGATCTAGATACTAGAGTTCTAATCTCCAACCAGAAGATCTCGATCGCACACTTCAAAAACTCGCTCACTTATACCTCTTTCACTTAAATAAACTAATTCGCTGGAGAAGGTTCGGTCAAACCCAATTCTGCCATCAGTCGATCGTGAGAAATATTTCCGCATCGATCGCACTTTGGCTCTGATTTTACCGGAGGTGTTGGAATATCTACTAACGACCAGTTCCCCATTCACCAACTCATAGCGATGTCCGTCTTCGGACAATGCCATAAAGTCCTCATCCGTCCACATCTTTTTATCGGCGGAGATTGTCATTGTTTGAGTCTCCCTATTTCCGAACGCTACTTCTAGTTTGCCACTTCCAGCACCCGAGAGATCGCCCGATACAATAAAGATAAGATTCAAGAGGCTGTAACCGATATGATAGCTATCCCCGAATACCCCCCAAAAATGACCGCAGAGGAATACCTCGAATGGGAAGCTCAGCAAGACATTCGCTACGAATACGTTGATGGCGAAGTGTTTGCCATGACAGGCAGTACCATTCCCCATAACGATATTGCACTGAACTTGTACTCGATATTACGTCCCCATCTGGGTTCTCGGGGTTGTCGAGCCAACGTTTCCGACGTGAAAGCACAACTCAACTCGCAACGCCAATACTACTATCCCGATGTTATTGTCAGTTGCGATCCCGAAGATCTCAAAGCTCGCAAATTCATCCAAAATCCCACCCTAATTGCCGAAGTTCTTTCTCCCAGTACCAGTGCCAAAGATCGAGGAGAAAAATTTACAAACTACCTCAAAATTCCCACACTTCAGGAATATCTCTTAATCGATTCGGAAAAAATTTCCGTCGAACGCTATTGTAGGGGAGAAGGAAGGATGTGGCTGTACTATCCCTACATTCCTGGAGATGTAGTAACGCTTTCCAGCTTAGAATTAGAATTCCCGATCGAAATTTTATACGAAGGAATTGTCTTTGAAACCGAGTTACCCTGAAGTTAGATCGAAAGCGATCAAAAGATCGTCCACCTACGTTCTCCAAAATAGTTTGAACTGCGTTAGCTTGCTGACGATCGCCGCTAGAATGAAGGTATAAAAGATTGCCAGTATAACTCGTAATTCGATCGAGAGATTGAGGTCGGCAATTTTTTGTTGGAGATCGGTAAGATTGAGCAGGGGTAAAATGAGGTTGCCGAATCCCACGTAGGCAATCATTGGGTTGCGACCGTTATCGATGAGAATTTGAAGTTTGGAGGCGAGTTGGAATTTTTCGATCGCGATCTCGAACAAAATCAAAATAAATATCGAAATTCCAGTGGTAATAAAAAAATAACTAAACGTCGCACTATCTTTTTTGATACCTCCTTCATAGGGTTCAAAACACAAACCCAATAGGGTTGCATAGAATCCCCAACGATATAACGTTGAAATTAACCGTTCCGTAGCAGTCTGAAACTGTTTCACCAGACGATCGCCCAAAATGAGTAATATAAGAACGGCGATCGTTGTTTGCCAAACCCAACGCGATTGCAAGCCAACCAGGAGAACCCCGATGGTCGTGACGAGTAAAATACTGATAATTGCATATCGATTTCGACTCCAAGACGATTTTTCGGGTTCGGAATATTGCCGCCACTCCAGCAACAAATCACCCACCATCGTTCCGGGAATAACGATAAATAAATACTTCAAATAATCGAATTGAAAAATCCACGGAACTGGAGAAGACGACCACAGTGCAGCCACCCAACCATCAGCCGTAGCCGACAGTCTTAACGCCAGTAAAATCGCTAAGAAACCCAAACGAAACTGAGGGCGATCGCGCGTGACAACCCAAATAATTCCGCCAAAAACGATCGCATTGGTCAACACGATTAAAATAATATCGCTGCGATCGAGCGAAACCCCCCGACCGTCGGGATAGCGCAGCACTGCCATCAGCGCGATCGCTCCTCCCCAACCCATCAACGTTAGCGATCGTCGCACCCTTTTTGATCGTTCGGGAGACCAGCGAGTATACATCAAAAACAGAATGATAAATCCCGCCAAAGCAATCCACCATGTGCGATCGGTCGGATTGGGATTGAGAGTATAGGGTCGAACGTGCTGTAAAAAGATCGCAAAAACCCCTAAGAAAAATCCCCGCTTTAACAGAGAAAAGATTACTTGAAGTTGCGTTTTTCCAGCGATAAAATTACGAGACTGCGCCAGGGGAATCGCCGCACCCAACGCCAACAAAAAGAGCGGAAAAACCAAATCCACCCAGGTCAATCCGGGTAACTTGGGATCGAACTGATGGTTGGGTGGCGGTAATTGCGCGTGATACATCCACGCCGGAAGCGCTCCGCCAAATGGAATCACCCCCGAGAAAACCATCGCCAAAATAGCCAATCCCCGCAAAGCATCGAGCGCATCGGCTCGTTTGGGTATCGAATTAAAAGGTTGAACCATATTGTGAGGAGTTCAAAATTAAAGAGCAGGGGAAGCCGGGGGAGAGAAGCAACTAACAATAATGGTGCGTTTCGTGCCTCAACACACCCTACCCACTACCAATCCCAAACCCCAAACCCCCAAAACCAAATAACATTACCGCCTAGGAGTGGCAATTGCGGCAACTCCCAAAACGCGGATTCCTCGGCGTTTTAAAGCCGTTGCAGCGGCTTTGGCGGTGGCTCCGGTGGTGTAAATATCATCGAGCAACAGTACCGTGCCAGAAGGCTGTCGGCGGCGAAATCCGGCTCCCACCTCGAAGGCGTCGGCAACTTCTTGCTGTCGTTCCTCGGGGGACAGATTAAAGAGCGCTTGAGTTTGGCGCATCCGTTGCAAACCCCGTTTTTCTAAGGGAAAACCCGTCATTTGGCAAAACGATCGAGCGAGTAATTCTGCTTGATCGAAACCCCGTTCTCGGCGCTTTTGCAAGTGCATGGGAATGGGAACGACGGTGGGTCGATCGCGCTTTCCCGGAAACGAGTTCTGCCAAGCTCGACCCAACCATTGTCCCAGAGGTTTGGCAAGCTGGGGACGATTTTCGTATTTCATCGCCGCGATCGCTGCTTTCAACTTACCGCTATATTCTCCCCAAGAAAACACGGGGAGCGGTTGTTGCCAAAATTGACGGGGATTGGCGAACTGAGCGTGCTGGATCTGTCGCTGGCAATAGGGGCAAAGTTCTGCTTCCGCGCTGCGATCGCACAGCGAACACTGGCTTTTCAGAAATAGATCCAAAATAGATTTGTATATCATAAATATTTCTTCTAGACGAGTGTTTTGCCAAAACTTTATTAATTCGCTAAATATACGGAATTTCCTTAAAAATACCGTAAAAGAGTCCCAGCTTTCTTTGTATTCTCCACAATATCTCCTAAGATACGCAAACAAAGCTCGCATGAAAATTTTTTGCCAGTTGGCGCACGATAACAACATCTGCGATCGACTAGGGCAATCTATTCTCATTTTCTAGATCTCTTGGGGTTTACTCACCTTTCTCCGATCCGGAGGGAGGTGATTTTTGTAGTCATTTGGGGTTTGTCATTTGTCATTTGTCATTTGTCGTTGGGGTTTGTAATTGCTAGTTGCGCTTTCGCGCTTTTGCTTTCTTCTTCCCCTGCCTCCCCGGCTTCCCTTGCTCCCCATTCTCCCCCTGCTCAAGAAAGCTCCCTCTGCTTTCTTGCGCCTTCTGCCTTCATAACTCCTGCCACTCCTCTCCGTAAAGAGGGATAATAGAAAGTGCATCCGACGAGCTAAGACTCAGTGAACCCAGATCGAGAATTAAGCTTACGCTGGCTCGACCGCATCCCACCTGTCGCTCTCGAAACAACCTCGCTAAAGGATCGCGCGTTTCTCGGAGATCGGGCGTTTGATCTGAGCCGCATTGCCCAAAAAGGCTATCCTATCCTACCGGGGTCGATCGTCTCGGCGCAGATGCTATCTGATTTTTGGCAGAGTCAGAGGTGGCAAGAGCCGTTATTTGCCGAATTGTTGTCTTCTTCCCTATCCCTCAATGTTGACGATCCCTCTCAACTCCAAGCCATTTCTTCTACCATTCGCCGGGCAATTCTGGCTGCCGAACTTCCCTCTGGGTGGGTTTCCGATTTAGCAGAAATCGTCAGATCCGAGTCGGTGACTACGGCGATCGTTCATCCCTCTCTCAGCGTTCCCAGTCGTTTGGGAAAAGGGACTCAAGTCCGTTTGAACGAATTGCTCGACTCCCAGATTGCCGGGGTGCGTCCGGAGGATCTCACTTTGGCACTGAAGCGGGTTTGGGCGGAATTGTTTCGCGCGCGCAGTTTGTTTTGCTGGCAGCGATACGGAATTGCCCTCTCGGACATTCGGTTGGCAGTCGTCGTTCAACCATTACCCGAGGCGATCGCTTCAGGAAGTCTCGAAGTTCGCGGGTTGCGCGCGGACATTCAAGCAACCCCCGGCCTAGAATTTATCTCGAATCGCAAAGAAGTCATCCCCGATTTGTATCGTGTGGATCTGCAAACAGGAGAAATCCGGGGGCGATGTCGAGAGTTTCTCGTCGAAATGTCTCCCTCCTTTGCAGAAGCATCGGCAAGTGAGGGAGAAGAAAAATTGCCGATCGCGGCGATCTCGGCAGCACTCGAGTTAGCTCGGCAGTTGCGTGCCGATTTGGGGGAAAACTTTAAACTGGAATGGGTGCTGTTGGGATCGACATCTGGGATGCCAAATGCGCTGACGTCCGCATCCTCGATTTACATCGTGCAAGTGTACCCCCTGGGAGCGAATGGTATGGAAATTCCCCTCGAACCGAATCGTCCTACTGTATCCGCAGCTAATGCGCCGACAGCAATTTTAAGGGGGGTGGCGGCGTCTGGAGGACAGGCGATCGCTCCGGCACGAACGTTAGCGCAGTTGCGAAATAGTGGCACTGGGCGATCGAGCCCTTATATCCTGGTTGCATCGAAACTCGATCCCGACGCTTTTCCCCTACTGCAAAATGCGGCGGGATTGGTGGCGGAATGGGGGGGACTCACCAGTCATGCGGCGATTTTCGCGCGGGAGTTGGGAATTCCGGCGGTGGTGGGGGTGGTCGGTGCGACCGATCGCATCAAGAGTGGGGAATGGCTGCATCTGGATGGGGATCGCGGCGAAGTACATTTAAACGCGATTGCTTCCCCTGTAACCCAGTCGTCGGTTCCTCCCTCCTCCACTTCGGAAAGACCGAATTTAGCGACCCAACTTTGGGTGAACCTGTCGCAACCTAGTGCGATCGATCGCGTTGCCGCTTTACCTGTCGATGGTGTGGGCTTGATCCGTTCCGAATTGATGGTTCGCGAGGTTTTAGAGGGGCAACCGATCGAGCGATGGCTCGAAACCGACCGATCGTCTCAATTGGTCGATCGGTTGGCGGAGGCACTACAAAAATTTACTCGCGCCTTCGCACCGCGAGCGGTATTTTACCGAACCTTCGACGGGGGCGTTCGCGGTCGAACCGCAGACTCGGCGCTGGCAGTACGAGGAACGTTGAGCTATCAAATCGATCCGACGCTGTTCGATTTGGAGTTGGCAGCAATGGCACGGGTGCGTCAGGCAGGGGGAGCGAATTTACAGTTGTTGTTGCCGTTCGTCCGCACTGTCGAAGAGTTTGAATTTTGTCGCCAGCGGGTGGAAGCGGCGGGGTCTTCGTCAAGTGTTTGGATTGCCCTGGAAGTGCCGTCGGCAATCTTTTTACTTCCCGATTACCTGCGGGCGGGCGTTGGCGGTATCGCCATCGGTAGTAACGATTTGACTCAACTGATGTTGGCGGCACACCGGGACGATCGGGCGATCGCCGATCGATTCGACGCACGACACCCAGCCGTGATGCGAGCCATCCAACAAGCGATCGAAATGGCGCGGGAGGCGGGGATTCCCTGCTCCATCTGCGGCGATGCTCCCGCTCGCTACCCCGAACTCGTCGATGCTTTGGTCCGGTGGGGGATTACGGCAATTTCGGTCTCTCCCGATGCCGTAGAATCGACCGCTCGGGCGATCGCTCGCTCGGAAAAGCGCTTGCTCCTCGATGCCGCTCGATCGATTCCAGGGATGAGTTGACCGGAAAAATTGATGTCACGACTTCCACTTCGATGGGATTTTTTCGTAAATTTCTCGCTTTTTATTGAGAATGGGGTCAATTATCGAACGAGTTTACAGGGTTTTAGAAATGTGGTACTCTAACTTGGGGCGAAGCTATAAAAACTTATCGTACGTAAAACAATACGATCGCCAAAAAA
Source organism: Oscillatoriales cyanobacterium M59_W2019_021 (assembly GCA_015295945.1). Taxonomy (GTDB): domain Bacteria; phylum Cyanobacteriota; class Cyanobacteriia; order Cyanobacteriales; family Geitlerinemataceae; genus DVED01. The sequence continues at coordinate 40,180 of DVED01000071.1, read as the reverse complement.
TCTACTAATTTATCATCTCATTGCTACAGTGGTTTATGGCAGTTGCCTTCTCGAGTTTGAGGGTCGCGGATCGCTACCGCCAGTTGCCCCCCAAACCCCTGTCACTCCTAAACTTCCGAGATCGCCATGTCGATGACACCTACAACCCTACTCGTCCTTCTCATCATCTTCTTCCTCTTCGTCGTCCTCGCTTCCGTGACCCCCCTCCTCGGTTACTCCGATAAAAAGTGGATTTTGCCCTTTATGTGGGGGCTATTCGGCGTCTTTACCCTCCTAGGATGGGCGGTTTTCCTGGGGATTGGTTGGCTGAATTTTTAACTTTGCTGAGTGATTATATCGATCACCTAAATACGCTTCGGTGCAACTAACGTCATCCCTCATCCCCCTGTTCCCCCTGCTCGGGATGTGTATCACCATTCAAGAAAAACCATATTAGTGGCTGGTCGCCCATTACCCATTACCCATTATGAAATGTCCATAAAACTCAATCCATTAGATCGAGTTTCTATCGTGCTGGTCGAACCTGCCGGACCGCTGAATGTGGGTTCGGTGGCGCGGGTGATGAAGAATATGGGGCTGACGCAGTTGGTGTTAGTGAATCCCCAATGCGACTATTTGGGGGATGAGGCGCGGAAGATGGCGGTACACGGGATCGATGTTTTGCAGTCAGCGCGGGTGGTAGACACATTGCCAGAAGCCCTGAGCGGCTGTCAGCGGGCGATCGCCACTGCCGGACGAGATCGCGCTTGTCCCCAGCCTTTAGAAACTCCCAGAACCGCCTTGCCGTGGCTGCTAGAGACCCCTGCGGCATTAATTTTCGGTCGAGAGGATCGGGGATTGACTAACGAAGAGTTAAGTCGCGCCCATCGCCGGGTTCGCATTCCCACCAGTGAGGTTTATCCCTCGTTAAATTTAGCCCAGTCCGTCGCTATTTGTGCCTATGAGTTACATCTGGCGGCGACAGCCTCGGACAATTTGTCACCTTTGCCGATTTCGCCTGCCCCCATCGATTTGCTAGAACAATACTACGATCGCCTAGAAACTTTGCTCCTGAGAGTGGGATACTTGTACCCGCACACCGCAGCCGCTCGTATGGAGAAGTTCCGCCGACTGTACAATCGCGCCGAACTCTCTGCCGAGGAAGCCGCCCTGTTGCTGGGAATTCTCCGACAAGTCGAGTGGGCGTTGTCGCAGCCGAGCGAGGTTGATGATACCCTAAACGAGATGGACTAATCTGCGATCGGCTGTCTTTGCGACACCCGATCGGGCGATCGATTCCTCATAACAGCCCGCACTTGTTGCGAAGCGACGATCGAGGAGCATCGCCGATCGACCCTTTACGACCTATTTTCAGATCGCCAAATATGTTGAAGTCTGGCAATCCGCGTCACTTGTCCCACTTGCATCCCAATCTGCCGTCCTTTGCACGGCAACGCCGCAAAAGTCTCGATCCCTTCGAGGGTGCGATGGGCAATCCTCAGTCTCGGGGCGATCTCCCACAGCCACCCCAGATCGCGCCGATTCACTCCCCACAATCGGCTGTGTCTTTACCGAAACTGGCTGCGATTTCCAGACTCGATCGCTTCGACCGTCAGTCCTCGCCACCCCCCGATGGGACGCCAACAACCCCGCAACCGCTAGCCCCTCCCCCATCTCGTTTCTCGGATTCCGGCATCCACCTGCTCGACAGTCGAGCGCCCCGAGATCCCCAAGTGGTGCGCTTGCCTGTGGAACACCGCCCGCAACCGGGATCGTTACCCGATCCCCAACTCGCACCCACCCCTCGACCCGTGCCGCCTCGAGGGAAAAAGCGCAAGTCCGCCTCCCCGAAACCGTTACCCGTGCAACCCAACCGGAAATCCCCCTTCCCTGGGGAACTCGAGGCGGGATGGCATCCGGGCAACCCACCAAAACCCAAATCGATCCTATCGCCGATCGCCTATTTAACGAGGATGCTGATTTGCGGGGTGGGTTTGAGCGCGATCGCCGGAACCCTTCTAGCCCTGTGGAATCCCGCCATTCGCACTCCCGCTGAAGACCCGTCCAAATCCCATCGTTTAGCTGATCAGGCGGAAATCTCGGCAAAATCGGTCAACTTGCCGATGAATCGCGAACTGACCGACCTCCAGGCAGAGGTTGAGAAGATGGCAGCCCAAAATCCGGAGTTGAATCCCGGCGTTCTCTTTGTGGATCTCGAGACGGGAGGTTACCTGAATCTCAACGACACCCACGTCTTTTCGGCGGCGAGTACGATTAAAATTCCCATTTTGGTTGCCTTTTTTCAAGCCATCGACGAGGGTACGATTCGCTTGGACGAAGAGTTGACCTTAAAACCCGAGCAAATCGTTCCCGAAGCGGGTTTCATGCAGTACGACCCGCCGGGAACTCGCTATACGGCGTTAGAAGTGGCAACGGCGGCGATCGTCGCCAGCGATAATACCGCAACGAATATGCTGATCGATCGCCTGGGTGGGACAGAGACGTTAAATCAGAAATTTCGGTCTTGGGGACTCACTCAAACGGTACTCCACAATGCCTTGCCCGATTTAGGGGGAACGAATACCACCTCTCCGCAAGATCTGGCTAAGCTGATTTTAGCGGTCGATCGCGGTAAAGTCATTTCCCTGCCCAGCCGCGATCGCCTGCTGGAGATCATGAAGGAAACGGAAAACGATTCTCTGCTGCCGCAAGGGTTGGGAGAAGGTGCGAGCATTGCCCACAAAACGGGGACGATTAACTCGATTCTTGCCGATGCGGGTTTGGTGGCTTTGCCGACTGGCAAGCGGTATATTGCCGTGGTGATGGTCGAGCGTACCGATGGCGACGAGCGTGCTGGCGATCTGATTCGCCAAATTTCCACCGTGGCTTACCAACACTTCGAGAGTCACGATTTCGTCCCCACCACGGCATCGGTGATGTCCGGAGGTCGGGAGTAACTCGAGAAGGCAGGGGAAGCAAGGGAGGCAGGGGAAGCAAGGGAGGCAGGGGAAGCAGAGGGAGAAGATGTTTGCCAATTACCAACCCCAAACCCCAAATGACCAATGACCAATGACCAACGACAAATGACCAACGACCAACCCATCGTGACCCAATTATGGATTCATCCGATTAAGGGATTGACCCCGCAGGAGATTGATCGAGCGGTGTTAGAGCCGGGGTTGGGGATGCGGGGCGATACTCCCAAAGGGAGTCGCTTACGAGATCGAGCGTTGGCGTTAATGTTTGTCGATGCCGCCGCAGAACCGGGACGCATCGTGCCGTGGATGTCGAAACAGCACTTTGCAGTACAGAACGATTGGCCCGATTTGGCGGCGTTGGATTGCCGTTACGAGGAACAGAGCGATCGCCTGATCGTTTCCCACAATGGGGTTGAGGTCTTGGCTGCCAGCCTGCAAACCGATCGCGATCGCATTGATGCCTTCTTTACCGACTATCTGGCAGGTTTAACCCCGACCGAATCGGCACGACACCCCCAGCCGGGAGCGGTACGATTGGTGGGGGATTTGGCGGGAAATACGCGATATCCCGATCGCCATCGGGTCCACATTTCCCTCATCGGTCGAGCCACTCTCGATGCGATTTCCGAAGTAGCGGGTTGCGATATCGACGTTCGCCGCTTTCGTCCCAATGTGGTTTTTGAAGGGACGAAGCCGTGGGAAGAATTTGAATGGATCGGTCAGAGGCGATCGTTAGGCACGGCACAAATTTCGATTTCTGCCCCCATCGGTCGCTGCAATAATATCGAAGTTCATCCCACAACTGGAGAGCGGGATTTACCGCTTTTATCCCTCCTGAAAAAACACTTCGGTCATACCAAAACGGGAGTGGTTGCGAAAGTAGAGGTTGGTGGAATCGTCGCAATTTCCGATCGACTCTAAATCGTCATGGGTCATGGGTCATTCGTTATTGGCGATAAACCCCTAACCCCTAACCAAACCCATCAATTGCCGATCGAGTTGGACTAAATAATCGCGTCCGTAGGCTTCATTTTCTAAACCCGAAATTAACACTTCCGGCAAATCCGATTCGATTTCCGAACTGCACGAAGCAGCCGCCAAAGCGATCGCCGCCACTGTATCTACATCTCCTCCAAAAGCCACGCAATCTCGGAGAATCTGACTGAGGGAATCGCCTTTTATTATTGCCGTTACCGCCGCACGAACGCAACAAATCCCTTGCATGCTAACTCTTTCGGTTTGCGGTCGCATCCAATGGTAACCGCAAACGTAAGTATCTAAAAATTCACCTAACTGTTGCTTGTTGCCCAAATTGTAGATGAAATAGTGTGCCATTAATGCTGCCGCCACTGAAGCATTAATCCCATCTTTCGATTTATGGGTAATAGCGGCTTGAAGTTGGCTGGCAGCCATGACCCGATCGATCGTTGAAAAAACGCCAATGGGTGCCGATCTCATTGCCGCACCGCTCGCATCGCTCGACCACGTTACATTTTTAATAAAAGATTCTGCATCCTCGGTTTCTTGCAAGTATTGGTACATCCGCTTGGCGTAACCTTTGCGGGGATCGCGTTTAAAAACCTTGAGGAAATTCTCCGCCAAAACCCGTTCCGTCCACGGTTGCCGATTCACGATAGTTTCGGCAATTGCCAAACTCATTTGAGTATCGTCGGTATACCGTTCCGCTTGAAAAAACGATCGCGGATGCTGCACGTAACCGCTCAAATCGTTCGCCGATAACATCTCGTCGGCAAACTCGAATCCCGCACCGTAAGCATCGCCAATGGCTAATTCTAGTAACATTTTTTAAGAAGGAGTTGCAGGAGTTGCAGGAGAGGTTAGAAATTGACGAGCGTTAGGAAAGCTCGTATCTCCAATTACCCATTACCCATTACCCAATTTTCCGTTTCAATTTTGGTATCGGTCGATCAATCTCTCCATCTCGAAGATACCCTAGAGGCAACATACCCCATGGCATGAATTATGATTTCCTCTCACTGCAATTCTAACGCCCGATCGCGTAAGCGACTCCCTTTGGGAGTATCGATCCGTTGGTGCGTTCTCGGTTTCGTCTCTTGCCTCGCCTTAGCCAGTTGCGGCAACCAACCCGTCTCCGTTCAAAATATGCAAGAACTGGCAAAAACCGCTGCTCCGGAGCAATCTGCCGAAGCACCTGCCGACGCATCGGGAAGTACAGCCGTTGAAAATCCCACTCTTGAAGTCCCCGCACCCATTCCCAACTTAATCCAAAAAGCGGCACTGACCTTAATTGTCGAATCCAGCGATGAAGTTGTCTCGGCAGTGTCGGTAATTATCAAACAGCAGCAAGGCTATTTTATCGATCTCCAAGACAATCGCTCGGACAGTCGCAATGGACTGCAAACGGTGTCGATGCAAATTCGCATTCCCCAAAGCAAATTGGAAGCGACTTTACAACAATTTGCCCAGATGGGAACGGTGAAAAGTCAATCGCGAACGGCGGAAGATGTTTCCGATCGATTGGTCGATCTCGAGGCACGATTGCGCAACCTGCGGAAACAGGAAGAACTGTTGCTGAAGATTATGGAACAACGATCGGGATCGGTGGCGGAAGTGCTCAATGTTGCCCGAGAATTGAGTACGATTCGCCAGTCGATCGAGCAAATTGACGCGCAGCAAAAAAATTTGCAAACTCAAATTTCTTACGCGACAATTTATTTAAATTTGGAAGCCCCTGCCGCCAGCACCCCCGAACTCAAGCGCCCCGTTCCTTTGCAATTTAAAGAAACTTGGGAAGATGCCACCAGTGCGGTTAAAAATCTAACTTTTACGCTGTTAAAAATGGGAATTTGGGCGTTGAGTTTCAGTCCGTATTTGGCGATCGTTCTGCTCGGGATTTACGGCTATCGTCGCGCTCGCGCGAGTCGCCGTCAACACGAAAAAATGTCCGCTTCTCACTTAGAATCTGATGGATAAACTGAGAATTTAGAGGTTAAAAGTTTCCCTGATAAAGGGGAGCCATTGCGGTCTTGGGGTTTCCCCAAGTGGAGCAAATGGCGTGGATTTAGGGGGATCGTGCGTCACCCATTCAGCCAACAAAATGTTATCGCCTTTCAATCTTCGTGGTAACAATTGGCTTTCATCGGATGGAGTCCGTTCGTCCAAATATCCCAAGCCTCACCCTCGCAAGTGTGAGGCATTTTATTGCCTATAATTTCTCGCATCCAGGAGATCGTTCGTCCAGCTAGCCAACAGCTATTTGCCCCCCACAATCCCATTCTGCCGTAAAATTTGGCAAAATACCGCGATCGCGAAGCGTAGTAGTAAGTCGGCAATCGCTGTCGGTTTCTCCGATTAGCTTGTACCGCACCGCTACCGCCTTTGAAATGCACCACTTTTGCTGTCGGAATGTAGCGAATGTGCCAACCCGCCGCTCTGGCTCTGCGGCAGTAATCGATATCTTCAAAATACAGAAAATATCCCTCATCCATTTTACCAATTTGTTGGATAACTTCGCTACGAATCAAGACACAAGCAAAACTAATCCATTGGGCTTCGATCGGCACATCCGAAACGGGAATGAGAATATCGTAAGCTTTGAGAAATCGGGTCAAAATTCCGGTGGAAGCGGCGTCGAGAAATTCACCGATGGGCGATCGATTGCAGAAACAACTAATTTGGGGCGTGCCATCCAACGCTTCCAATCGCGGACCGATTAAACCGACTTTAGGATCGCTTTGGAGGGCATTTTTTAGGGTTGAAATTGCCCCAGGACGGACGATCGTATCGCTGCCCAGTAACAGATAAGCATCGGCAGGAAACTGTTGGAAAACCAGGTTATGTCCGGCAGAAAAACCGCCGTTAACGGGGGAGGGAAAAACGCGAACCCATGGCTGCCATTGGTTGTGGGCGATCGCCGCTTCAATTCGATCGACCGAATCGTCTCCCGAAGCATTATCCACCACCACGACGAAATCCCGATCGAGATCGATATCCGATGACAAAGAACGCAAACCGTTTAAAGTCAGATCGGGAGTTCGATAATTAATGATGGAAATGACAACGCGCATTTGTCGTGCGACTGATTTACGCCCAACCGCGAAGGCGATAAATGATAATCCCGATATACTCTTTCATCGCCCGAGTTGAAAGGTAAAGCGAGTCGGCATCGGGGACTAAATTGAGAACGACATCTTGCCAACCCGTCACAATTTCGCCGAGATCGTCGGTGAGAAAATCCGTGGGTGCGGGGATGGGATCGATGCCGAGGCGTTGGAAAATCAGAACCGATCGCGGCATGTGCATTGCTGAGGTGACTAGTAAAATTTGCCGAATCCCTTTTTCTTCCAAGATGCGTTTGACATTCACCGCATTTTCCCGCGTATTCAACGAGGTGGGATCTTGCAAAATGGCGGATGCCGGAACCCCCATCGGTTCCAGGAGTACTGCCATATCCTCCGATTCCGAAGGTCCAGGTCCTTGCCAGTCGATCCGACCGCCGGAGAGAATGACAACAGGAGCTTTGCCTTCGCGATAGAGTTTAGCACCGTAGAGGAGGCGATCGCCCGCTTCGTTGACTTCCACCCACGGACGAGGGGGTTCGGGCGATCGAGTTGCCCCGCCTAAAATGACGATCGCCTGAGCGGTGGGGACTTCTGCGGCGGGCAGGTGTTGCCGTTCGAGCGATCGCGCCAATGCCGACGACACCCATCCGTTACCCGCCAACACCAGCACCGTCAACGCCACGGAAAGGGCAATTGCCGCCCACCGAGGACGCTTCCACATCAGCACCAACGCGGCGATCGTGAGCAAACAGGTCAATCCTAGAGGATAGACGAAGAGGGGTAAGAATTTGGAGAGGAAGAGAAACATGAGAATGGTAATGGGTAATGGGTAATCGGTAATGGGTGTTTTTCACCCCCATTTTCTCCTCATCTCTTCATCCACTTTAAGCTTCTTCGCGATCGCCTTCACCTTCGGCAGTGGGTGGTGGCGATCCCCCTGGCGAACCCGTTGGAGACAAGTTGGGATTTCCGCCCGTCTCGAAAAACATACTGGTGAGTGCTTTGCGTTCGCGACGGGTGCGATAGCGATTGCGCATCTCCAAATATCGTTTTTGTCGGGAGCGGCGGTTGCGTTTCCGCAAGCCGTAAATTTCTTCATCAGAGAAGGAGACTTTGAGGGCTTCTTCTTCGTCATCGTCGATTTGCCACCACTTCACCAATGCGGCGATCGCTACCCCCGCGATCGTGCCGAGGAATAAACTTAAGGCAATGGGGTAACCGATTAAGGAAAAGCTGAGGGCGAAAAGGGCACCGAGTTGCAATCCGATCAACCCCGATGTCGTCGTTAACGAAGGCGACACCGATTGCGCGTCGTTGGAATTGTCGTGATTTGAATTATCTTCTGCCTGAGTCATCAAAACTCCTTGGGTTTGAAACCCCGTTCTTCGAGGACGGCTTAACAAGGGGGAGAGTTTTTAGCGGTATAACCCAGGAACTCTCGAAACCTGTATTTGGGATAAATCCCGTCGCCTGTCTTGGAAAATTGCTCCCCAAGACCGCATTTTCCGCTCCACCACCTAATCCAAGATGTCTGAGCATTACCCCACACCCGACAACACGGGTTTGTAGATAGTCCGGAAAGCGCGAAATATCCGGAAGTACGTACCAGGATTAGGCTAAGCAGGTGTAGTCAGATTCCGGCAGTTGGTTGTCTACCCGATCCCCCATCCTTTAGGTGGGGGTTACTCTGACAGGTAATATTTCCAATTTCAGAGCGATAACAGACTTTCTAATTGTGCCGCTAAGGGTTGGGTCGTGTCTATGGCGATCGCGTAATTTCGTTCGCTTTCGTCGAAGGGTTCGGCGGCGGCGAGTTGGGAATCGAGCAAATCGGCGGTGGCGTCGGTAATATCCCCGGTACGGCGGTTGAGGCGATCGCGCAACACCTCCGGCGGTGCCTGACAGTGGAGAATGCGAATTGGCAGATTGGCAGCAGTTGCCAATTCGATCGCCCGTTTGCGCCACACTGAGCGATCAAATTTCGCATCTAAAATAACCGACCATCCTTTAGCGGCTAACAGTTGCCCCAATTCCAACAGGCGATCGTAGGTTTGTTGCGTCATGAATTCCGAATAAATGGCTGCCTCCCCCCGTCGATCTAACGGAATTCCCGCCAAGTGTTTGCGGACCGCATCCGATCGAATGCGTGCGGCACCCAAACGACGCGCCACCCAACCCGCCACGGTACTTTTCCCCACACCAGATAACCCCGACATCACGATAAATCGCCCTTGGCGGGGTCGAGCGTACTGCCAAGCTAAGTGATAATAATCTGCCGCACTTTGGCTCGCTTTCTGTTTTTCTTCCTCAGAAATTCCCGGATCGTCTAACAGAAACGAGGTCACTTTTGCCCGAACGTAGGCTTGCCGACACAGATAAAGCGGTAAAACTTGCAACCCTTCCCAATCTCCGGTTTCTTCAACGTAAGTATTGAGGAAAATATTCGCCAAATCTGAGCGATCTCTCGCCTCCAAATCCATGACGACAAATGCCACATCGTACATGACATCCACCAATCGGAAAGGTTCGTTAAATTCGATGCAATCGAAGAGAATAATTTTATCGTGCCAAGTGGCGATATTTTTCAAGTGCAAGTCGCCGTGACAGGCGCGAATTTTCCCCGCAGCGATGCGACGATCGAACAGATCTCGATTCTCCCGAAAAAAGCGATCAGTAAAAGCTTTGGTTTCCTCGAATTGCTGTCTCGTTTGTACCCTACCGATATAGAGTTCTGTGGCTCGGTAATTGTCCTCGATCGCCTCGCGAATACGATCGGGTAAACCGAAACTTTGGATATACTCATCCGTGGGAGATTCGGCATGAAATCGGGCGATCGTTCTCCCTAACTCTTCCAAATGACTATCGCTCAATTCCCCGCGATCAAACAAACTCGTCCATAAATTTTCTTGGGGAAACTGGCGCATTTTTAACGCATACTCGACGATATTTTCCGAACTTCCCAACACAAACTCTTCCCCCCGTTGAGAAATCGGCAACACCTCCAGATAAATTTCGCCTGCTCCCCGTTGGTTCATCTCCAATTCTTGCTGGCAAAAATGCTGCCGTTTTTCCAAACTCGAGTAATCTAAAAAGCCGAAGTTAACGGGCTTTTTGATTTTGTAAACATAGTCTCCCGTCAGCAAAATAAAAGAAATGTGAGTTTGCAACAAACGAATAGGTTCCACAACTGAATGCGGATAAAATGTCGGTTGCAACATTTGCTCAACGATCGGCGGCAAACTTGCAGGAGTCATGCGTTATTTTTCTTGGTTATTCATTAGTAGGTAGAGTGTGTTTAGGAACGAAACGCATCACCAATTACCCATTACCCAACTTCCAAAAGTTTTCGAGTTTCGGCAATATGCAAACGCGGACCGAAGGAGGTCACGAGTTTAGCCGCAGCTCGAGACGCTAAGTTCCCAGCTTGGGTAAAATTCATCCCGTTAGTAATGCCATAAAGAAAAGCTCCCGCATACATATCGCCCGCACCAACTGTATCGATCGCCTCGACTTTCACCGGAGGAATTTCCAGCATTTCCTCGCCATCGAAAATTAAAGAACCCGACGGTCCGCGCGTAATTGCAAATCCTTTAGCCAGAGATTTTAAGTAAGCGATCGCCTCAGACATATCCTCAGTTTTTGCCAATTTCAACGCTTCGCTTTCGTTGGAAAAAATAAAATCCATACCCGAACCGATCATTTCCAACAAGCCATCTTTAAAAAATTCAGCCATATTGGGATCGGACAGAGAAAGAGAGGTTTTGACTCCCGCCTCTCGAGCGATTTCACAGGCGCGGATTGCCGCCGCTCTCCCAGTTGGTGACGTGACTAAATACCCTTCTACATACAAGTATTGCGACTTGACGATCGCCTCGGGAACCAGTTCTTCGGGGGAAAACTCCGCCGAAATGCCCAAGTGGGTATTCATTGTCCGATCGGCATCTGGAGTGACAAAAACAATACACTTTCCTGTCACCCCATCGGGGCGATCGGTCAACAGTAAATTGCTATCAACGCCGTTACGAATCAGATCTTCGAGATAAACTTGTCCCGTCTCGTCGTTAGCCACTTTGCAAGAGTAAAAAGAGTGACCGCCAAATTGGCTGATGGCGATCGCCGTATTGGCTGCCGATCCCCCGCAACTCAACTTGGGAGACAAATCGCTCAACCGATCCAAAATTTCGTGTTGGCGATCGGCATCGATCAGCGTCATCACCCCTTTCTCGATCTTTAATTCTTGCAGGCGATCGACACTAATTTCAAATTCGATATCGGCTAAGGCATTTCCTAAGCCATAAACATTATATTCTGTCATTTGCGTGCATTCTCAGCGGAAACCTTCCGATTTTCTCATTCATCATAGTACCCTTCGTTCGACCGCGCTAGCCGTTGGCGCGTCGGCGAACGGGATATCAGGGGAGCCGGGGAAGTCGGGGGAGCTTTCTTGAGCAGGGGGAGCAGGTTAACCAATAACAAACCCCAAACAGCAAAGCGCCGAGATGATATCTCGGCGCTCGGGTGATCGGACTCGATCTCAAAAGTTCAGTATAGAGAACTACACCGTGGCTAATTCCGGTTGGGGACGCTTGCTATTGCGAATACCGGCGATCGCTTCGGCGTAATCCGGCGCGTTGAACACTGCCGAACCCGCAACGATCGCATTAGCACCCGCTTCCAACACCTGCCAGGTATTGTTCCCCTTCAAACCGCCATCAACTTCAATCCAGGGATCGAGACCCCGTTCGTCGCACATCTGGCGCAGTTGGCGAATTTTGGGAACGATGCCGGGAATGAAACTCTGACCGCCGAAACCGGGGTTGACGCTCATAATCAAGATCAGATCGCACAATTCCAGCACGTATTCGATCAACTCTAAAGGAGTGCTAGGATTGAGAACGACGCCTGCTTGCTTGCCCAACTCCCGGATTTGACCGAGGGTGCGGTGCAGGTGAGGGGAGGCATTATGCTCGGCATGAACGGAAATGATGTCTGCACCCGCCTTGGCAAAATCCTCAACGTACTTTTCGGGTTCGACGATCATCAAGTGAACGTCTAAAGGCTTGGTGGTAATCGGGCGAATTGCCTGTACCACCAGCGGTCCGATGGTAATGTTGGGGACAAAGCGACCGTCCATGACATCGACGTGAATCCAGTCCGCCCCAGCCTCGTCTACTGCTCGAATTTCGTCTCCCAGACGGCTGAAGTCGGCTGAAAGAATCGATGGCGACACAACGATCGGCTTTTTCGATTGGGTGGTCATAATCTATACGGTCTCCCCGGCATGCGGACAACAATAAATCTTTAGAAAATTTTAACAAATTCTGTATAGTTCTTAACAGGTTTTACCGATATTTCATCGAATTTTCGATCGTCGATCGCCTTGGAGAAATCCCATTGATTGAACTCAAAATCGCGCGCCAACTCGCTTCGATCGCCAGTACCTTCGGTCTGATAGGCACTTTAGCTCCCACTCCCGGATTCGCCGTTTCCCTAACCTCTCGAGATGTGGGAACGTCCGTTGGCGAAGCGGGAATCGATGCCCTGCGCCTGCACGAGGAACCCTACAATCTCCTCGGTCGCAAAATCGCCATCGGACAAGTGGAAATTGGCAGACCCGCCAAATTCGGGTTAGATAAGGATACCCCACCTGATCGCGGCACCGCACCGACGGGGGTCTTTTTTCGCAACAGCCGCGCCCAAAGCGATACCAACCTCGACGGTCACGCCCAAAATGTCGCCGGGGTGATGATTAGCGAAGCCAAAGCCGCACCGGGAGTCGCCCCGGAAGCTCGCCTCTACTCCGCTGGCGCCGCCCTGGATATGGGTACGAACCGCCAAGCTCAAGAATGTCTGACCACCCAACACGTCGCCCTGCAAAATGGCAACGACGTGCGAGCGATCAACTTCAGCTTTGGCGAACCCCTATCCCTCGATCCCCGACCCGAAGCCCAACTCGACGGCAACGCCTTGCTGACCCTGTGCGTGGATTGGTCGGCACGGGTGCATAACGTTCTGTATTCGATCGCCGGAAACCAAGGCACGGGCGGCATTCCCATCCCTACCGATAACTTCAACGGGGTTAACGTTGCTTTCAGCCGCATTCAAGATGGGGTCTTCAGCTACGTAGACGTTTCCAACCTGGGCAGCGTCTTCACCGGAGCCGACAGTCGCTTAGTGGGACTAGAAACCAACATCGACGGACGCCGCTTGGTGAGTTTGCTCGCCCCCGGTCGCAATGTCGATTTGCTCAACCAGGATGGCAGCGTTTCCCAAAATACGGGAACCAGCTTTGCATCACCCCACGTCGTCGCCACGGTTGCCTTATTACAAGAATACGGCGATCGTCAACTCAGTGCCGCACAACCCAACTGGAGCCCCGACGCCCGCCGTCACGAGGTGATGAAAGCCGTTCTGCTCAACGCTGCCGATAAAGTACAAGATGGCGGCAATGGCTTGCGCCAAGGTATGACTCGCACGATTATCGATAAAAGCGGCAAAAACTGGCTGGAATCGGACGCTTTCCAAGATCCCGAAATTCCCCTCAACGGCGACATGGGAACCGGACACCTCAACGCCTTCCGCGCCTATCAGCAGTTCAGTCCCGGTCAGTGGAAACCCACCGATCCCGTTCCCACCATCGGCTGGAACTACGGCGAAGTCACCGCCACGGAGTATCGCGATTACATTATCGAAGCGCCCCTGAAACAGGGCAGTTTCGTCGCCGCGACCCTCGCTTGGGATCGCATTGTCGATCTCGAGGATACCAACCAAAATGGGGAGTACGATGAGGGGGAAACCTTTCGCGATCGCGGTTTGAACGATCTCAACCTCTATCTGATGCCCGCCGACGAAGACGACCCCACCAACAGCATTTGGTCTTCTACCAGTTCCGTTGATAGCGTCGAACACATCTTCCACCCAATCCCCGCCACCGGACGCTACAAAATCCGCGTCGAATACCGCCGACAAGTTAACGAACCCACCCAACCCTACGCCCTGGCGTGGTGGACAGTGCCTGAGTGAGGAGGTGAGGAAGTTCCGGATCAAAAGAGCAGGGGGAGCAGGGGAGGCAGGGGGAGCAAGGGAAGCAGGGGGAGAGAAACAACTAACAACTAACAACTAACAACTAACCAACCCCAAACCCCAAATGACGAATGACAAATAACCAACCCCAAATCCCAAACCCCAAACCCCCAATACCAAATGACAAATTAAACCGTGTGACACTGTTTATCTATTTGATCCCCGTGTTCGGGTTTTTCCCGGCGTGGTGGATGTTGTTTCGGGGCAAAGGAACGCCGCAGGAGAAATCGATCGGTCGTTTGGCGATCGCTCTAGCGTTAATGTGGCTTTCAGGTTACATTTTGTTAGGAACGGGCGTGCAGTATTCGGAATTGCCGAATCTTCCCTTGTGGATCGCCAATAGCGTGCTGACGACCACGTATTTTGTCGTCAACTTCGGTCTCATGGTGCGTCTGTGGCGGAATAAACCCCTCTGGCTGCCGGGAATCAGTCGGATCGGCGATCGTCTGCCTTAAGTCGGAGCGAGGCTCCTATCAACCAACGTTTTCAAGTTTATCGCGTGTGAGGAATCCAGTGCCAGTTCAAAACCGTCACTCTCAATCTCGTGTCCCATCTCCGCAATCTCCAGCATCTCCCCCTAAAATAGCTAAATTCGGTATGAAAAGCTGGTTGGGACTGGGTTTAGGCTTAGGTGGCGTGGCGATGATTTCGGCAACGGCTGGTGCGTTATTTGCCGTTTCCCTATCGAGTACGCCGCTGATGCAGTCCCGGTTAACTCCGGAAGAACAAGCCGTTTTCAGCAAAGATGATATTGCCAAAATGAACCTGCGGCTGCCGGAACTGACTCGACCGGTGAATATCCTCATTTTGGGGACGAAGGTGCTTTCGTCCGATCTGGATTTGCCGCTGACCGAGTCGGGTTACGATCCGACCGTCAACTCCCTGGAAGGGTTGTCGGATAGTATGCTCCTGGTGCGGTTCGATCCCAAAAGCCAGAAGGTTTCTCTGCTGTCCGTGCCCCGCGATACTTATGCGTGGGTGGAAGGCATTGGGGAAACGAAAATCAACGAAGCCAATCGCGTTGGCGGTCCGGCACTGAGTGCGAAAACCCTGAGCCGATTGTTGGATGGGGTGCGGATCGATCGCTACGTGCGGATTAATATCATGGCGGTGGAAAAACTGATCGACGCCCTCGGAGGGGTGACGGTCTACGTTCCCAAGGACATGAAATATACAGACCAAACCCAGCACCTGTATATCGATCTTAAAGAAGGAGAACAGCGCCTCAACGGCGAACAAGCTTTGCAATTCCTGCGTTACCGCTACGATGGCTTGGGCGATATCGGTCGCATCCAGCGCCAGCAAACCTTTATGCGAGCGTTGATGGAACAAACCCTCAGTCCGGGAACGGTGGTGAAACTCCCTCAAATTCTGTCGGTGATTCAGGAATATATCGATACCAATCTTAGTTTGGAAGAGATCGCGGCACTGGTCGGATTTGCCTCGAATATTTCTCGCGAAAATACGCAAATGTTGATGTTGCCCGGAGAGTTTAATTCTCCTGTAACTCCCAACGATCCGAGCTACTGGCTGCCGAATTACGGACAGATCGATGAAATGATGGCGGAGCATTTCGATCGCGGCTATCGGGGCAGAAAAGTTTGGAAAACCGACGATTCTTATATCCGCATTGCTATTCAAGATAGTACCGACGAACCGGGGGCGATCGATAATTTAGTCCTGCAATTGGAAAAAGAGGGATATCAGAATATTACGGTTGACCAGCCATGGACAGAACCCCTGGCAATCACCCGCATCGTCGCCCAACAGGGAGATATCGACAGTGCCGAAGCCCTTCAGCAAGAATTGGGACTTGGAGAAGTTCGCATCGAGAGTACCGGAGCGATCAATTCCGATATTACCATTCAGGTAGGGCGGGATTGGTTGAGGCAGCAACCTTTAGACGATCGATCGTTAGAAGAAGAACGTTCGTTGGAAGAGGATCGCTCTTTTGAAAATCGTTCTGGTCGAGAAGATCGCTCTCTAGAAAATCGCTGGTAACGGGTGATTTGTCATTGGTCATTTGGTGTTGGGGGTTTGGGGTTTGGGGTTTGTATAGCAGTCGCCACTTCGATTAGGACATGAAGATTGGGCGAAGCATTTGCAGAATTCTTATGGGTTCGTGTATGAGGCTTTCGGGCAAATGCTTCGCCCCTACCCCAAATTTGTCCTAACTGGTATGGCGACTGCTATAATTGCTAGTTGCGCTTTCGCGCTTTTGCTTTCTTCTTCCCCGGCTTCCCCGGCTTCCCCCGCTCAAGAAAGCTCTCTTCCTATTTTCGATACCGCCAAACGTCGATGTTAAAGGTTGCCGAATTGTTAACCAGTACGGTTTGTCCGTCTAGGGTAAAGTCTAGCGCCCAATCACCCGCGATCGAATGATATTTTTCGGGAATGCGCCAATTCCACAATTGTACGTCCCCACCCGTTCCGATCGCCAAAATTCTGCCATCCGGACTAAACTTTAAAAGCGCAAAGCCTGTTTCTATGGGAATCGTCCGAATAAATTTTCGATCGGGAAAATTCCACAGTTTGACCTGACCGTCATAGCTGCTACTGGCTAAGAAAAGACCGTCTGGTGTCGTAGCGAGCCAGTGGAGGCGATCGGTATGACTCTTTAAGGTTAGCATGCGGATGCCCTTGCGAGCGTCCCACAATTTAATGCTATTGTCCGGACTCGCACTGATAATCGTTTTGCTATCCTGACTGAAAATAATGGGTCTCAAGACCTCGCGGGAGGGGTAAAAATCGCGAATAAGTTTGCCCGTTTTAACATCCCACAAATTAATTTTGGCATCGGTTGGATCGAATTCGTTGTCGTTGGCAATACTGAGGAGACTTTGACCGTCGGGCGAGAGAATAATTTCTTGAATGCCATAAGTTTCAGTTAGCGTTCGAGTGACTCTTCCAGTTTTCAAATCCCAGAATTTAATGGTTTTATCGGAACTGCCACTGATTAAGGTTTGACCGTCGGGAGTGATGGCGATCGATCGAACAGCCGCTCGATGTCCCGATAACGTTTGCAGAACTTCCCCAGTTTTGCTATCCCAAAGTTTAATCGTCATTTCTGATAGCGCCCCAACTAACATTTTGCCGTCGGGAGTAAAGACTAAATCGTGCGCTAAGTCTCCCGCTAAAGCAGTAATATCGTTCGGTTCGGCTTCATTGAAAGGCGGAGACATCAAGAAGGCTTCACCCACGCCTCCTTCTAACAACGTTTTAATTTTTTTGCCCGTTGCCAGGTTCCACAAGGTCAAATTACTTTCGCCGCCACCGCACAATCGTTCTGTGAAACCGTGTGCCATTACGGCAAAAGATTGACTGTCGGAACTGACGGCAAAAGCAGGCAAACTAAACCCCCGACACATCGTCGGTTCGCCAAACAGTTGGAAACTGTTAACGAGTTGTGCGTCGGTTGGCAGTTGAGACTGGACGATTTCTGTGTTTCGGTTAGCAGAATTGGGGGAAAAGGCGATCGCCCGCTCTGCTAATACCAAGGTCGCACCCAGAGCGAAAAGAGAAGACCAGAGTTTGGATTTCATAAATGTTGCGAAATTATGAAAAATGGGTGTAGAGGAAAAAAATTTGCTCGAAAAAACGCACGCAAATTGCTCTCGAGAAGAAATGAGAACCGGAAAGGGAACAAAAGCAACTCCCTTCACCGATTCTATTGCCAATCACTAACGGGTAATGGCTACATAATATCAGAAAACTTTGACGTTATATCACCAGATCGACCAGATTTTGAACTGTCTGTACGATCGAGAATTGTGGCGTTCTGCGGACAGTATTTGCTAGTCGCTAGTAGGGCAAGCGATGGCGGAAACGATTGAGATTTTTCCTCAACGGGCAATCTCCAATTTGCCATTGCCTGCCGATTTGGGAACTCCGATCGTTCTGAAGAAAGAGTCGATCGACAACCTCTTAACCCAGAAAGGTCGATCGCCAAAAATCCGTCGGTTCGTAGCCCAATTCCGATAACATTTGCCGCAACAACGGCAAGCTCAAACCGATAACATTGGTGTGACACCCTTCCAGTTTTTCCACGAACAAACCGCCTTTGCCGTCGATCGCAAAGCATCCGGCGCAGTTCAGGGGTTCTCCGGTGGCGACGTAGGCTGCGATTTGGCGATCGGTAACGGGTGCGAAATGAACCCGCGTCACTTGACAGTTGACCAACGTGGTATTGCGTGCCAAATCGATTAAAGCATGTCCGGTATATAAATCGCCAACTTGTCCGCGCATTCGCTGCCAACGCGCGATCGCTTCCCCTTCATTGGCGGGTTTGCCGAAAATTTCATCTCCCAACTGCAACATCGAATCGCACGCCAAAATTAGCATCGATTCGGGTGGTGGAGTGTCTTCCTCCCACAATGGCGGAACTTTCCCGTCTCGGATGCGATCGGCTATACTTTCGGCTTTAAGCTGTGCCAAGGTTTGAACCAGTGCCACGGCATTGCCGAGTTGCACTTGGGACTCGTCCAAATCGCTGGGACAAACGATGGGATCGATCCCCGCACTTTTGAGGAGTTGGCGGCGTGCCGGAGAAGCCGATGCCAGAATGAGTAAGGGAATTGTCATCGCGATCGCCGTTTTCTAACGCAGTATTTCTAGTAAACGTGGAATGAATTCGCCACGGCTTTCAACTGCTCTTGCATCTTAGACCAGCGTTTGTCGGTAGTCGAAACGTTCAGTGTAAACAGTTGACCGCGACTGATGGCAATGCTGGCGAGGTTGTGTCGCTCTCCTTGAGGAAGTTTAACGTCGTATTCTAAGAGGTAGTAGGTTTTGCCGTCGAATTCGCGCTGTTCGGCATTGGTGAGTTCGGCTTGGCGATTAGAACCTGGAGGAGCGATCGCGCTTTTGGAGAGTCTGTATCCGATGTCCGTTGGCGTGCCGAGATCGGCGAGGGTTTTATCGTTCGGTAACGGATTGAGAATGACGCTGACGTTTTCCGAACTTTCGATTAAGTCGTGAAAGATGACGTCGGGTTCGAGGTTGGTGGCGTTGACTTCGATCCAACTATTAGGATAAAGAAATTCATAGCCGTCATAGTCGTCTACGTAGGCTTTGAGTCCGGTGGTGGGGGACACCGAACAACTGGTGAGGGTGAGGCTAAACAGAACGAGAAGGATGGCAGCAAGTCGTTTGAGCATAAGTCTTTCATCTTTCAATCGTTCCGATCTTACCTCGAAAGCGAACCGATCCCCGCACGTTAGGGCAGTTGTATGGAGTTGGGACAAGTGGGGGTGAGGGGCTGAGGAGGTGAAGACGTAAGGGGAAAATCCTGAATTGATAACCCATAGAGAATTGAATTGGCAACTGTTATGTCCGCAACTTTAGACTCGACCGTTGATGCTGCTATCGAAACACTGAAGCACGATTTGCCAACCCTGTTCGATCGCGATATTTCTTACGAGATCTACACTCGCAATATCGAATTTAAAGATCCCGTCAATCGGTTTAAGGGCAAATTGAACTATCGAATTATTTTCTGGACGCTGCGCTTTCACGCTCGGCTCTTTTTTACGGAAATCTTCTTCGATTTACACTCGGTCGATCGATCGGCAGAGGATACCATTCTGGCAAACTGGACGGTACGGGGGACTTTACGAGTTCCTTGGAAAGCTAAGATTTTCTTTAACGGCTATTCGACCTACAAACTCGATTCTGAGGGAACGATTTACGAACATATCGATACTTGGGATCGATCTCCTGGAGAAATTTTACAACAATTTTTCCGTCCGGGCGATCGATCGTCTGATAGCTAAATTCACAAGAAAACAGATGACTCATGACCCAACTGACAAAAAAACGCCTCGGCGGTAACCGAGGCGAAACGATAGAGGAAAAGACTTCGTAACAGGATCTTGGTGTTCGATTAAATCTTTAGACAATAGAACTAACAGAGACTGCTGTCAAAATCACGGCACTAACTAACAGAGCAGCTAGTCCGCCGAGTTGAGCGTAGCGACGTTGTTGTTCGGGTGAGGGATACTCGGCGTAGTACATTTGGGGTTCGGTGGCGTAGTTGTTGAGGATGCCGTCTTCGTTAACTGTGGTATACATCGTGCGTTTTCCGTGTGTGTGTTTTGCTTTGTTGTTAACAAATATAACGTAATGTAAATTAATGTAACAGTGACTTGACGCAAATCTCGTTGTGATATTGGTCACAGCAGGATTCACTTGCTTTCGTCGGGTGGAACGAATCGAGGATGGGCAAGGGGAACTTGCGAGATCCATTCCGGTAAACCGATCGACGCTAACAAATCCTGCCACTCTGCTTGGAGTTGGGGGTTGTCGGGATCGGCGAAATATCGATCGCCCATTTGGGCAATGCGATCGTACCAACTCGTTTCCGTGGGGGCATCGGGTCGGTACTGCATCCAATTTTGCAGGTAATAGTATTTGGTATTGTCTCCCGGTTGATGGGATTGGCAGTACAGTTTAACGTACCAGCGATAGGTTGTATTTGGCGTCAAGGAATACGGAATGGGAATTTTCACCAGTCCGGGACTGTCGGCAACTTCGATCGCCGTGCGGTAGAAGGTTTGCGTTACGGGGCGATCGTGCAACGAAAATTCGAGATAACCGATCTTTCCCGCAGCATAGGGAACGTACACCCAAATAACGGGATTTTCCTCGCGAGTGATATCTTGTCCGCGACCCTGAACCAGTACTGTTAAGGGTTTGCCCTCCGCATCCGGACAACGGGTTTCGGGACGAGTGCCTCCCACCCCTTGCTGACCCTCGGGAGTTCCCGTATCTGGCGAGGCGGGTTCTGGGGATTGGGCGATCGAACTGGGAATATTTATCCAACTCAGTCCGAAAATGGTTAGGAAAACAAGAAGTCTAAACACGATCGATCGTTGGGGATTGGCTATAGGTTATTTCAATTTTCTAGAGATGTCGCGAACGATCCGAGAAAACTGAAGAATTTCGATTTTCCATTCTCAGAGTCTCTAAAACTCAATACTTTCGTAAAGATCGGCTAAACAAATCTCAACGGAAATGGATGCCAACACCAGGCTAGAAGCTAAACCATTATATTCAGATGATATATTCATGCCGTTCGTCCGAGTTGACCTCAAATTCGAGATAGTCTTCGATCGTGGTATTGAGTTTTTGGGTTTTCGCGATCGTCATTATCCTCACTTTTGAACCTATTCTAATGAACTAATTAATTTTCTACAACTCAAATTCATTTTTTTTATATTGTCTCCTTTTTTTCTTTAAACCAGCTATCTCCTGATTTAATTTGCAAGGCAATTAACTTTCCAGTTGCTTTACCATTTTCAATAAATTCAACATGGGCATCAATTCCATAATCTTCTGTCGGTTACTCGCGAAAAATACAACCTAGTCTTTCAAAAATAAGTTGTGTGCCAGCTATACCAATTCTTCCAGTTCTCGAGTTTGGATTAGATTGCATTATCTTAAATTGAATGTGCGACTACAAGAATTATTGTAGATCGATCAGACTAAATAGTGGGCAGCTACACGACATAGATTTACACAATTCTTAAATCGCTAATGCTGCCCACCCTACTATACTATAAACCCCAATTACCAATTACCTAAATAACTCGATCGTTCCCTCCATCTACTGGAATTTGCGCTGCCGTCGTATTCGCGAATAAATCGCCGCACATTTCTGCTGCTAACTCCGCCACCGACTGACTCGTTACCTTCACTTTCAACACATTATTGGTTTTGTATTCTTCTACCGTTAAACCGTAATGTTTGGCACGAGCTTGTAAAACTTCTTCCGTCCAAACTCCGGTATCGAAAACGGCGTTAGGATGTAGTGTATTGATGCGAATACCATCACTTCCCCATTCTAACGCCGCCACTCGCGCCAGTTGGTTTAATGCCGCTTTCGAGGCAGAATAAGCCGCTGCGCCGGGACCTGGTGCAGGGACATTTTTCGAGCCGATGATGACGACGCGACCGCCTTTTTGTGCGAGTTTTAGGAAGGGGTGACACTCCCGCATCAAAACTAAATTGGCATCGAGATTAATCGACATCACCTTGCGCCATTCGTCGCTTCCCAATTTAGAAATCGGACAACCTGCGGGAAAAATTCCGGCATTGAGAATTAATAAATCCACGCCGCCGAACTTTTGAATTCCCCGTTCTAACGCCGCAACAATTGCCGATTCGTTGGTAACATCGCAGGCAATGCCACAAAAATCGGGACGAGACTGTAATGTTTCAATTTGAGGATTAATATCCAAACCGATGACGGCAGCCCCCCGTTTTAAGAGCGACTCCACGCACGCTTTGCCAATTCCTGAAGCTGCCCCGGTAACTAACGCCACTTCCCCGGTAAATGCCGGAGGTTTGCCCCCTTGACGCAGCTTGGCTTGTTCCAAATCCCAATATTCAACGGCGAAAATATCTTTGGGAGAAAGGGCTTGGTAGCTGCCTAAAATTGTGGCAGATTCGATCGCATTTATCGTGCGATCGTAAATATCCGCGACAATTTGCGCCTGTTTCGCCGTTTGCCCCACCGTACACATCCCCAATTCTGGGTCGAGAATCACCCTGGGGGCGGGATCGAGCATCGTTAAACTCTCGGTCGCATGGGCTTGGAAATAGGCTTTGTAGGCGTCAGCATACGCCGCTATATCCCGCCCTAACATAGGGATGCGCTTGGTGCGGATGACGTGATCCGGCGTCAGGGGTCCTTGTTGGGAAATCGTGCCGATATCGTCGCGGTTGGCGTAGGCGAGGGTTTTGGGGGTGCGGTGGGTTGCCAGGATGACGGGAAATCCGGCGGTTTGGGAGAGTTGGTGGCGCAATTCGGCGAGGGTGTGACGCAGGGGTTTTTCGTCGGGTGCAGTTGTTGCTTGGGCGGCAGGGGGACTGCTAGCACCGTGTTTTTGCAAGTAATCTTCAGCGAGGGAAACCAGTTCGATGTGGCGTTCGTAGGACTCTCGAGCGGTTTCTCCGAAGGAAAATAAGCCGTGATTCATTAACACCATGCCCACAGTTGTTTCCGTGGCTTCGGCTCCAAATTTTTGGGCGCACAATCGAGCCAGATCGAATCCCGGCATGACATAGGGGATAATAACTACACGATTGCCGTAAATCTCTCGAATGCGATCGAATCCGCCGGGGGTGTTGGTAATCGTAATGACCGCATCGGCGTGGCTGTGATCGACGTATTTATAAGGCAGCGTGGCGTGAAGAATGGTTTCGACGGAGGGAGAAGGTGCGCTTGCGCGAGTCATCTGGGTTTTTAGTTCGTTGACCATCTGGGGGTCGGAGAGGGCTTCCAGTTTCGCCAGTTTCAGCAAGTGGGGAATGCGAACGGGGGAAAATCCAGCCGCTTCGATGGTGGCGAGATCCCAACCGCTACCTTTGACGTAGAGGATATCTTCTTCTTCGCCGACGATATTTTTCTCGCGGATTTTCACGGAGGTGTTGCCGCCACCGTGGAGAACGAGGGAAGGTTCGCGTCCCAACAGGCGGGAGGTATAAACCCGCAAGGCTAAGTCATCGGCATAGTGTTGCGCTTCGATATCGTTCCACAAGCTTTTCATAAATCTTCTTCCGATTTTTCCGACAGCGGCGATCGCCTTTCAAATGTTAGCAATAGATCTGGATGGGCAAATCCATACAAATTTTAAACGAATTCGGTACAAACTCTTTCGGGTTGTTACAATTGTCTAAGTTTGGCTTGTAGAATTAGTTGATCGTCGGCGCGATCGATGCTAGATGTTACTGATCGTCACTCACGAGAAAAGACAATGTTAGGAATTTCCAAACTTTACAGCGTGGAAGAATACCTGGAATTGGAAGAAACCGCTGAATTCAGAAGCGAATACCACGATGGAGAAATTATACCAATGGCAGGAGAGTCCCCCGAACATAATGAAATTTCAATCAATCTAATTTTGGAGTTAAAACCTCAACTGCCAGAAGGCGTCAAGCTATATGCTTCGGATATTAAGCTGTGGATTCCTCAGTATAAGCGATATGTCTATCCAGATTTGATGCTTGCCAATCTACCCCAATGGATGGCTTTAGAGCGAGGAGGAAAAGCACTGACCAATCCTTGTCTGATTATTGAAGTGCTTTCGGAGTCTACTCGCAACTACGACCAAGGCGATAAATTTTCGTTTTATCGATCGATTCCCGAATTGCAAGACTATTTGATGGTAGACCAATATCAAAAGAAGATTCTTTACTATTGTAAATCCGAAGGAGGTTGGTTTTTGCGAGAGTTCGATCGACCGGATAGCACGATCGAGCTTTCAAGTCTCGGTTTAACTGTGAGACTAGTTGCCGTTTATCAGAATGTAGCAATTTAAAGTTTAGAGAATAGATATGAATTCACCATAGTAATTGTGGTATCGGATCGTCTTCGATCGCCTCAATTTGAGGATAATGTTCCTGTAAGTATGAATGCTTGGCAAACAAACTTTCCATTTGACTAGAAGTTAGACACAAAATTTCTACACCGCTAACAATCCGAAATTGCGCCCTGCACTCCCATGGAAACAGTTTCCAACCCATTTCTAAACTGCGATCTAACTCCAGTCTTTCTCGACAAGACATTGCCCTCGCTTCCTGTCTCATGGCATCATATTCTGACATTGGAATTGACTGCCATTGCTATGGCATAACAGTTTGGCAATCTATTTCTATCTATTAATTTTAGGCTTGGCAATTGACAGAATTCTGCTATCATAACTCTCGCTCTTCTCGATTAGAATCGATTGCAATATCGATCTCACCATTTTCAAGCCTAACGTATGAATAAAAAACCCGGCTTTGTAGCAAAACCGGGCTTCTCGATTGGTGTGTTAAGGTTCCGAATTTAATCGCGACTGTTGAAGGCAATTAACAATCGCAGGATGAACACGAACAAGTTGATGTAGGTCAAATACATCGACAGGGCGGCGGGCAGATATTGGTCGTCCCGATACGTGCGAGGCAGGATGTAGAAATCCACGACCGCTACCCCGGCAAACAGGAATACACCGATGCCAGAAATGCCGATTTCCAACCAAGTTGGCGTAAAGACGCCAAACATGGCAAACAGAAATTGCAGGACGAGAACGACCAGCAGAGCGATGACCCCTAACTGTACCGTCTTCGTCAGTGCCATGCCATCGGCGTCGGAGAGGTTAGACCCGATTTGACGGGCGGCAACGAAGGTAATGCCGCAACCGAGGGCAGCCACCCCAATTCCAGTAATACCGACTCCGGGGGTGGAAAGGGCGAGGGCAACCAACCCGGTGAGAGTGTAACCGGAAAGTAGGCTGTAAGTTGCCAGTAAGGGCAGTGCCGTGCTGTTGTTGCCCTTTTCAGCGACGCCACGGGCGATGAAAAATAAAACGAGTTCGGCAATTAAGGCAACCCAGAAGGTAGGCATGAAGATTGCCGGGTTGTTTTGCAGAACGTGCAAACCGCCGTAAGTTCCCATCGCCGTCAGCACCAATCCGCCGCCGACAAACGGTAAGGCGTTGGCGATGACGTTGGAGCCGACTAACGGCTGGCTGTTCGCCTGCCGAATGGCTTGACGAAAATTACTGGTATTACTCATATGGTGTTATTCCCAGTGAATCCAAAATTTAATTGGCTATCTGCTTTTATTTTGGCGCATTCGAGGCAACTCGGAGATCGGTCGTACGGCAGATTTGGGTTGCGATCGCCGTGTATAGTGCTTCTGGTTGGGATGCGGTACATTGGGGGGCGGGTTTTGAGGGGTCAATCGCCGATCGCAGCAGATTTTTAGTAAAGCTACGCGGAATTCAAAATGCAAAATGCCGAGCCAGTAAGCCTTTCGCGAATTTGAAAAAGTCGGCTGATTTCCGCCAAGCTACGACTAGGAGACGAACATGGCGCTTTCTACCCAGTAGCAATACTGATCGCCTCCAACTGCAAGGCTCTGCCACCGACTACCAACTGCGGAAAGTCAACGGCAATACCCCAATTCGCCTCGGCGGCATCGTGACTGGAGTGGTGGGGTTAGACCTCAATAACGGCAGTCAATTCCAATTGGGTTGAGTCGTACCTGCACATTTTTCTATTTTTGTCAACCCGACCCTAAAAACGGTAAAAAAAATGGATGTCTCGAAGGCGATGGCGAATATCCAGTGTAGAGCGGAATTTAACGGTGGGGTAAGACTTTGAGGGAACGATCGACATCGAGTAGTTATACCAAACCACCCAAACACGATCGATAACTTGACAAAATCGTACCACGCCCCGCCAACCCTGTAAACCCGTAGGAGAAATGTTTCCCAAAACCGTTAACATTCGATCGCAGATATTTAGATTTTAAACGGATATACCTATATAAATAGGTTTTAATTATCGGACAGAAATGGAGATTTGGGGTTGAAAGTTGGGAAATTTCTGGGAAACAATCGTCAAGGACGACTAAGATACTTTACATTAATCTATGGTTAACTGAGATCGAATTTACGCGGTCTGCGGATGCAGGCGATCAATTTTTTCCTATTACATATGGTCAATCCCGTCGATACCATCGCGCACCAAGCCCAGCAAGGCAGCATTGTCGCGCTCGTTCAAGTGCTTAACGAGCGATTAGCCGATTCCGGCGTGAGAATTCGCGCCGTGTTTGAAGATGGAATGTTGCAGCTTTTGTGCGAAGCCAACCAAGCGGAACAACTCGAGCAATCGACGCTGGTGCAGCGGATTCGCGAGATCCTAGAAGCGATCGCGCCTCGGAACATTCGCCGCGTCAACATCAACAGTCGGCTAGTCCGCGAACAGCAACTCCTGTGGTTGGAGGAAATTCGCCGCGATCCCGACAAGCAACTTCTGTGGTCGCAAAAAATCGCGATCGCCCAACCCAACCTCCTCCGGCAACTTCGCAGCACTTGGCAATCCCGGAACGATCGGCGGTCTCGGGAAATCTTCACGACAACTCTAGCCCCGACTCCCCTGCGGCACAGTTATTTTAAACAAGGCATTCTCGGAGGAATTGGCATCAGTTTAGCCCTCCTTTTTCTCGGAGGATTTGCCTATCGCCAGTGGTTTGCCCCCATACCCGAAACCCCAGTCCCGACCGAGATTCCCGTTGTCGCCACGCCGACGCCGAACGTTACCGATCCGTTTGCCGCCGCCGTTGCCTTAGCCGAACAAGCCTCTCGGGAAGGTCAAACCGCCCAAACCACGGCGCAATGGCTGGAAATTGCCGCCAAATGGCAAAAAGCATCGGAGTTGATGGCAACCCTTCCCCCAGACGATTCTCGGTATCAAACCGCCCGAAATCGAGCGCAACAGTACGCCCAGAACTCCCAAGAAACGCAATTCCGAGCGGAGCAAAGTCGCAACTTGCACTCAGCAGACTAATCTCGCCATCCGACCCAACTGTCACGAAATCGCACGATTTGTCATTCGGCTTTGAGAATCATGGCGATCGCCCGATTTCAGCCTCCAAAACTTGTTGAGCAATGTCGCACCACGCTTCGCGAAACGGTGCGTCGTCGGGTTTGTCGGTTAACGATCGCCCTTGAAGTTCGGGAAAGCGATCGTACAAGAGACGATCAACTTCGGCATACAGCGAAGCAACCGGAAATCCCGAAGTGGCATATCGCTCGATCGCCGTATAGCAATCTTCCACCGTCGCGGTTTCCGCCGTCTCGGGTTGGCGGGGAATGGGTTTGAGAGCGCTTAATAAATCGGGTTTCCAAAGGATTGCCGCAATTGCCACCCCCACCGCCACAATAGCCAACCGCCACGTCCACACCGTCACCCAATTGGCAACCCGGATGCCGAATGTCATCGTTTTCCAGACGCGATGCAAGAGGCGAAACGGCAACACCACCAAGGCAGCAAACGATCGCCCCATCCGTTGCAGAAAAGGCAAGACAGCACTTTGGAGAAGCGGAGGGGACGGCGATGGTTGAACGGTGGCAACGGGTGGAGTCACGGAAGGCGGTGCGGCGGGGGAAACGACGACGGTTTTGACAGTAGATGTGGGGGAAGGAACGGGTACGGCAGGAGTTGGCAGGGGATGCGGTACTGTCACGGGAACCGCGGGCGTGGCGGCATGGGCGAGGGGAGTTAAGTCATCCAGCACTTCCCTCGCCGAAGCGTACCGATCGATCGGACGAATGGCTAACAGGCGATCGACTATCGCTTCTAAGGGCGGTTGCAGCCGCAAGAACTGCCGCCAATGCCACGTTTGTTCGTTTTCGTCGTAAAAATCCAACGGCGATTTTCCGGTCAATAACACCAGCACCGTGACCCCGAGTGCGTACAAGTCGCTACTGGGAATGGCGCGACCTTGGATTTGTTCCGGCGGCGTGTAACCGGGTTTGTGGATTTGGGTTGCCGGCGACCCCGGCGGTTGGGTGGCTTTTTGCACCCATTGTTTGACGCTGCCGAAATCGATGGGGATGGGTTTTCCGGTGGCGCGATCGCAAATCAGGTTATCCGGCGAAATATCGCGATGAATGACGCCGCGATCGTGCAAGTATTCTAGAATGGGGAGCAAGTCTGACAGAAATGGGATGGCTTCGGCTTCGCTCAAACGGCGTCCTCGGTGCAGCCATTGGGCGTACGTTTCACCATCGATATACTGTTCGACTAAAAACAGCGCCTTTTTCTCACCGACGGTAACGGTCAAAAATGCCCGAAACTCGGGAATTTGCGGGTGTTTGAGTTGGTAGAGAACCCCCGCTTCTCGTTGAAAGAGTTCTGCCGCTTTTTGCAGGGCGGATTCTTCTCGAACTTGGGGGGCAAATTCCTTGAGGACGCAGAATTCGTCGAAACGATGTCGGTCTTTGGCTAAATACGTTCGTCCGAAGCCACCGCCACCCAAACACCGCAGAACTTCGTAGCGATCGTCCAACAAAAAACCAGGCGCGAGAGGTGGAGACAATTCCATAGAAACGACTCAAACTAACCAGAGGATCGGCGATCGTTCTCCCTATGGTACACTGCTCGTGCCGAAATCGACTACTCCTCATAGTTAGTGGTTAGTGGTTAGTTGTTTCTCACCAATGACCAAACCCCAAACCCCAAACCCTAAGTTTTTATGACCTATTGCCTGGGAATTGTCAATCAGTGCGGGATCGTTCTGGCTGCGGACTCGCGCACAAATGCTGGAGTCGACTACATTTCCACCTATCGCAAACTGTTTGAATTTTGCTTGCCGGACAAGCGAGCGATTTTAATTTGTACCAGTGGAAATTTATCGATAACTCAAGCCATCATTGCTGAAGTCAAGCGAGATTTACAAGATGGCAATGTCACCAATCTGTATAACTCGCCCACTTTTTACGACATCGCGCGTTACTTAGGGGATAAAGTTCGGGAAATTCAAGATCGAGAACGTCCTTGGCTGGAGCGCGATCGCATTGATTTTCAGTGTAATTTATTAGTAGGCGGACAAATTCAAGGAGAAGCACCCCAGCTTTATTTAATCTATCCTCAAGGCAATTTCATTCAAGCTACGCCCGAAACGCCATTTTTACAAATTGGGGAAACGAAGTACGGCAAACCCATTCTCGATCGCACCCTCAGTTACGATACCCCTCTGGAAGCGGTAGCAAAATGCGCGTTACTGTCCATCGACTCCACCATGAAATCGAACATTTCCGTCGGACCGCCCATTAATTTGATTGCCTACAAAACCGATAGTTTTGCCATCCAGAATCGGCTGAAATTGCGCTTAGGCAGTCCGTACCTCGCGCAAATTCGCAAATTGTGGGAAGAGTCGTTACGCCAAGCGTTTGAATCGATTCCCGATATCGAATGGCAGGACGATTTAGAAATCAACGATGAAGAAATTTTAATCGATTGAAGGGGAAACAGTGCCCAAACACAAAAAAGCAGCACCATCGGCTGCTTGGGATAGGATACATGAGGTCGTCTGGTTTCAGGATACGATCGAATCCGTTCGATCGCGTTTCAGTTACCTTTTTTGAAACCGCGATCGATCTCAAGCTGAAACTAGGGATTGGCAAACGTATTAATTTCGCCACCCCCTGTCGATCGTTCTACAGAAAACGGCGTTGCCTCTAGATCGCTCGGATTGCCTCCCGCCTGCGGAATTGCCGCTGGATTTTGAGATTGAGGCGTCAGAGTCGGATTGGGAAGCGGGCGAAATCCGCTATTATTCGAGTTCGCTTCCATGGGAGCGGGAGGCAACGCGGGTAGCGGAGAAGAATAAACCCGTTCGGGAATATAGGGGTAAAGTTTCGTCTGCTGGGTAGAAGTCGGGACTGAGTTGAAACCAGGTGGCAGGTTGCCAGACTCGCGAGGAACGGCGCGTTCTTCCCCAGAATAAGTGGGTAGCGGCGATGTCGGGAACGGTAAATACGAGGTGGGAGAGTCCGGGGTTGAGGGTTCCGGCGTTGAAAAATCGGACGTCGGAAACTCCGAAGTCGGCACGGACACCCCAGCCGGAAGATTGGAGTCAGCCGGAGTCAGGGGTGGTGCTAGGGGAATCGGTTGAGGAACGGAGAGTGCCGAGGTTGAGGGTTCCGGGAGAGGAGGAGGGGCGACCAAGGCGAGATCGTTCTGCGGGGCTTGCGGTAGGGGATCGCTTTGAGCCGCTTCCCGTTCTGCCGACTTTTCTAGGGCAGCTTGCAGAGCACTGGGGAGCGGCGCCCCAGAATTCGACGGATTGGCAGAAATGGGATTGCGTTGCAAAATGGTTTGGGCGATCGATCCCGTCGGATAGATCCGGATTGGGGGTTCGGAGTTGGCAGGAACGACGGGGGAAGCGGTGGGAGAGCCACCCGCAGCAAATTTTTCGAGAATCGCATCCGTGTCGAGTTGCGAACCCGCCGCTCCCGTGGAAGCAACGTCAACCCTTGTTGTTTGAGGAGTGGAGCCGGAAATGGCCGCCAAAGGAGACTCGATTTTGTCAGCTTTATCGAGCAACTGATTTAAGACATCCGAGTTATCGAGTTCGGCTGCTGTAGCATTGTCACTCGTCGCCGCATTGGGTTCGAGCTGTGCCGTCGCATCGGCATCGGGTTTGGGCGGAGGCGTTTTGGCTTCCGGCGGGGGTTGTTGGAGATGGTCGATAATTTGCCATCCTAGAGGCATTAATAATAGGAGTCCCAAGACGGAGGTCCAGGTATCCGGCTGGCTGAGAGGGCGCAGTCGTGCTTTGAAAGAACGGATCGGGGCGGGTAGTGGCATGGCGTTGGCGAGTTCTCGGGCTACAGAGTAATGGAGTTGAGGGGTCGTCGAGTCAGCAGGATTATGGGAACGGGCAACTCGGTGACGGGAATGGAGGGTTGCGCAATTCCTAAGTTTTTAAGATCGAATCGATGCACTCTGAGTTTCAGATTAAGTATTTAGTTTAAGTCCAGACCGGGATTTTGGCAAAAGTTGGGCGAGTGGGCGATCGTCCCACAGAACTCACCGGGCGATCGTTCCCGTCACCTTTGGAGCCATTGAGAAAGATTTGGGCAAGCCAGGGGGCGATCGAATCAGCAGGTCGGTCTCAAACTGGGCAGTTCTTCGTCAGTGCGAAAGCCCAATCCCGCCCAGGAATTAATTCCTTGGCTCATAGCTCAACTCATCTAAAGATGACTGAAAACTAGAATTCTCCATCTTATGAGTCCATTTTAATGGAGTTGGGCTATGAGCCTCACACTTAAGTTTGAGGCGGGATGGAAACTCAACCCGACAAAAAAAGGTGCGTTTCGTCCCTCAACACACCCTACGAAAAAAACGATCGCCCTTCCCCAAGAGCGATCGTTTTTTTATCAAAACAACCTTAAAGTTCAAACTGCCGATTTTTATAGCTCTCGATCGATCGCCTAATCCCACCCAGGAATTAATTCCTGGGATCATAGCTCAACTCACCTAAAGATGACTCAAAACTAGAAGAATTTATCTGATTAGTCCATTTTAATGGAGTTCAGCTATTAGCCTCGCACTTAAGTTCGAGGCAGGATGAAAACTCAACTCGACAAACAAATGGTGCGTTTCGCTATCGCTCAACACACCCTACGAAAAGGTCGATCGCCCTTTATCCCACAGCAAAACCGTCATATTGCCGGAATGACCCCACCTGTGTCAGAGTGTTCGCAATCAGCAAGCGCAAAAAATCGATCGACACGATGGCAGAGCAATTTATCAAAGGCGGACAGGAGTGTTGGTTTCACGATCGCGGGCATTGGGGCGGATTTTTCCATACCTACGATCGCTTTCAAGTTGCCGGACCCGAAGACACGCCGCGGACCGTACACCTCTTCCTACCCCGCAACTACGAAGTGTCTAGAGAACGCTACCCCGTCATTTACGCCAACGACGGTCATACGGTCTTTTTTCCCGGAGGTGCGTATGGCAAAACCTGGAACCTCCCCACCTTACTCTCGCGACTGTATCTTAGTAATGCCATCGGTCGGGTCATCATCGTTGCCATTGCTCCGGTCGATCGCGATTTTGAATACACCCACGCACCCGTTTGGGGTCAAAATTGGGGCGGTTTGGACGCTTATGCCCGCTATCTGGCACACTCGGTTAAAGGCTTTATCGACGACGAATATCGAACGCTTCCCGAGGCAGAAAACACCCTGATTTTGGGTTCGTCTCACGGAGGTTTGGCTGCCTTTTATACTGCCACCCAACATCCCGATAAATTCCGGCGGGTAGCGGCACTGTCGCCATCGTTTTGGGTAGGTTTGGATTCGGTGACGGATATGTCGTTATTTCAATTATTCGGTCCTTCGTTGGCGTCGTTGGAATCTTCGGCACTGGTCGATTTAGCGTCGAAAACCCTTAAAGATCCCGCCCGACGACCGCAAATTTATTTGGACTGGGGTTTGGTGAGAGACGGGGGATTCCACAACGCATTTATCGAAGAACGATCGACCGTTCGCGGCAGAGAAATGCGCGATCTCCTGATTCGACAATTTGGCTATCGGGAAAACGAAGATTTGTTTGTCGTCGAAGATCCCATCGGTCAGCATACCGAAGAATCGTGGTCGGGTCGGATGGAATACGTGTTGCGACTCTTTTTCGGGTTCGATCGCTCGTAGGGGCGTAGGCGAAGCCAGCGCTCTTGCGCTTAGCATTTGGGCGGTAAATCCCCAGCTAAACCCAAGATCTAGAACCCAAATGCTTCGCCCTTCTTCAGCAGTTTGAAAACCCGCCTTAAGCGTCAATGTGGTGATGCGCGATTCCAGAAATCCCCCAAGGGACGATCGATCCGTAATAATGAAGCAGTGATGTTCTCCCGATCGCCTTCTCCATTACCCATGAATCCTATCAGCTTAAATCTTATTGCGATTACCGTTTTCCTGTTCACCATGTCGGCGTTACTCGGACCGCTAATTAATCTATCGCCGACGGTTCCGGCAGTGGCGGTGGCGGGATTGTTGGGGTTGGTGACGATCGATACCTTGGGTTGGCAGGGTCGCGGATTGGAAATTCTCCTCGATGCGATCGCCGGAACCTCGGAAGAACGGCGGTTGCGGGTGACGCGGCACGAAGCGGGACACTTCCTGGTGGCACACTTATTGGAGGTTCCCATCTCCGGGTATACCCTCTCCGCTTGGGAAGCCTTCCGGCAAGGTCAAAAAGGACGCGGTGGCGTGCAATTCGACGATCGCCAACTCCTCGAACAACTGCAACAAGGTCAAATTAGCGATCGCCTGCTCAATCGCTACGCCACCATTTGGATGGCGGGGATCGCAGCGGAAACCCTCGCCTACGGTTCGGCAGAAGGAGGCGACGACGATCTCTTACAACTGCGCGGCGTTCTCACTCAACTGCGTCCGGCAATCTCCGATATCTCAGCGCGAGAACGGTGGGCGATCTTACAAGCCAAAACCCTGATAGAGTCCAACTCCCAAGCGTACGATCGCCTAGTGGAAGCCATGAAAAATCGCCTTCCGGTCGCAGAATGCCAGAAAGCGATATCTGAGGAGTAAGCGCTGCGAGCTGGCTTCGCCTACAGGAGTTCAGGAGTAATCAAGCCCGAAAAAGTAAATAAGTTATGAAGATTTCCATAACTTATGTCTTATTACCAAAATAGAATTTAGGAGTCAGGAGCCAGTTTAGAATTCTCCACTGATTGATTCTGAACTCCTGAACTCCTGAACTCCTGAACTCCTGAATTCTTCTTCTATCACTCCCACTCGATCGTTCCAGGGGGTTTGGAGGTGATATCGTAAACCACCCGATTGACCCCTTCCACTTCGTTGACGATGCGGTTAGAAATCAACTCCAGGAGATCGTAAGGAACCCGCGACCAATCCGCCGTCATCCCATCTTCGCTAGAAACAAAGCGGAGAACCACCGGATAGGCATAGGTGCGCCGATCGCCCATCACCCCCACGCTGCGAATGGGTAACAACACCGCGAACGCCTGCCACAACTGATTGTAAAACCCGTGACGGTTGATTTCCTGGCGGACGATCAAATCGGCATCCCGAAGAATATTCAGGCGTTCTGCGGTCACTTCGCCGAGGATGCGAATTGCCAATCCCGGACCGGGGAAAGGTTGGCGCCCGACGATTTCTTCGGGCAATCCGAGAGATCGCCCCACTTTCCGCACTTCATCCTTAAACAGCTTCCGCAACGGTTCGACCAACTTAAACCGCAGATCCTTCGGCAATCCGCCGACATTGTGGTGACTCTTAATCTTCACCGCCACCCGTTCTCCCGTTTGGGGATCGACATTGGTATCCGCCGACTCGATCACGTCGGGATACAACGTTCCTTGCGCCAAATAATCAAACGGTCCGAGGCGCTTGGATTCTTCTTCAAACACCCGGATAAACTCGTGTCCGATGCGGCGGCGCTTTTCTTCGGGATCGGTCACGCCATCGAGCATTTCCAGGAAGCGCTCGCGAGCGTTAACGTATTCGACGTGGATGTGAAACTGTTCTTCAAAGAGTTTCACCAACCGTTCCGGTTCGTACTTGCGCATGAACCCCTGATCGATGAACATACAGGTGAGGCGATCGCCGATCGCCTTGTGCAGCAAGAACGCCAGCGTGGAGGAATCTACACCCCCCGACAGCGCCAACAACACGCGCTTATCGCCCACTTTCGCCCGAACTTCCCGGATGGCTTCCTCCACGAAGGCTTCTGTCGTCCAAGTGGGTTCGCACCGACAGATGTGGTAGACGAAGTTGCGAATTAGCGCCAATCCGCCGACGGAATGCACCACTTCGGGGTGGAACTGCACGCCGTAGAATTTTCGCTCGTGATCGGCAATGGCTGCCCCCTCCGTATTTTCCGTATGCGCCAGCACCTCAAAACCGGAGGGTAACTGGGTGACGGAATCGGCGTGGGACATCCACATGGTACTGCCATCTTCCACGTTGGTCAGCAAATCCGTGGGATCGTCTACAAATAGTGCCGCTTTGCCATACTCGGCGCGTTTGGCGCGTTCGACGACACCGCCCAATTGTTGCACCATCAGTTGCATCCCGTAGCACACCCCCAAAATGGGAATACCGAGTTGCCAAATTTCGGGATCGCATTTCGGCGCGTTGTTGTCGTACACCGAACTCGGACCCCCGGAGAGGATGATGCCTTTGGGGTTGAATTGGCGCAATTCTTTAGCGCTAGTGCGGTAGGACAGCACTTCGGAATACACTTGAGTCTCGCGGATGCGCCGGGCGATCAATTCTGAATACTGAGACCCAAAATCAAGGATGATAATCGTTTGCTGATCGAGGGCTTTGAAGCTAGAGTCCAAGGGAGTTTCGGGAGTTTGCGTTTGTACAGTCATGTGCGGATGTCGGATACTACGAAAGAGGGGTAGCTACGAAGACTACCCGTGAAGGCTTAATGACACGATGGAAGTCGATCGACGGCACAACTGGAGTTTAACAGGCATTCCAGTTGCCAAGTCTGCTAACACGCCGTATCGAACAGCAGGCTTTGAAAACGGAGCAAGCGATAAGTGAGCAAATTTACCTATAACAGAGACCGAAAATAGATCGACAGCCTGCGTATAATTGACTAGTTTACGGCGATCGGGACGAAATTCACAACTTAATTGGGAGTGGGGAATGGGCGGATTTACTCCAGTTCAAAATTTTCTTCGGCTAGCCAGCGCGATTCGAGTTCTTTGATCGTCATCCCCTCATATCGAGCGATATCTTCCCAGCAATAAATGTACAAAATTTAATCTTCTTCTCCCAAATACAGGCGAATGAATTCCGTTGCCGCCTCTGGATCGATCTGCTGTAGCGCATCCCGAATTTCCAGTACAGCTTCAGCAACCGGATCGGTGGTTCCATTCACCCAACGGTGAATGTTGGAACGTCCTACATCCATGACAACGGCTAATCGATTTTGACTGATGCCATACGCTTCTAATACCTGTTTCAGTGCTTTCCCTGCTCTGCCCATGCCTCACATTGTGTCAGAGGCTTATAACTGAGTAAATGTTCCAAATTTGGAACATCTAGGCTAAGATAGGGTTGTTACACATTCGGAAAAGCCCAGATTGGAGAACTTCGCCAAAACATCAGGGTTCCGTCAAATCCTCTAGAACGATCGATCGCGAACTTCCCGAGAGTATTCATCAACAGCTTGAGTTATGGTTTGCCGCAAGTTGGCGTAGACCTTGGCGAAGGGAGGTTGTTTGTCGGAGAGTCCCAACAAATCGTGGGTAACGAGGATTTGTCCGTCGCAGTGGGAACCCGCACCGATGCCGATGGTGGGAATGGAGAGTTTGGATGTAATCGTGGCGGCGAAATCGGCGGGGATGTGTTCGAGGACGATCGCGAAGGCTCCAGCACATTCGAGGGCGATCGCTTCGGATAAAATCCGATCGCGATCGGCTTCAGTTTTTCCCTGTTGCCGATATCCCACTTGGCGCACCGACTGCGGAGTTAAGCCAACGTGACCCATCACCGGAATTCCCGCACGAACCAAACGCACCACGGTTTGGGCCATTTCCGGATAGCCGCCTTCAATTTTCACCCCACCCGCACCCGTTTCTTTCAACACCCGTCCTGCCGAATGTAAGGCTTGTTGAGGGCTTTCCTGGTAGGTTAAAAAGGGCAAATCCACAACGACTAAAGCATCTTTGACCCCACGACAAACGGCTTTGGCGTGGTGCAACGTTTCCTCTAAAGTCAGCGGTAAGGTGGTGTCGTATCCCAGCGCCACCATTGCCAGAGAATCCCCGACCAGAATGACATCCACCCCAGCACGATCGAGAATTTGGGCGATCGCGTAATCCCACGCCGTCAGCGCCACGATGCGCTTTCCTTGTTGTTTCCACTGGCTCAATTTTGGGGGAGTTACGCTCATGAGGGGAGAATGGGCTGAGGTTGCGTCGCAACAAACGTTGGTCTGTTACCTACGCTAACACTTCTGGGGGCTATAGCAGTTCCCAGAGCCGTTGTGAGACCTATTGACGGGTCGATCGATGCCAGGCGATCTCGACCGGATCGAGTAAATTCCGGTGGATTTGACCAAGAATCGCGGGTACAAGCCTCTTCCTTGAGGGGAAAGAGTTTTTGGGAGGAGTTCAAGCTTCTGACAAAAACTCCTCTTCTGGCTTCTGCCTTCTGATGACCTCATTCAGACAGGTTGGAGAACCTTGGGGAGACTTTTTCTCTTCGACCTATTTACAAAACTTAATTAATGCGTTACATTAGTTTACAAGAGGGATAAAAATCACAGAGTTTGAAAGCTTGAGATAAGCAGCAACTCGCAGACAGAAATCTATCTTTCTGAAAAAAAGCGTCGTCATTGAACTTTCTCCCAGCTTTGAGCCTAGCGCGAGCTGGTTTTTTTTGTCTGTCATCAGTCCTTTGGGGTTGGTCAATTCCCAATCACCCATTACCCATTGGTCGCTGTTAAAATCCAATCCCGAACGATCGGGTTGACGAGTTCCGGAGCTTCGTCTTGGGGGCAATGCCCCACGCCATCTAGGGGAATAAAGCGATCGACCGCTGCAAAATCCGCGAATTTGCGACCCAATTCGATCGGTTCCCAGGGATCGTCCGTCCCCCACAAAATCAGCGTCGGACAGGGCAATTTTTCCAGTAATTCTTCCGGTAAAGGACCTTGGGAATAGCGGGTAAAGGCAACGAAAACATCGCTTGCCCCTCGATCTCGTGCGGGTTGTAAAATCAGATCGATCAACTCGTCGGTGACAGCTTCCGATCGTCGATAGGCTTTGAGCAAAATCTGGCGGACAGTTTTCGGCGTTGCTAGTTGCCGGAAGAAAAACTCGCCCACGGGTTTGACACTCAGCAAACGCTGTAACAGAGGCGCACCCATGCGCTTCGCCCAAGATTGGGACTCCCGACGGCGATCGTGCAATAACCGCAACGAACAGTTAAGCTGGACGACACCGAGGGCGATCTCCGGATGGCTGACGGCTGCCTGCATCGCCGCGATACAACCGATGGAATTGCCCGCTAAAAACGCTTTGCCTCCCACCACTTCCCGACAAAAATCGGCAATTTGATCCCCCCAAGTTTCAAAGGTATAGTCGATGTCCTGTCCGGGGGTCGGTTTGGCAGACCGTCCGAAACCGATGAGATCGATGGTATAAACGCGGCAAGTTTGCGCTAGAAATGGGAGATTTTTGCGCCAGTGTCCCCCCGATGCGCCGAAACCGTGAATTAAGACGACGGCGGGTCCGGTTTCTCCCAGGGTTTGATAGCCGATGGGAAATCCGCGCCACTGCCAGGTGGCGGTGGGAATTGATGTCGATGGTGTTGTCGTTCCAGAAAACATAAAGGTGTGGGGGTAATGGGTAATCGATGGGTTCGACTCTGATGGAGATACAACCGATCGCCTCTTTCTGCGATTGTAAAGTAATTGTTACATTTTGTCGGGGCAATGGCGATACTCCCTGCCTGCGTGTTGAGATGAGCAGGGGAGCTTTCTTGAGCCGGGGAGGCAGGGGAAGCTTTCTTGAGCAGAGGGAGAGAAGCAACTAACCACTAACAACTAACCACTAACAAACCCCAAATCCCCAACACCCCATACCCAATAAGCAACTATCCCTCATTTCACAAAGTCTAGAATATGTTGGACTGTAACTTGGGGTTTTTCTAGGTGAGGAACGTGACCGGAGTTGTCGATCCAAATCAGTTGGCTGCGATCGATCGCCTTCTCGAATTGTGCCGCATCTCGGGTTCCCAAAATGCGATCGTTTCTGCCCCAGAGGATCAGGGTCTGCTGCTGAATTTGATGGAGGCGATCGCGAAACGAACCGTAGCCACCGCTTTTGGTAAAGGCGATGGTGGCGCGATGCCAACCCGGCATAGCCAGGTGCAGCGCCGCGCACAATTGCGCGTCCGCAGAATTTAAGGTTTTGTCGTAATACGCCGTTTGGCTGATGCTTTTTCTGACTTGCGGGCGACGCAGAAAGTCAGCAGCGAAATAGTCGAAGGGGGGGACGAGAAATTTGCCGACGATCGGACCTTTGGCAATTCCGGCACTGCCGATTAAAATCAGGCGATCGACGGCTTCGGGATAGGTGAGGGTAAAGTCGATCGCCGCCGCACCTCCCATGGACGCGCCCACCAAGACCATCGGTCGGGTAATTTCGGTTTTCCAAAACTCGTAGAGGTGGGTTTTGATGGTGTCACAGGCAATGGCGCTGACGGTCAAGCGATCGGTAAATCCAAAACCCAGTAAATCGACCGCCAGGGTTTCGCGATCGGTGGCTAGCAGGGGCAACAAGCGACGAAACTCGAATACCGAACTATCGAACCCGTGCAGCAGCAGGATCGGCGGATCGCCCGTGCCTTGACGCACGGCGGCGGTGGGAATGGGCTGCGGGCTTAAGGGGGTGGTAATGTCGGTAACGTACAGGTTTTGGGCGAGGGCGATCGAGGTAGGCTCGGTCAAATTGCGGACGGCAGGGGGAAGAAAATCTGGAAACACGATTTTGACGATTTTGGGCAATATGAGGGATGTTCGGTCTCGATCGGGATTTTACCGCGATCGACCCTCTCATAAAGTGTTAGTGCAGGATGGCAGGAGTAGTTAGACAGTAATAGGAACCTCAGTACGGGATAAGACAGCTTCCGGTGAAGGGGAGCCGGGGAGGCAGGGGGAGAGAAACAACTAACAACTAACAACTAACAACTAACCAACCCCAAACCCCAAACCCCAACAAGGGATACAGGGTTTTGCTTAACCCGTACTGAG
>DVED01000032.1 GCA_015295945.1 Oscillatoriales cyanobacterium M59_W2019_021 | reverse complement strand
GAGACGATCTGACGGGGGTGTCTTTCGAGACATCTAGTCAAGTGTCTGTGAACGGGGAATCTCCAGCTATACGCAAAGCGTTAGCTGGATGAGCGTCAAACTTACAACGATGGCTCCAAAGGAGAATATCGCGGAGAAACTACGGAAGTCGGTATTTTCCCAGCCAACGACTGGGGATTGTACGATCTGCACGGCAATGTTTGGGAGTGGTGCGAGGACGATTGGCACGGCAGCTACGAAGGTGCGCCCGATGATGGGAGTGTCTGGGTAGAGGCGGATCGCACCGATACGTTTCGGCTGCTGCGCGGCGGTTCGTGGAACGACAACCCTAATTACTGCCGTTCGGCTGTTCGCTGCAACATTACGCGCGACGACCGCTTCGACAATGTCGGTTTTCGGGCGTGTTGCGTAGCCCCGAGGACTTTTTCTTAGCCCTTCAGCCCTTAGCCTCTTAGCGCTAGGATTTTCTTAGCCCTTTTCCCCCTCGCCGTTAGGCGAGTCGAATTTTATGATTGGGGGTTTGGTGTTGGTTATTGGTCATTGAAAGCTCCCCTCGCTCCCCCACTGACGTTAAACTGGTAGTCTTGTTTACCAAATTTCTCGCTTCAATCTGTTAAGTTTATCTATTATGAACCAGATCTCCCATTCCCATTCAGAGTGTTCCTATCCAGACAGTTCCCTTGACCCTGACCTGCGCTTTCGAGAACTGCTGAAAAAGGTCGGTAGCGGTCAGCATACTAAGGAAGATTTAACGCGCGAAGAAGCCGCAGAAGCAACGCGGATGATGTTGCGCCAAGAGGCAACTCCTGCCCAAATCGGCGCATTCATGATTTCTCACCGCATCAAGCGTCCGACGGCGATCGAACTAGCGGGAATGCTGGATGCCTACAACGAATTGGGACCGAAATTTACAGTGGAAACGATCGCCGATCGCCCAATTTGGGTGTTGGGAATTCCTTACGACGGTCGCGATCGCACGGCTCCGGTGACGCCGATTACTGCCCTGATTCTCGCTGCTTCTGGGATTCCCGTCGTCATGCACGGCGGCGATCGAATGCCCACCAAATATGGCATCCCCACGATCGATCTTTGGCAGGGACTCGGCATCGATTTTACCAAA
Source organism: Oscillatoriales cyanobacterium M59_W2019_021 (assembly GCA_015295945.1). Lineage (GTDB taxonomy): Bacteria > Cyanobacteriota > Cyanobacteriia > Cyanobacteriales > Geitlerinemataceae > DVED01. The sequence goes on along the minus strand of DVED01000032.1, from coordinate 9,905 downwards.
CTATCCTTCGTTCGATCTCAAGAACTTCTGGAAAAAACGGGTTTGAGTTTCGTTTACCTTCCCCAACATTTTCCCCTCGCTCAAGGCTTAGTTCCCTATCGCGATCAAATCGGAAAGCGTCCCCCCGCAGCAACATTAGAGTTAATTTGGTCTCCGTGCCGAGGACGCATCCATCAAGTTGCCGGATACGTTCATCCCCCCACAGAAGAGTGCTTCCGAGATACCTTTAAATTGTGCGGTATTACAGATTATACTCTGGTTAAAGGTTTGGAAGGCAGTTGCGATTTACCTCGCGATCGCACGGCAATTATCGTCATCAGCAACCCCAACTCCCCCGACGGATTCGAGTATCTCAAACTCCACCCTCGCGAGTACGATTTAGGAGGAGAAGAAGTTCCCTTAAATTCCACAGCAGAATTACTCTCGCAACTGGAAAATGTCGTTCTGGGGAAACCCTCGAAACTGATGCCAGCGGCAATTTGGAATGGCGGATTTTATCTGTGGAGAGCGGGAATTTGCCACACCTTAGAAGCAGGATTGAGTCAAGCAGAATTGTTGTTAACAAGTGGGGAAGTCGATCGCCAACGCTCTGAAATTCAGGCGTGGATGCGAAGAACGTCTTATATTAAGTAATAAATAATAAGTAATAAGTGTTTTTCTCGCAATTACCCATTACCCATTAGACATCTCTAGAAAAGATTCACACCTAACCCCCCGTCCCCTCCACCTCCCTCTCCTAAGAGGAAGGGGGAACCAGCGGAAGAGGTTTTTTACTGGAAGGGGTAAAGGAAAAGGTTTGTTGTTGGAATGGGGGGGGGAGGTGTTTTTTGATTAATTTCTGGAGATGTCTATTACCCAAATCAAATGCTAGAAACCAGTTGTCGTTCCGGTAAATCGGTGTATTGGGCAACGATTTGCCGAAATTCTTCGCCGTCGATCGTTTCCCGTTCCAAGAGCAAATCCACCAGCCGATCGAGCAAGACTCGGTTTTCGCGGATGATACGGCGGGCTTCTTCGTAGCCTCTCTCAGCGATCGCCCGCACTTGCCGATCGATCTGGGCGGCAACTTCTTCGGAATATTCCGATCGCGACATCAGATCTCGCCCTAAGAATACCTCATTGCCGGGACTTTCCAGCGCCATCGGTCCGAGATCGGACATTCCGTAACGAGTGACCATTTCTCGCGCCAGGGTTGCCACTACTTTCAAGTCGTTACTGGCACCGATGGTCACTTCCGAATCGCCAAACACTTCTTGTTCCGCTGCCCTTCCCCCGAGGGTAATGACAATGCGATCGAGAATCCACCCCCGCGTGTATAAGCCGCTATCGACCATTTCTTCGTTAAAGCTTTGTTGGGCGAACCCGCCAACGCCGCCGGAACGAGGGACGATCGTCACTTTGTTGAGGGGGTCGGCGTTTTTGCACAGGGTCATCAACAAAGCGTGTCCCACCTCGTGGTAAGCGATCAGCCGTTTTTTCTTGCTGTCGAGGAGGGGGGTCAAACTCAAGCCGATGGTAATCCGATCGATGGCGTCGTCGATTTCCAGGGGGGTAATTTCCTCTTTGCGCCGTCGGGCAGTGAGGATCGCGGCTTCGTTGAGTAAGTTCGCCAGATCCGCGCCGGAGAAACCGGGGGTGCGGCGGGCGATCGCTTCGAGTCCCACTTCGGCAGACAGTTTTTTGTTGCGAGCGTGGACTTCCAGAATCCCCAACCGACCTTTGTAGGCGGGTAAATCCACGGTAATTTGCCGATCAAATCGACCGGGACGCAAAATGGCGGTATCGAGAACGTCCGGGCGGTTAGTTGCCGCAATGACGATAATGCCGTTATTGCCCTCAAATCCGTCCATTTCCGTCAGCAATTGATTGAGGGTTTGTTCCCGTTCGTCGTTGCCGCCGCCGATGCCCGCACCCCGTTGCCGTCCTACGGCGTCGATTTCGTCGATGAAGACGATGCACGGGGCATTTTCTTTCGCTTTGCGGAACAAATCCCGCACCCGCGACGCACCGACACCGACGAACATTTCGACGAATTCCGAACCGGAAATGCTGAAAAAGGGAACTCCGGCTTCTCCGGCGATCGCCTTTGCCAGCAAGGTTTTCCCCGTTCCCGGCGGTCCGATGAGCAGGACGCCTTTGGGGATTTTCGCGCCGATGGCGGTAAACCGTTCCGGCTGTTTCAAAAAGGTGACGACTTCTTGCAGTTCTTCTTTGGCTTCCTCGATTCCGGCAACGTCGTCGAAGACCACTCCAGTTTTGGCTTCCATTTGGAACCGCGCCTTGGATTTGCCGAAGTTGAGGGCGTTATTTCCCGCTTGACCGGTCCGGCGGACGATCGCCATCAATCCGGCAATCAGGAGGAAAACGAGGAGCAAGTTGGCAATGATGGGAATCGCCGTGCTGTTGTCGCGAGAAGGATTGCTGGTAAAGTTAATGCCCTGTTCTCGCAGTTGTTCGATCAACTCCGGGTTCGTCTCGAACAGTCTGACGGTGTAGGGGGGATCGTTAGCCGCTTGACTTTTCAGTTTCACTCTGGCGACCTGCCCGGCGGGATCGAGTTCCACTTCGGCAACTTCGTTGTTCTCGATCTTTTCTAAAAGCTGACCGTAGTTGAGGGGTTCGCGTTCTTTGGGGAGGTTGGCAAACGCCGGCGCACTCAGTAATAAGACCTGGGCGATCGCCCATCCGGCAGCGATCGAGCGCAGTCGGTGCGGGGTTTTCCCAGAGTTGGCGGGGTTTTCCGATCGGGTTGGATGGGGCGCGAGAGTTTCAGCCCGATCGGGGCTGCTACGCCAAGGAAGCGACGGCGCGATCTTCCTGTGGAGTCGCGTTGCCAACGATGCCTTAACCCGAGAACGTTTCATGCTCGATTGCCTTGCTGTACGAAATGAATGGAAGACCGTTTGTCTTCATCTATTGTAACTTTTCGCTCGGCGATCGCGAAGCGCGACTCCCAAAGGGAGGATCGAGCCGCCGCCGGACTTGGCAAACTCGAGGCAGGGGCGAAACTCCAACGGAGTTGCGACGTCCACCCGACGGGCTACGCCAACGCAATACTCCCTTTGGGAGTCTCGACGGTCTCAAAAATCAAGGCTATCTGTATTTTTCGAGTCAAAGACTTGCAATTTGTGGTGAAATTTGCTAAGCCCAAAAACATCTCGATTGTCTCGATGTTTGGGTTAAATTTTAACTCACAAAATTGAAATGTCAAGCCTTATTTTCAGGAACAAAAACACGCAAAACTCAATCAATATCGGCAGTTCGACGATTTAAACCTATTGACAGATTAAGAGATCGTATCTATTCTTGCAGGGTTTATAATTTTTTTTAACCCTCAATTGAAGTCTTCAAAAAAAATCGATGAGATTCCGGACAAAATCGAGACTACCTCGTAAGAATAAGTAGAGCAAAATGATTTTGGGAATCTCTTGAGATATGGCAACTTTGACAGTTACTAGCGCGGCAGACAATGGATCGGGATCGCTGCGAGAGGCGATCGCCAACGCTCAATCCGGCGATACGATTAAATTTGCATCGAGTTTGGCAAACCAAACCATTACCCTACAATCTCAACTAGAAATTCCCCGTGGCAAAGATCTGACGATCGATGGTGCGGATGCCGCTAATTTAACCTTAAGCGGTGGCAATACCACTCGTATTTTGCTGATCCAATCGGCTTCAACGGATACCACTCGGACGGAAGTTAGCATTGCTAACCTCTCATTGATCGACGGTAAAGCTACCCCCTATGGAACCGATAATCTCAAACAAGGGGGAGCCATTCTCACCGAGCATCAAGCCAGTCTCACCTTAACCAATACCACCTTTAAAAACAACGTTGCCGACGATGGTGGCGGGGCAATTTTTAGTGCCTTTGAAGGCAATTTAACCGTCACGGGTAGTCGGTTTGAAGGGAACATCGCCACTGCTGGAAACAACGAACGAGCCGGAGGGGCGATCGGTTTTAGAGGTCCCAATAACTTCATCGTTCGCGACAGCCAATTTATCGGCAATAAAGGCATTAACGGTGGGGCGCTCAACAGCCTCAACGGGAAATTAACCATCGAAAACTCGAGCTTTATCAATAACGATACCACCGCCGGCGCTTTCGATCCCAACGATAATAATGGCTTTTTGCGCGGATATGGCGGGGCAATTTATACCGATCGCGCCAGTACCCGAGACGATTCCACTTCGGGAACCATTCGCATCCTTAACAGCGTATTTGATGGCAACACAGGACGCGGAGAAGGCGGCGCAGCTTATCTCTACACGGGAACTCAAGACAACGTTATTATCGACGGCAGCACGTTTCAAAATAACGAAATTTTAGAGTTGCCCAATACCACCAAGGGGAATGGCAATGGTGGCGCGATCGTTCAGATTAGTAACGGTCTCAACAAAGGCTTTACCCTTAGCAATACCACCTTTGCCAACAACACGGCAGCCAATCAGGGGGGTGGATTGTGGATGATGGACGCGCCGACCACCATCACCAATAGCACATTTTCTGGCAACAAAACCCTCACCAGCACCGATCCCAACGACAAAAACAACAGTGGTGGGGCGATGGCGCTCTACGGACCGACAGACATTATCAACACCACGATCGCCAACAACCACGCCGGATGGGTGGGTGGTGGCATTGCTGGAGATAAAAATGTCGCTGTTTCCGTCAAAAACACCATCTTCTACAACAACACTGCCGATAACGGACCGAATGATTGGAACATCCAACAGCACACCAATCGCGAACTCATTGATGCGGGCAATAACCTACAATTTCCCGCCAAACAAACCACCCTCAATAACGATTTCAATGCCACAGCAAACATTACCATTGCCGATCCTTTGCTCGATATTTTGCAACTGCTCAATGGGGCATTAGTCCATCCTTTAAAAGCAGGCAGTCCGGCGATCGATATGGCAGGAGCAGGGGCGCCGGGAACCGATCAGCGCGGTTTGGCACGCCAAGATGGAGATGCCAACGGTTCCGTAATTGCCGACATCGGTGCCGTTGAATTTCAAAGCGGCGCACCCGTCAATCCCGTTCCCGAAATTGAAGTCTTAGACGGCGCAACCTCTATCCTCGACGGATCGACAACGCCGTTGAATTTTGGTAGCACCCCCGTCGGCACTAACCTCACCAAAACCTTCGTTATTAAGAACTCGGGAACGCAAGATCTGAACTTGAGCGACTTGCAACTCCCCGCCGGATTTGCCGTAGTAGGAACGCTGCCAGCAACTGTCGCGCCGGGAGGAGAAGTCTCCGTCCAAATTACCCTCGATGCTAGCGCGGCGGGAACTCCCGGCGGCGAATTGGTGTTAACCAACAGCGACGCCGACGAAAACCCCTTTAACTTTGCCATTACGGGAACGGTGACCGATCCTGGAAGTGGCGGTGGCGGTGGCGGCACTCTTCCAGATCCCGATTGCCCCTGCGATACTGTGGTTGCACCCACCCTCCCCACCTTAGACCAACTCCTCGCCCAACTCGGCAGCAGTCGTCCCCAAATTGCGGGCACGCTGGCAGATGATGTTCTCTGGGGCGATATCAGCGACGAAACAATCGTCGGCGATGGGGGTAACGATTCGATGGCGGGTGCTGCTGGAAACGATTTGATTGTTGGAGACGATACTGCTGCCGCTCAAACTGGAGCCGATGTATTGTTCGGCAATACCGGATCGGATACGATATTTGGCGGTAACGGTAAAGATTGGGCGTTCGGTGGCAAAGACCCGGATCTGATTTACGGGGATCTAGATGACGATATCCTTTACGGCGATCGCGGATCGGATACGATCGACGGCGGTGGCGGTAACGATATCATTATCGGTGGCGATCCGGTATTTGTGGAAACCGAAGCGGATTTAATGCTCGGAGGAGCGGGTAGCGATTCGATTTTCGGAAATTGGGGGAACGATACCAGCTTCGGCGGAGACGGCGACGATTGGCTGTTCGGCGGCAAAGACGAGGATATGTTGTTTGGGGGGATTGGAAACGATAACCTTTTTGGCGATCGAGGAAACGACACCATTTGCGGCGGCGAGGGGAACGATGTCATCCTCGGTGGGAACGGCAATCCGATTCCGGTGGGAGAAAGCCTCGAGCAAGATTTCATCTGCGCGGGAGCGGGGAACGATTTCGTCTCCGGGAACGAAGGCGCCGATCGCTTGAATGGAGATGCAGGCGACGATACTCTCTATGGCGGCAAAGATAACGACGCGATCGAAGGGGGAGATGGCGCGGATATCCTGGCAGGAAACCAAGGTGACGATACCCTCAGTGGGGGAGCCGGAGCCGATCGCTTCGACTTCGCCGCCACCGACGGCACCAACATCATTACCGACTTCGAGGACGGACTCGACAAAATCGGCTTGCAGGGTGTCACCTTTGATCGACTGACGATCGCCCAAATCGGCAGCGATACCCAACTGACTGCCGGAAGTTTGTCCGTAACCCTCCAAGGGGTGGCGTCTAGTGCGATCGATGCCACGGACGTAGTGTTGGTTTAATGGTAATGGGTAATGGGTAATAGACATCTCCGGAAATCCCTCGCAAACCCTTGCCCCGTTTAGGCAAAAACCGAGTTTTCTCCAGATGTCTAATAGGTAATAGGTAATGGGGAAGAAAAAACACTTATTACTTATTACTTATTACTTAAGAATCGGTGCGTTTCGTTCCTCAACACACCCTACCCACTACGATCGCTCGGCTTTAACTAAAACGCCGGGTTCTTTCTGTATGGGGAGAACGTTGAGGATGTCCAACTTGGCGCAGTAGGCGAGATCCTCGTAGCACTGGAGGCGTTCGAGGCGCTGTCCGTGGCTGGCGAGATACATGAACTCCTCCAAGCGATCTTGCCATTGTTGGTAGAGGGAAATGGCGGCGATCGTTTCGTCGTTGCCTGCCAAGTCTTTGAGAGACGCGGAAGTCATTTCCAAAAAGCGATGGGCAACGGCTCCGGCGCAAACGCTATCTTCGAGAGAGTAACTGCCCAACCAACCCGAACCGACAATGGCAATGGTTTCCGGTTGTTGCGCCACCAGGTAATCGACGACAGCTTGCCGATTTACCAAAGCCGACGTCAGCAGGACAGGAGCGGCTTCGACGCGCTGAAGCGCTCGGGTGCCGTTGGAGGTACTGAGGAACAATCTGCGACCTTTAACGCCCTCGGAGGTGTATTCTAAGGGAGAATTGCCGTACTCGCAGCCTTCCACCTTGGCGCCACCTCGCTCTCCCGCACGCATTCGCTTTTCGGGGAGCCATTTCTCGCTTTCGATCATCAGTTTATCGATATCGCTAAACACTTGGACGGCTTCGGCACCTAGATCCAGGACAGTGGCGATGGTGGTTGTGGCTCGCAAGACATCAACAGCGATCGCGCAATCGGGGATCGAATCGGTGGGGGTTAATTCGGGAGTGTGGTAGAAAAATATCTTGGGCATACGGTTTCTCTAATGCTCTATCTACTCTACAGCGAGGTGTGGTTCTCCTTTGCAAGGGCAGAGGATCGTCATCGGATGTGAAAATAGAGTGGATGTATAGCTGCGAGCAAGAGTGTTAGGACAACAGCAAAAGCTGAAACCTTGACTTGATCGATCTTTTACCTTCGGCTCTCTGCCTTCTGCTATATTTCTGCTGGGGTTTGCCCTCAAGATTCGTACTGGAGATTCACTCCGATTCTGACTGACCCTCACTCGCACTGCACGCATGGCTCGACAACCAATGATGAAAGCCCAAGTTTTCCGAGGCGTTAACCAACTCAGTTACGAAGACGTGCCAGTTCCGGTGTTAGAACCCGATGAGGTGTTAGTGCAAGTAGACGTCGTGGGGTTATCGCGATCGGATATCCAAAAAATTTGCCATCCCTTTTACGAACCGCCGCGCATTTTTGGCGAAGAAATTGCCGGAACGATCGCTGCTATAGGCGATGAGGTCAAGGAGTGGTGGACCGGACAGCGGGTGGTGGTCATTCCCCGCATTCCCTGCCTGCGCTGCGCCTACTGCCTCAAGGATAAGTTTTCCCTGTGCCACACCCACGATGCGATTACGACCACCGCCGGGTTTATTCCCAGTGGCGGCGGGTTTGCCGAATACGTCAAGGTTCCGGGTCATATCGTTCGCAATGGGGGATTGATTGCCATTCCCGGTCACGTCAGTGCAGAACGGGCGAGTTTTGTTTATGCCGTGAATTGCTGTTTGAAGGCGATCAATAAAGCGCGAATTTCTCCCGGTCAAATCGTGTTAATCATAGGGGTTGGGGGAATCGGTTTGCTGTTAATTTTACTGGCGAAATATTTCGGCGCTCGACCGATCGCCACCGACCTGTGTCCTTCCCGATTGGACAAGGCTTTGGAAGCTGGTGCTGAAGCCGTCTTTTTAGGCAATGACGACGATTTGCACACCAAAGTGAACTCGTTTTCCGGACGATTGGGTGTGGAGACGAGTTTGCTGTCTGCCCCGACGGAGATGGCGTTTTTTCAAGCCCTCGATTGCACGCGCAAAGGCGGTCAAATTATCCTCTGTTCGGAATTTCCCAATTTGGGAATTCCCATTAATCCCAATATTTTATATCGCCGAGAAATCGACCTGATGGGCAGCCACGGCGCGAATTATAAATTGCAACCCATGGCAGCCGATTTGGTATTTAACGGGCGGATTAATATCGATCCGTTCATTAGCGATCGCTTCTCTCTGAAGGACTTACCCAAGGCGATCAAACTGGCTCAAAATCCCGACGCCGATACGTGCAAGATTCTCATTAGTCCGGATTGACACTCCCCCACTTCCTCATCTTACAAGGGAATGTTTTTTAGATTCCGGGTAGAGATGGGCAGGGGAAGCAAAACCCTCGAATTTTCGTTCAAGTCTACTCATCAATTTCACCAATTGTGAAAAACATACCCTTGAGAGCACTCCCTCATAGGATTTAGAAGAAGCTCGATTCTCGCTTCCAACCCATCAGTCTCGATCGTTCGAGTTCGAGCGATCGGACTTTTCAATATCTTCCTGCACGGCTTGCACCACAAGGTACTCAACTAAGTTGGCGACAGTCCGCACTTCTCGATCGGCACGTTCGGATAAGTGCTTGTAGATTTCTTCGGAAAAATAGACGGTGACTCGGGGTCTTGCCACGGTAATTGCCGGCTCCTATGCTTTCGATCGTCATCAGTTTACCCTAAATGCCCTGAAAATGGCTATATTGAATTCGCTAAGTTTTTTTGTTCTATTTTACGTTTTATAAATTTATTGACGTACTAAGCATTTTATGATACTATTGCTTTATGCTCAAAACAAAACCCCCACCGCCTCAGACTCCAATCTAGACACGGTAGGGGTTTGTATCCTAACCAGGATGTACTTCTATGATACCAACTACTAAATCAATTCCGGAACTATTGCGGGAAGCCCAATCTGAAGCTTCCCCACCCGATCGCCAGCCGATCCGCATTTTAATCTGCGGCGTTCCCAAAGGGGTGGAAAATCTCGTCGGATACCTCCACGTTCTCGGGTTTGCCGAGGTGGGGGAGTGGAGTCCGCCGCTACCGTCGCCGATCGAGGGTGAAGTGATTCGGATTCTGACGCGGTACTACATGAGTTAAACCCAGAGGCGATCGCTCCCGGTGAAAGGGCGATCGCCTTATATGGTTTTTAAAGACTTAAACTTCAGGACTTACGCAGCCACGCTACTCTTGGGGGTGATGGTGCGTTACGCTCCGCGCTTCACACCCTACATATGGAGGCGTTGCGTAAGTCCTAAAACTTGCTATATAGCGCTACGCGCTTAGGTTAGGACATGACGACTGGGCAAAGCATTTGCACAATATTTTTCATTTCTGGAACCCGATAGTCGAGCAAATGCTTTGCCCCTACAAAATTGTCCTAACGTATGTACGTAGCG
>DVED01000135.1 GCA_015295945.1 Oscillatoriales cyanobacterium M59_W2019_021 | reverse complement strand
TCTTGGGAGGGCAGGGAGAGCAGGGGGAGCAGGGGAAGCCGGGGGAGCCCGGGAGGCAGGGGAAGCCGGGGAAGCCGGGGAAGCAGCAGGGGGAGCAGGGGAAGCAGGGGAAGCAGGGGGAGCAGGGGAAGCAGGGGGAGCAAAGCGACTAACCACTAACCACTAACCACTAACCACTAACCACTAACAAACCCCAAACCCCAAACCCCTCAACAGTTAAATTTTGGTGCGATCGGTCAAGATTTCATACCCGGTTTGCGTCACCAACACGGTATGCTCGTATTGGGCGGAGAGGGAGTTATCCACCGTGACCACCGTCCACTTATCGGCGAGAGTGCGGGTATGTTTCGATCCGGCATTGACGATCGGTTCGATGGCCAGGGTCATCCCCGCGCGCAATTTCACATTCGGCATTTCCCGCGTGCGGAAATTAAACACCGAGGGTTCTTCGTGCAGGTTGCGCCCCACCCCGTGTCCGGTAAATTCTTCCACCACGCTAAAGCCGTGCGCCTCTACGTGGTCTTGAATCGCTCCGGCGATATCCATTAAGTAATTTCCAGCTTTAACTTGGGCAATGCCTTTGTAGAGGGCTTCTTCGGCAACGCGCATCAATTCGGCAGCTTCGGGACTGACTTCGCCTACGGCAAGGGTAATGCAGGAATCGCCGTGGAAACCTTGGTAGTACGCCCCGGTATCGATTTTCACCACATCTCCGGTGCGAATCGTCTTTTTGCCGTTGGGGATGCCGTGGACGACTTCGTTGTTAACGCTGGCGCAAATGGAAGCCGGAAAGCCGTAGTAACCTTTGAAACTGGGGGTTGCGCCCATTTCTCGAATGCGCTTTTCTGCATAAGCATCGAGATCGGCGGTAGTCATTCCCGGTTCGATCTTTTCCGAAATTTCCTTGAGTACCGTTGCCACGATTTTGGCGGATTGCCGCATGATGTCGATTTCGCGTTTGGATTTGATTTCAACCCGGCGGCGTTGGTTTTTCAAGGCGGGAGTATGATCGGTCTCGCTGTTGGATTTCGACTTTTTGGGCGCGGGTGCTGCAAGCAGATCGGTAAAGATGTTCATAATTTGTCGGTGAGTAATTGAGGAACGATCGCGCGACGACGATAGAAGTTTAACTCGAATAGCCTGCCGATCGGGAGCGATCGTCTTGCGGTTAGAGGAGTCGGCTGCGGGTCGGCGCAAGGGCGATCCCATACCGCTCGGTGAGAATACTTTATATACCGTAACAGATTCCCATCCGTCTGACCGCACGAAAATTTTTATCGTCCCCGTTGGAGTCTAGGGGTCAAGCTTCCCGAAGGAGATGATGCGATCGTCTTTTCGCATCAAACAGGACTCTGTAATCTTTTGTATCTATTGATTCAGTTTCCGAAAAACACTGTAGTTGTTTCCGAAATATAGATATACAGCAGAAATCGATGATTGTTTTCTAGTTCCTTTCAAGATTTGCCGCGTTCGGTTGAACTTCGAGTAAATCTTGTCCTTATTTCGTTGATTTTGGCATGGCTATGTCAGCTTGAAATCGCGTGTAGTCCAATAACATCCGGAGAGAATTTTATAATGGCTAATCGCTTGGGTACTTCTAACAACGATCGCCTCGTCGGAACGAATTTTGGAGATTTGATTCGAGGGTTGGGCGGTCAAGATACGCTTGAAGGTTTGGATGGTTCCGATATCATTTTAGCGGGAGATGGAGACGATAAGGCTTATGGTGGTAAGGGTAACGATCGTTTAACGGGCGATTCGGGTCAGGACACGTTATACGGAGGCAGTGACAACGATCTGCTTGAAGGCGGGTCTGGGGACGATCGTTTGTACGGTCAAGCAGGTGAAGACAACCTCACGGGTGGCAGCGGTCAAGACCGGCTTTTTGGCGGCGACAACAACGATTTCCTCAACGGCGAATCTGGAGATGATTACTTATATGGAGATAGAGGGAAAGATACTCTTTTAGGAGGCGATGGTTGCGACTTCCTGTACGGAGGAGACGATTGGGACACGCTCAGTGGCGGCGGCGAAAGCGATTACCTCAATGCGGGTGCTGGATTTAATACTGCTATTGGTGGCGGTGGTTACGATACCTTTGTCGTATCTGTCGCCTCCGATAGTTACGTCTATATCGCCGACTTTGAAGTTGGGGTCGATCGAGTGGTCGTTCAAGGGATCGATCCCGCCAATCTAGAATTCGTTGCTCTGGGGGAATCGACTTTTCTGAGCGATGGAACTTATGCTTATGCTGAATTGGCAGGCGTTCGGCAAGGCAATTTGAGCGATGTCGATTTTCTGAAGTTGATTACTCGCACCTAAATCTTCCCGATGGTGGAGATAGCAACCACCGTCATTTAATTGAACCGATCTATATTTGTCGGGGTAGCACCTTCGTGCCTACCCCGTTTGTTACGACAAAAATTCGATTTTACTACCACAGTTCTTCCCGATCAATGAGATAATAGTAATATACCTTATTTATGTTGTAAATTGTTGTGACAGACTGGCTCGAACATAGCGTTCAAATTGAAGCAAACGTTCCCATCGATCGCGCGTGGACTTTGTGGGCGGATTTAGAACAAATGCCGCGCTGGATGAGTTGGATTTCGGCGGTGAAAGTGTCTCCAGACGATCCGAATTTATCGCGGTGGACGCTATCGGCAATGGGGCTGGAATTTAGCTGGCAAGCGCGGTTAACTCGGGTGGTTCCCCACCAAATCATTCAGTGGGAATCCATCGACGGTTTGACCAATCGCGGTGCGGTACGTTTTTACGATCGCCATACCCGTACGATCGTAAAATTAACGGTGGCTTATGGCATTCCGGGAAAGGTGGGTCAATTGATGGATAATCTCTTTCTCGGACGGTTTGTCGAATCTACAATTCAAGCCGATATGGAACGATTTCGACAGTTTGTATCGAGAGAAGCGGGCGATCGATCTGGAGATTGAGTTCTCGAGTATAATTTAGATCGATCGTTAACAATATTTTTATGGAAAAATCGGAACCACAACCCAAGAAACGATATGCTTATATCGACAACGTAACGAAAGAAGAGTGTTTCGAGGGATGGGAAGGAGTTATGTGGGTTCCCAAGACAACTGACTCGCCTGTTGGGTTATGCAAATCGGACTACGATTTTGATGCGTGGATTGAAGAACGAGAAAAAGGAGAAGATGATGCTGGAAATGCTCGTTAGAACTTGGGGGTATACACCTGCTGGAATTCAAAATGACTTGTTTTCCACAAAATTTCCGTTGTCTGTTGCTCGAGAACTCTATGAATGGGCGATCAAACACCAACAGGAGTTATTGATTTGGAAGTACGATCGCGATCGACGAGAAAGCGCAGAAATTCAGGAAATTCATCGCAGTTGGAACGATTTATTTCTGCGATTGCAAGGAGAAGGATATAATTCCTCAGAAGAAGTGGATGCGATGGGATATTTTTACGGACTTTGCCGCGATAATCCCGAGTGGATTGATTTTAAAAAAGCGATCGACTTTTTAGAACGATCGTCGTATAGTCGTGCCAGTTGAGAGGCGATCGCCGCAGGATGAATGCCTCAGTAAATTCACGGCATTCACCTCACTGTACCGTGAATTTACCGAGAACTCGAGCGAAGCTTTAAACTCACGTCCGTGTTTTCCGAATGCATAATTTTAATGACTCGAACTAGAAAGTTGGGCGATTTATCCCGATTGACTTCGTTATAATTGAAGATAGTTTGAGATACACTTCACGGGAAATTACTCGGAATGAGTTTAAATACGTCTGAGGCGATCGCCCAAACCCGCCTCCTGCTTGCTTTGTGGGATATGACGACCTCGCCGGAAACCGCGATCGTCAAAAAAAGCGAACTTCTCAATCGCGTCAAAAAGAAAAATGAGAAGTCTCAGGATTTTCAACCCCTGTTGGATGCATTAGAAGAAAAAGGGGCGATCGAGCGGAGAACGGAAAAACGGACGGCACTGGTGAGTTTACAGGAGTCCGGCGTGCAACTGTTGGCAACTGGGTTGCGAAATTCGGAGTTTGAATATACCAGTAATGTCGGGAAAAAGGATGCCAACGCACTGTTGAAGTGGATTCGGCAGATGGGGGGTTTGGCAAGCGGATCGGTGGGGACTGTGCAGGCGATCGATTCTTATGACGAATTTAAAGCTGAAGTTCTCAATCTTTTTGAAAAACTCGATAAGGGTTACAACTATATCGGACTGGTTCCCATTTGGCATCTGCGCCGTGAGATGGGAGAACGAGTCGATCGCTTACAGTTCAACGATTGGATGATGGAAATGCAAGCCGAAAAGTTGTTCTATCTCCAAAGCGGAGAAGCGCGAGGCGCAACGGACGAACAAAAGCGCGATTCAATCTACAGTGACATTCGAGGATTGTTATTCTACGCCAGCCAACCTTCTTGAATATCGATAAGCCGTGATGACTACTGACACAGATCTTTTTGCCTTGTTTGAAACCGCACGCCAACAAGGTCCGAATCCTTTTAACAAGGAAAAAGCAATCTCTGACTACGAGGTTTGGCATGATGTCATGACCAACCTATCCAGCCTTAACGACCATATCGATCGACAGATCGAACAAGCAGTTGACGAGATTCGGAAAAAATACTCTAGCAAGATTGGTTTGGCAATTAAAGGAGATCGGGGTAGCGGTAAAAGTCATTCGATTCATCGGGTCTGGAAAAAAATATCAAGGCAAGGAGGAGCTATCTTTTCCTATATTCCTCCTTGCGATACTCCCGAACGCATGATTTCTCACGTTCGTTTGTATTTACATGAAAGTTTGATAAAACCAGATGATAATGGCGTAACTCAATGGCAGAAACTTGCAGCTGCGGCGATCGCAACCCTGAAAGGCACGGAGTATGAAGCAGAATATCAAGACTATTTAGATCTTTGCGATCGTCCTGACGAATTGAGAAAACATATCATTGCTACAAAAGGGAAAAAACTAAATCGTTCTTTTCTTGAGTTTTTTGATGAATTAACGGAAGCAATTGTTGAAATTCAGCCCGAACTAGATTTTGACTTCACTAAAGCAGTTTTGTTTACTTTGTTTAAGCAAGCCACTCTAGCTCGTGCGGGTTTAGCTTGGCTTAAAGGCGACGATAACCCGAATATTAAAACGGCAGGGTTACCCGAAGTTATTCAAGATGAAAGTCGTTCTCTTTGGATAATTCAAAAAATTTGTAAATTGGCTGAAGTAGCTTCATTGCCTGTATTAATCTGTTTCGATCAACTCGATAGTGCTGCGCCAGATTACGAAAGTGGAGACAGTCCGGCACAAGTCGTCGCACGATGTATCGATCGGATTTACTTTCTATGTACTAATGTCATCCTGATTTGTTGCGTCATTAGCGATACCTGGCGAGAAATACAAGAACTCACAAATGGAATTCGAGATCGAGTTGGACAACGATTGGTAGATGCTTACCCTCCAACAGCCGAACAAATGCTCGAAATCGTCAAAATGAGATTAGCTTGGTTTTACCGAGAGAAAAATCTCAATCAAAATGACTATATCCATTTCAAGAAAATCAAATTCGCTCTGTCGCTAAAGAATCGGCTGGTGTTCGTGCACTTCTCGAATATTGCGAAAAAGAATTCGATAAAGAGGCGAAACCTCCTGAAAATAATTTACTGAATACCTTCAATGACTTACTGAATAAAGTCTCGACTCCTCATAGTGATGATGAAATCGGAAAAATCTTGACGGATGTCATGCGAATGCTCAAAGGCGAAACGATCGAAAATATTTCGATTAGTGAAATTTCGACCTTTAATGCGTCATCCCACGATCTACACTTTTCGATTTCAACCTTTGACTCGCAATCGCAGAAAGATGTCAAAATAGGAATTCGAGTTTGTGAAACGACAAATGGCTTGTCATTCAATGCAGTCATGAAACGGCTGTTAGACTATGAAAAGTATGGAATTAACCGTGGTTGCTTAATCCGCTCTACACCCATTCCTAAAAGTTGGAGGAGGGGAAAAGAGCTTGAAACTCAGCTAAAACATCAAGGCGGCGAAGTCGTCGTTCTCAAAAAAGAGGAAATTAAGCCTTTAATAGCAATCTACAAAATCTATCAGCAGTCAGAGGATTACGGATTTCAAAAAAACGAGCTAATTCAACTAATCAAAGAGATGGAAATCGTTAAACAGAATCCTCTCATTCGTGAAATATTGAGTGAAGGAACCACCGTGCATCAAAATGCAGATTAACAAGGGTATTCAGATTCCAGCACTGGATGTAGAGTTACTAACTTTGGGTAAGTTAATCGCCGTTCCTTTTAAAGCATTTGTCAGGGAAGGAGAGCGATTCTGGCTTTATCCTAGTCGTCAATTACCCGAAAACTTGGCGATAGAAGATTACTATCAACCCGATTACTTAGATCTTGCCAGAATAGCGATCTCCAAGTGTTGGCAATCACCCGTCCAAATCAAAGCTTGGGGACGTTGCGAAAAACATTGGCGAATTAATATTGATCGCAAAAATATTTTGCCTCAAATTGTTGAAGAAAATGTTTGGAATATCAATGCTCTCGAAAAGATCTTCGAGAAAAATGAGTGTTTAAAGATTTTGATTGTCAGAGTGTATTGGCTGTCACAACCTTGTACGATAAATTCTGTACCCAGACATTCAAATTTTTATTTCCCCAACTCGGGAGATATCGTTACCCATGCCAACGATACCGATATTCCCACAATTTCAAGTTCTAGCTTCGAGCAACGCAAACTCGATTTATTGTCAGGCAAGGTTTCTCGAAATTCAGAATTAGAGAAATTATATTTCCAGATTTGGGAATCGAAGAACAAAGATAATTTAGACTCAGATCTCGATCGAGATCTCAGAACCTTTCTCGGTTGGTCAGTTGATGCTATCAAAAAAAACGATCGTATAGATTTCGACTGGATTCGCAAAATAGCAGAAGTTGGCAACTCCAGCGACGGTCATGAATTTGAAAAACTAGTTCGTCGGAGCTTGATTCAACTCGGTTTTACCAACTCTAACTCAAACCCTAAAATTAGCCTCGACCCCGATGCCACAGGCGGTGCGGGTGGTTTAGATTTTTATTGCGATTCACCCTATCCCGTTGTCGGAGAGTGCAAAGCTACAAAAACCGAGAAAGTTCCCGACGGAACACCCGCACAATTGGTGAAATTAGGTCAGAAACACCTCCAAAATGATGAATATCATGCTTGTATCAAAGTTATTATGGCTGCTGGGGAACTGACGACAGATGCCGAACAAACGGCAAAAGGAAATAAAATGAACGTGATTCGTCCGGAAACATTACAACGACTCGTCGAACTAAAATCTCAATATCCCGGATCGATCGACTTAGTAAAACTCAAACCCTGCTTAGAAAAAGAACCCTTTGGGAGCGATGCCGATCGAAAAGTGAATGAGTATATCGATCGCATCGAACGCGAAATCCAATTGCGATCGCATCTCGTCCAACTGGTTAAAAATTACTTAGAAAACACGCGAGAAAAGCGTGCGAGCGTTCATTCTCTGTATGGAGCGTACGCGATGTCCCAACGTCCTCGAGATCTATCTGCCGAAGAAATGCACGAAATTTTAGTCGAGCTTTCTTCCCCACTCACAGGCTATTTGGGACGAGGAAAAAGTCAAGATGGAAGCGATCGATTCTACTTTCTCCGCGATTTATCCTGAAATTACCAGAGGAGATAAGACTCGCAAAGATAAAGAGTCCATTTCAATGGAGTTGAGCGATTAGCCTGGGGTTTAAACCCCAAGCGGGTTATTGTGACTGGTGCAAGAGACGTTCGGATTCCCTCCCCATCCATACCTGTAAGTCCCCCCCCAGACTCTCCCCAACAATTGTTACAATGTTTTAAGTAATCTCTCATTCAGTGGCACACGCATGGAAGTCAAGCCGGGAGCGACCCCCACACTGGAGGCAGGGCAAACCACCAACCCCCCCGTTTCCACCACCATCACCGTCCCAGGACAACCCATCCCCGAAGCCTTCGAGCCTTCGGCAATCGCCTCCGACGCCGATTCCACCGCTTTGCGCTACGATCCCGCAGCCATTGCCGCCTACTACCGCCGCCGTCCCGCCGAAGTTTACGGACGCTTCCTGGGGATTGTCTTACCCCTGGCGCACTTCTTCCTCAGCCTCTGGTGGGATCGCCAACGCAACCGCGTCAAAGCCAACGAAGGACGTCGCGCCGTCCAACTGCGAGAATTACTCACCCGTTTGGGACCGGCGTACATTAAAATCGGGCAGGCACTCTCCACCCGTCCCGATGTGGTTCCGCCTTTGTACCTAGAAGAGTTGGGCAAACTGCAAGACCAACTGCCCCCCTTCCCCAACGAAGTTGCCTTCCGGTTCATCGAAGAAGAATTAGGCGCACCTCCACAAGAAATTTACGCCGAACTGTCCGAACGTCCCCTCGCCGCCGCTTCCTTGGGACAAGTATACAAAGGCAAGCTGAAAACCGGGGAAACCGTTGCCGTCAAAGTGCAGCGTCCCGACTTGCGCGAACAAGTCACATTAGATATGTACTTGTTGCGATCGATCGCCATTTGGGCGCAACAAAATATCAAGCGCGTGCGCAGCGATTTAGTCGGCATCATGGACGAATTTGCCGAGCGCATTTTCGAGGAAATGGACTACAACCAAGAAGCTCGAAATGCCGAACTGTTCGCCAAACTCTACGGTCATCTCAAAGATATCTACGTCCCCAAAATCTACCGAGAATACACTCGCCGCCGCGTCTTGACGATGGAGTGGATCGACGGCGTTAAACTCACCGATTTAGAAAAAATTCGCGCCCAAAATATCGATGCCAGCTATCTCGTGGAAGTGGGGGTGCAATGCTCGTTGCGGCAACTGCTCGAACACGGCTTTTTCCACGCAGACCCCCATCCCGGTAACTTGTTAGCCACGCCAGCGGGCAAGCTTGCCTATCTCGATTTTGGGATGATGAGTACCATCAAACCCTATCAACGTTACGGCTTGATCGAAGCAGTGGTGCATTTAGTTAACCGAGATTTTGAAGGTTTGGCAAAAGATTACGTCAAGTTAGAGTTTTTAACACCCGAAACGGATTTAACGCCGATCGTTCCCGCATTGGCGAATGTTTTTAGCAATGCCTTGGGCGCCAGCGTTGCCGAACTGAATTTTAAAAGTATTACCGACCAACTGTCGGAATTGATGTACGAATACCCGTTTCGGGTTCCGGCTTATTATGCCTTAATTATTCGATCGCTCGTTACCTTAGAAGGCATCGCCATTAACGTCGATCCCAACTTTAAAGTTCTCAGCAAAGCCTATCCTTACGTTGCCAAGCGGTTGCTGACCGATAAAGCGCCCGAACTGCGATCGTCCTTGCGAGATTTGCTCTTCAAAGATGGAGATTTTCGCTGGAATCGGTTGGAAAACCTACTGAAAAATGCCCGCGATAACGACGATTACAATCTCAGCCAAGCGTTAAATCAGGGGTTAGAATTTCTCTTCTCCGAACGCGGGACGTTCATTCGCGATCGCATGGTCGATGAAATCGTCAAAAACATCGATTTACTCTCCCAAGAAGCCGCTCAAAATGCCAATTCAGTTCTCAGTGAATGGTTCGGCTTAAAAGTGGGATTCCCCAACAGTCAAAACAACAACAGTTCGAGTCCAAAATCGAGCCAAGATCGCAAAAATCTAGAACATCTCAAACGCATCTGGGGTATTTTACAAGAAACTCCCGGCTTCGATGCGATGGAATTAGCCTCATTAATTCCCCAATTAATCGTCAAACCGGAAACCCAACGTATGGGACAGCAAATCGTCGGCAGCCTCGCTCAGCGGACGCTCGCACGCCTAATTCGCCGCTTTTTACTCACCGATTCCTCCGATAACCTCAATCCTAACATTTCGCCAATGACCGATCGCGATCGCCCTTCGCTTCCAGCAGGATACCGTTAGTGTAACGTCAGTACGGGATAAGAGATTTTTAGTTGAGGGCTGGTAATGGGTAATTGTTTTCTCCCCCTTCTGTCTTCTGCTATCTGTCTTCCGATCTAAAAATAGAAAAAAAATCCTGGGGTTGTCCTCCCAGGATTTTCTCAATTCGTCTTCGTTTTCGCATCTTTCCTACACTTTTAAAAGCAATGACTAGGCAGGAGTTTCCTATCAACCGAGGCAAAGTGCAAGAACATAGAATTCAACACTAGTTACCGATTGGTAAATCTAGCGATTACCCTAGGTCAAACGAGCTTGGCTTGAACCCGTTTTTTGAACCTTAAGGTGTAGTGGGTGCATATCCTTATGATAGGGAGGGTTGGTTTTGGCTACGGATCGTCTGTGACAGTTTCTCAGGTGTCTCCCGTTCTCCCCACATCCATCGAAAAAACCCTTAAGGTAGCAAATCCACCGATACAGCACGATGCAAATCCATCGGGACTACAGGCGAGTCGAGGGAGCAGATATAGCTATTTTCTAGATCCCCCAAATCTGGCAGCCAACGCAGTGGTGACGACAGTAGAGGGAGATATCGCCCAATTGTGGTTGGGCGGGTTGGATTGGCTGAGTTTGGGTCAGTTGGCAGAAGGGACGGCGTTCGTCGGCGTTGGCGGTTCCG
This sequence comes from Oscillatoriales cyanobacterium M59_W2019_021, assembly GCA_015295945.1. Lineage (GTDB taxonomy): Bacteria > Cyanobacteriota > Cyanobacteriia > Cyanobacteriales > Geitlerinemataceae > DVED01. The sequence continues at coordinate 27,385 of DVED01000135.1, read as the reverse complement.
GACGAGTGACATTGAAGTCGCACCGGAGTTGGGTAGCAGAGGCAACCGTTGAAGAGGCGGTGGACACCGGGATGCTATTGCAGTTAGAGGCATGGCGCGATCGATCGGCTGTCTTGCCTTCAGTGACTAGCGACCAATAACGTACAACTAACCACTAACCCCCAAACGCAAACGCTCCCATCACCAACGCCGAAAGTAACAATCCCGGCAATAGCAATATCCCTAACATCAGTAAGTCGTGCAGGCTCATCGCGTCAATCTCTCCTGGTGCTATGTGTCTAAAATTGGCACTCGAAACATTTCTTAATATCCTAAAATACTCAAAGACCGTTTCGAGTATTCTGCAAACGTTTCCAGCTTAACGTCCTTTTCGACATCGATCTCGCCATGACTCTAAATTTACCCTTAAATTTTCTCTTCGACGGAGCCAACGTCTTCGTATTGCCCTTCTGGACGCTGATGATTCTGCTGCCCAACTGGGGGGTAACGCGACGGGTGATGGCTTCTTTCTTGCCCTTCGTTGCCTTGGCTGCGGTTTATATCTACCTATTCGCCGTCAACCTCAATCCGGAAACCGCCGAAGCGCTAGCCAACCCCAAACTCACCGATATTGCCCGCTTTTTCACCGAGGAATCGGCAGCGGCAATTGCTTGGGTACACTTCCTGGTCATGGATTTATTCGTCGGACGCTGGATTTACTGGGAAGGACAGAAATCCGGCGTTTGGACGGTTCACTCTCTGGTTCTGTGCCTGTTTGCCGGACCGATGGGATTGCTCTCGCACATCGTCACCGCTTGGGTGAGCCAGAAGTTTTTTCCGCCTTCTGGAGAAACAACAACGGCTGCGCCTTCTGCCAGTTGAAATCAATCAAATCTGTAGGGTGGGTTAGGCACGAGGATGATTTGTTGGAAAAACCAATCCATTTGAATCCGTGCCGTAACCCACCACCAGACGTTTGTTACACAATAGACATTTGACCCACAGTTTTGGGAGAGCCATGCTTCTCCCTCCTCCGAAGGTTTGAAAACACGTCCTAAGCTTTCCCCATATTGCCGAAAGCTTCGGAAGCGCGTTCGAGCATCGCATCTTTCAAATGTTCTGCCTGTTGCCGCTGTTCGACGAGCAGTTCTCGCGCTTGTTCGGCAGTTTCTCCAACTTTAGAGTCGGCAACCGCTTCGGTAGCGCGTTCTAACATCGACTCTTGTAAGTGTTCGGCTTGTTGCCGCTGTTCGGCAAGCAGTTCCCGCGCTTGTTCTTCAGTTTCTCCGGTGCGGGGTTCGGCGACGGCTTCGGTGGCGCGTTCCAACAGCGCATCTTGGCGCTGTTCTTCCTGTTGCCGTTGTTGTGCCATCAGTTGGCGCGATCGATCTTGGGTACTCATCAAAAATTTCTCCCATTCCTGTAAACTAGGATACTCTTTTTTACAGCAATTTGTGTGTAAAGGAGACAACCGATCGCCCCAGATCGATCGAATGGGTAAAATAAGCGATAATATAGCGAGTATTAGCTGGCAATTCAGAGTGCGATCGTGTCTAATCCGCCACAATCCCGTTACCTGCCTCCCACTGTCGAGCGAGCGATTCCCGCACTTCGACGGGTCGGTCATATCTGTCGGTGGGCACAAGGAGTTCTGGGTTTGATCGCAACATTTAGTTTTCTGTTTGCTGTTTTTGTAGCAGCAAGCGGCAAACCGGAAGGAGTTGCAAGTCCCGAAAGCGGACTGAGTGGATTTTTAGCGATCGCCAGTTTAGCGGCTTTAGGAATTGGCTTCTTTTGGTCGAGTCGTTACATTGCCCTCTCTCGACAATTAGCCAACCCCGAAGCACGTCCTAAAAAATCGGAAACTCTCCTACTCATCGAACGCGGATTGATTATCAATCTAGTGGGAATGCTTTTCAGCTTACTCGCCGCCGAAACGATCGCCGGATTTCTAATGGCTAAAGCAGCACTATCGAGTGGTGTGACTTTTTCCGATCTGGCTCAGAAAACTTTAATTCAACCCGTTGATGTTTTGGTATTGTTGGCAAACACTCAAACTTTGGTCGCTCACTTCACCGGATTAGTTGCTTCTCTGTGGCTTTTGAGGTGGTTGAATAAATCTTGATGGTGGGAAGTCTTTGTTTAAAAGACTTCCCGAGAAAAAACGATCGCCCTACTTGACTTCAACGTGAAACTTATAGACGAACCATTCCGTTTTACCCCGCAAAACTGTCCCGACCAAGCGTATTTTATAGTGCAACTTTTCCTCGCCCAATACTTCAACTTGATATTCGCTGCTTGCCGGAATGAATTCCTTTAGATCGCTGCTGAGATCGGTATGCTTTTCGGCGGGATAAATTTTGAACCACGTCCCATTTTTATTGTTATAGGTTGACCCGCCAACCACTCTTAATTTTTGAACTTTAGGAGCCGGTTGGGGCTTTGGGGAAGGCGATGGGGGACGGGGCGTGGTTTCATGGACGTTTTCAAACACCCATCCTTGCAGCGTTCCGTTCTTTTGTTTGACGAAGTACCAGATATGACCGTCAACGGTTTGGGTACTGAGAATGTCAACGGGAGTTTCTTCGACCATACCGCCGACAATCTCGCCATTCGGCGTGCTGCGAACGTTCACGCCATCTTTTCTTTCTTTGGTTCGGATGACACCCGTGCGGACAGTTCCACTCATAACTTTACACTCAGTTGAATTGAAAATGGTCTGGAAATTTAGGTGTTTTAATTTTTTCTCGATCGCCCTCAATCCAGAAAATTTAGGGTACGATCGCCAAAATATAGCAACAGACAGATCGGTTAGGACACGATCTGGGGAGAGGGGGTGATGGGGTGATGGGGAGATTTTTACTCCACACTGGGTACTGGACTACAGGTGCCCATCTGTCCTAACCGCCTTGGCGACTGCTATAAAATCCCAAATTTTTAAGGAATTTCTTAGATTATAATCACCCCTAAAAACGATCGCTGTTGGCGTTAACGATATTTAATTATTAAAGCGAAACCTCGGGGAGCGGGTAGAGGGGAGTGGATCGGCAGCAACGGCGATCGCGAAGCAACAACCTATACCAACACCAAATTATCTCGGTGGATAACGGTATCGGCAACGTTATCTCCTAAAAGATCGCGAATTTTTTCGGTTTTGCAACCGCGAATGAGTTGCAGTTCCACACTGTTATAGTTGACGATTCCTCGGGCGATTTCCCGTCCGTCGGCATTGCAAACCCGCACGGCATCGGCGTTTTGAAACTCCCCTTCCACGTTGACGATTCCGGCTGCCAGTAACGATTTTCCCCCTTGGCAAATGGCATTCGCCGCACCTTCGTCGATGTAGAGTTTGCCTGCAGCGATGAGTCCGTGGGCGATCCAGCGTTTGCGAGCGGTTCCGGCGATCGGTTGGGGGTCAAATACCGTGCCGATCGCCTCTCCTTGGAGAATTTTCTCGATATTGGCAGGATGACGACCTGCCAATATCGCCGTGCGGACGCCGCTTTCGGTGGCAATTCGCGCAGCGGTAATCTTGGTTTGCATTCCCCCAGTTCCCCAACCGCTGCGGGAGTTGCCGGTTTGCACTTGCAGTTTTTCCAGTTCCTCGAGGCGGGTGACGCGATCGATGGGTTGCGCGTCGGGATCGCGGTTGGGATCGGCAGAGTAGAGTCGATCGACATCGGTGAGGATAAACAGCCAATCGGCTTCGACAACGCTAGCCACCAATGCCGACAGGGTATCGTTATCGCCGAATTTGAGTTCCTCCACCGCCACGGTATCGTTCTCGTTGACGATGGGAATCACACCCAAACGCAGCAGTTCTCGGAAAGTATTGGCGGCGTTGACGTAGCGGTTGCGATCGACCAAATCGATCCGCGTCAGCAAAATTTGGGCGATCGGTTGTTGCAGCGACGTAAACAAGTCGTCGTAAATCCGCATAAGCCGTCCCTGTCCCACGGCAGCCACCGCTTGCTTGAGGGCGATATTTCGGGGACGTTCCGTCAGTCCCAATCTGGCGCACCCCACCCCCACTGCACCCGACGACACCAAAATCACCCGATTTCCGGCTTTCTGGAGGCGCACCAGAGTTTCCACCAAGGCGGCGATCGTCGAAAGTGCCAGATTTCCCGTATCGGGAGCGGTCAAGCTAGACGTACCGATTTTAACGACGAGAGTTTGAGACATTTTTAATTTAAGGAGTTCAGGAGTAAGCGCTGCGCGCTGGCTACGCCTACAGGAGTTTAGAAGAAGAAGGCAGAAGGCAGAAGGAGGAAGAAGATTGTGAGGAGGTGATGAGGTGAGGGGAAGCCGGAGAAGCTTTCTTGAGCAGGGGGAGAGAAACAACTAACCACTAACCACTAACCGCTAACAAACCCCAAATGACAAATGACAAGTGACAAATGACCAAAATAAAAAACGAGCCAACAGCTTTCTTGCTAGGAAAGCTGACGCCTCGATCGGAATTATATCGTTGTTATTATCGATTAGGGTCTTTATGAGTGCTGACCCCACTTGAACTTTAAGGTCTTTATAAAAAGCCGACCTCATTTAATCTCTATTTAGAATGCCAGATAATTTCTCGAAATCATGACATTTCTAATGTTTTCTTTATATTTCGAGTTTTCAATATTATTAAATATCTATGAAGTTTTATTTCTGCTGCGTTAAGCTGGCGCCGAGGGTTTGAGAGAACCAAACTTCAAAGGCTCGCATTTTCGAGTGGCGAGCGACTTCTCCGGGTGCGATCGTGGGTTCGACGAGGATGGTAAACATTCCCAAGCGGTTGCCCGCTAGTACGTCGGTGAACAAGCGATCGCCCACCATGGCTACCCGTTCTGGCGGCAGGTTCATCGCAGCAACGGCTTTGCGGAGATTGCGCCGAAAGGGTTTGACGGCAAAGGTGATATAGGGAACCTCGAGAGACTCGGCGATCGCCCCAATCCGAGATTCGCTGATATTATTGCTCACCAGCCAGATTTGCGCTTGCTGCCGGAGTTCGGCAATTCGCGTTGTCAGAGCTTCCGGCAACTCGATGACGTTGAGTGGAACCAACGTATCATCCACATCTAGCACCAATCCTCGAAGCTGGTGGCGATCGAGAATCTCTGGCGTCAAACCGAGAATGGTATCGCCTAAAACGAGATCGGGTTGTAAAAGTTTGCCCCAAGACATAAATAATAGGAGTTCAGGAGTTCAGGAGTTACAGGAGTTCAGAATATTTGAAGGCAGAAGGCAGAAGGGAGCAGGGGGAGCAGATTGTGAGGGGGTGAGGAAGTGAGGAAGTTAACAAACAACCAATAACCAACCCCAATTACCAATTACCCATTACCCAAATATCTATTGACTGTTGAGTTGTTGTTCGACAGTAGCGATCGCCGCTTGATGTTCCTCCAACGTGCGACTGAAAATATGCGTGCCATCGTAGCGAGCCATAAAGTAAAGATAGTCTGTCTCTTCCGGCGAGAGAGTTGCCTCCAAACTGGCAATTCCCGGACTGGCGATCGCCGTTGGCGGTAGTCCGGGATTGAGATAGGTATTATACGGCGAGGGCGTTTCCACTTGTTGAAACGTGAGCGGTTGATCCACCGTTTGGCGAATGCCCAACCCGTATTCCACCGTAGGGTCGGCTTCCAATTTCATCCCTTTTTTCAAGCGCTGGGTAAACACCCCAGCGATGCGTTGGCGTTCTTGGGGAACGACAGATTCCTTTTCCACGATACTGCCCAACGTGACCCACTGGTGCAAGCTCAATTGCAGGGGATTTTTCCCTTGGCGATAGGCTGGTAACGCTACCTGCTCGAATCGGCGCAGCATCTGTTCGATCGCCGCTTGGGGGGTTATTTCCCCATCGGCAAGCTGATAGGTATCCGGATACAGATAGCCTTCCAAATGTGGCAATCCGTTGGGCAACCAGGGAAATTGAGCGTAGGGAACTTGGCGTGCCGCATCGATAAATTCCTTCGCCGAGAACCAGCCTTCCTTTTCAAAGTATTGCGCCATTTGGGAAATCGACCAGCCTTCGGGAATGGTGAATCGCTGCTGCATCACTTCGCCACGCCAAATTTTGCTGGCAACCTCTTCTAAGGGTTCGGCAGGGGATAATTGATAAACTCCGGCTTGAAAATCTCCCGTTTCCCGTTGCAACCGCAACCAACGCGCCCACAGATTCCACGCTACGGTCGATCGAATCACCCCCGCCTTTTCTAAGGTTGACCCAATTTGCTGCACGGCAGTACCGGGAGGAATTTCGACGCGAATGCTCGGGGGAGTCGCCTCTTCAACTTGGCTGACCAGTGGTGGTGCTGTTGCCCACTGCCACCACGTCCAACTGCGCCACGCACCCCAACCTAAAGCGCCGATGGTGACTAAGAAAAACGACCATTTGAGAATCCGTTTCACGGGTTTGAGCCTCAATCTAAATCGGCAAATAACTGCTCTTCTAAGATACTTTCAATGGACGGCATCATCGGTTCCAGCTTTTGATAATCTTCATCGGAGAGAACTTCCGGTTCTCCCGACGCATTTAACCGAGACAGGATAAAAAAGGGTTCGAGGGGACTGCATACCGCATACTCCTGTTCTTCGTGATAGAAACTGGCAATCCAGAGAAATTCTTCGTAGTCATTCCCGCCTTTGGCATCGTCTTCTGATTCTTCATCGTCCATTTCCGGTAATTCCCCTTCCACCGTCAGCACGATCGCCGTCCGCTGAAGCTTTAAATTATATTCCGACAAAACCGCTTTTGCCGTATCGAAAATTTCATCGATCTCTTCTTCAGCCGCTGGAACGGCATCCTCCTCCGATCCGTCTTCGTTCAGCGCCAGAACTTCTACGGGGGTATCCACAGGCATGAGGAGCGCGTAGTCTTCACCTTCAAGTTCAAAGGAATATTCTAGGGTACAACAAAGCGATCGCCCGGTTTCGTCTTTGAGAGTGACGGTTTCCAGATAAGGGCTACCATTGGGCTGCGATGGCTGGTTCATTACCGATGTCTGATTATCCTGGATAAGGAAGGCGATGCGATCGGTTTCCCTAGCGCCTTCAAGTCTGTTGATAGGGTATCACACAGTGGGATCTCAGATGGCGAAGTTTGGAAGAGGGAGTTGCTGGAGTTCGGAAGATGGGGAGGTGAGGGGGTGAAGAGGTGAGGAAGTGTTGGGGTTGGCGATTAGCCGATTCGATCGCATTTTTTAAAGAAGGTTCCCATTAATTGATTTGAGAATCGAGCCAATTGATTAAATCTTCTAGATGAGTCAAATCCAAAAGCGCCTCGCTCAATTCATCCAAACCATCGGCTGACAGCGCTTCGATTCGCGAGCGAACTTCAGCGGGAACTTCGCCGACTTTGCGGGTCAAAAAGCGATTGATGATTGAGAGTTTTCCTTGCTGAAACCGTTGTTCGACTCGCTCTAACGCCCAAGGCAGCATCCGTTTCGACTCGTCCCACCAGCGCAACCAATATCCCGTGCGATCATCCTTCGTTCCCACCCAAAACCCTAAGTATAATTTCAACGGTTTGATCCAGTATAAATTCGAGGTATCGGTCGATCACTCCTCGTCTGCTGGTGTTTTCTCCGACTTTTTAATGGTCAAGATTAATCGACAAAGGAAAAGCGATTGATCGCACAATATCAACCGAAACTCGAGCGAAGTATTGGCGGCGAAATTGTTCTTCTCGGACGGCAGCTAAAAAATGATAGATTTTCGATTTTTTACCCTCTTGATCGGCTATATCTTGATTTCTATTGCTCGATTTAAATCGTAAATTCTCGTCAATTTCTACGATTTCAAATCCCAACGACTGGGCGGCTAAAAGTCCTAATGATAAAGTGCGATCGTCGATATCTAACTTTTCTCTCAACTGTTGGCGATCGATCGATTTACCCGTACGGCAGAGATACTTGATAATCCCGATAAATTGCTGCAAAATTTGTTCTGGAGGAATGGCTTCTGGCGGAGGATACCCCAAGGCAATGGTGGGACGATTTCTCGTCCGGTGAAGCCAGGTTTGCAGTTCGTTCCAACTGTGAGGACAGGTTTCTAAAATCGGCAAATCTAGGGAGCGATCAATCTCAATATTTTCTCGATCTCGCCAATCTAAAATTTCCCGATCAAACGGTTCTAAAGATATCCAATTCTCTTCTTTTGATCGAGAACGAACGGCAATTAAACGCACTTCGTAATCGCGGCGGTGAGCATTGAAATCTAACTCGACGATCGCATCGCAGCGCCCCGTTGGGAGTTCGTGTTGGTAATGTCCCCACCACATGCCATGAAATCCCGAGTTTGAACCATCGTCCCACATTTCAAATTCAGTTTTAATAAATTTAACGGTTTGCCCTTTTAAATCTTTAATATTTTTATTTTTGACATCTTCAAACCAACAGTTTTCGATAAAAAGCTGCGGTGCGGGGTTGCCCATGCCACAAGGTTCGATCCATTTCAACTCGCGAAATAAGTCTTGCCCCAACTCGGAAACAGTAACTTGCAGATCGGCACGAACAACCTGCCCGAATTGCCAATTTCCAGCTTCGATTTGCCGGACGAGTTGTTGGTTAATCCCTTCGATAAATAAAGGCAGATTGGCGACGGGCAAACTCAACCCTGCCGCCAAAGGATGACCGCCAAATCGATCGAGGAGATGTGCTTGAGATTTAACCAGTTCGTATAAATCAATGCCTTCGATCGATCTCGCCGAACCTCTCGCCATTTGAGAGGGGGAAAGTTCTAAATCCGACCCGTTTTCCAACTCTCCGGTACTCAATAAAATCGTCGGACGACCGTATTCTTTTGCAATTTGACTGGCAACCAATCCTAAAACCCCCACTTGCCACTGCGGATCGCTCAAAACGATAACACTGGTTGTGGATAAATCCAATCCATCGAGTTGGGTTTGAACTTGTCGGGCAACATCTTGCTGGAGAGATTGGCGGCGGGTGTTAGCGAGTTCCGTTTCTCGGGCTAATTCGTAGCATCGTTGGGGATCTCGACTGGTGAGTAATTTAACGCAAAAGGAAGCATCTCCTTGGATTCGACTGACGGCATTAATTCGCGGTCCGATACCGAAAGAAATATCGGTGGGTCGATCGCCCGTTCTCTTGCATAATTCTAGAAGCTTAGCGACACCGGGACGGGTGGGATTTTGCAGTTGTTTTTGCAGTTGTTGAATCCCCACTTGCGCCAGATAGCGACAATCGCCTTTTAAGGCTACCAAATCGGCAATTAATCCGATCGCCACTAAATCTAATAAATTTTTGATCGGATGTTGGGGAACGTCGGGTAAAGTTTGATACAGCGCTTCGATGAGTTTGTAGGCAACGGCAACTCCAGAAAGGTGAAACAGGGGATGTTGGGCAGGTAAGGAACGCGGATTGATAATAGCAACCACTGGAGGGCGGTTTTCAGGTAACGTATGATGGTCGGTGACGATAATATCAATGCCTCGTTGTCCGGCATACTCGATTTCCGCGATATTCGTGCTACCCGTATCGCAAGTGACGATGAGAGTGACGCCAGCTTGTGCCAGTCGATCAATCCCCGCCGCGTTCAACCCGTGGGATTCCGTCAGGCGGTTGGGAATGGTATAACTCAGGCGTTGCGGGCGAGGGAAAAACTCTCCCAATCCATCCCACAATACCGCTGTTGCCGTAATGCCGTCGGCGTCGAAATCCCCCCAAATGGCGACGGTTTCCCCTCGTTCTCGTGCCTGTTGCAAGCGTTCTACCGCTTGGTGCATTTCCCGTCCGAACTCGAAAGGACTGCTAGGTTGATAGTAATTGGGGTCGAAAAATCCCGGCAATTGATCGCGATCGCCAATCCCTCGCTGCCACAACAACGGCGCCAGATACCGACCCGAAACCGAAGTACACTTCCGCACCGCCTCGACAAACGCATCGGGTGGTTCGACAACAGGGGTTAGTTTCCAATCGATCAATTCAGTCACGGGAGTTAGTGGGTAGGGTGTGTTGAGGCACGAAACGCACCATTATTATTAGTGGTTATTCGTAAAAACCTTCTGCTTTCAAATTTTTACCTTGTTGAAAATAATCTAAAAATTGTATTGATCGATACTTCGATCGGCTGAAAAAACGTAAATTCGATCTTCGTTTCAATTTCTTTACTCAATCTTCACGGAAAACGAACGACTTATTGCGAAGCCTTTACCCAAGAGAGTGTCTCTTTCTCTATCTTAGTAGTTGTGAGTCGGACAGAGGCTCGCAAACTCCAAGACAAATTGGGTTTTCTGATATGCAAAATCTAGGATCGCACTGGCTCCAACCCATCCGCCAATGGCTCGATACCCGAGAAATTCGCGATCGCAACCTCGCTTTATTTCTCTCCAAAGCCATTCCCTCCCAATGTCCCTTCGCTCGCGACATCAATCTGTTCGGTCGTCGCCTCCTCCACATTCCCCCCTTGTGCAAACTCAATCCTTTCTACGACCAACTCGTCGGACTGCGATTTCGGGCGTTGTGCTACCTCGTAGATGATTGCGGCATGAATTTTGAAGCGTTCTCGTAATCTAACCTTCGGCATTCGTTTCGTTCCTCCCCAGACTCCACAAAGACCGATCGCCCCATATCCGCTCGCGACTGTTCCCAGGTTAAGATAGAGGCTTACTCCTCTTTGGCGATCGATATTATGGGAAATACCTTCGGGCATTTATTTCGAGTGACAACTTTTGGCGAGTCCCACGGGGGTGGTGTGGGAGTTGTCATCGACGGATGTCCGCCCCAACTCGAAATCTCAACCGAAGACATTCAATGCGAGCTAGATCGGCGTCGTCCCGGACAAAGTAAAATCGCGACGCCGCGTAAAGAATCCGACACCTGCGAAATCCTCTCAGGCGTGTTCCAAGGCAAAACCCTCGGCACGCCCATCGCCATTTTGGTGCGCAATAAGGACACGCGCCCTCAAGATTACAGCGAGATGGCAACAACCTACCGTCCTTCCCACGCCGACGCCACCTACGACGCCAAATACGGCTTCCGCAACTGGCAGGGAGGCGGTCGTTCTTCCGCGCGGGAAACCATCGGACGGGTAGCGGCTGGGGCGATCGCTAAGAAAATTTTACAGCAAGCGGCGGGTGTGGAAATTCTCGGCTACGTCAAGCGGGTGCGCGATTTGGAAGGGGTTATCGACCCGGCAACCGTGACGTTAGAAGAGATCGAAAGCAATATCGTTCGCTGTCCCGATGCCGAATGCGCCAACAAAGCGATCGAAGCGATCGAACAAGCCAGCCGTCAGGGTGACTCCATCGGCGGTGTGGTCGAATGCGTCGCCCGCAACGTACCGAAAGGTTGGGGCGATCCGGTGTTCGACAAACTCGAAGCTGAACTGGCAAAAGGGGTGATGTCTTTACCCGCAAGTAAGGGATTTGAAATCGGATCGGGATTTGCCGGAACCTTGCTGACGGGAAGCGAACATAACGACGAGTTTTATGTCGATGACGCCGGAAACATTCGCACCCGCACCAATCGATCAGGCGGCGTGCAAGGCGGCATCAGCAATGGGGAAAATATTATCATTCGCGTGGCATTCAAACCCACGGCAACCATCCGTAAAGAACAGAATACCGTAAACCGCGATCGCCAAGAAACCGTACTGGCAGCTAAAGGACGGCACGATCCCTGCGTTCTCCCCAGGGCAGTTCCCATGGTAGAAGCCATGATGGCACTGGTGCTGTGCGATCGCTTTTTGTGCCAGCGAGGACAGTGCGGCACTTAATTCCGATCGATTCGCCAATTTGAGGTTACGATCGCAAATAGAATCGCTTGGGTTGACATTCGCCGCTTGACGATCGATCCGGATGTCGCGCCACGGGCTTCGATAATTGATGTTAAAAGGTTGTCCTCGATTGGGTTATGGAAACAAGCGCATCCTCTGAGTTTGCGGTTCGGTTTTGGGGTGTCAGGGGCAGCATTCCTACACCGGGAAAAGAAACCGTACGTTATGGCGGCAATACCTCCTGTATCGAAATGCGAGTGGGAGACAAGCGCCTGATTTTTGATGGCGGTACGGGTTTGCAGGCGCTCAGTAAAGATCTCATGAAAGATCTTCCGCCTAAAACTTATATGTTTTTTACCCACTATCATTGGGATCACATCCAAGGTTTTCCCTTTTTTATGCCCGCATTTGTCAAGGGGCATTGCTTGCAAATTTACGGCGCTATTCCTCAAAATGGAGAATCTTTAGAACATCACTTTATGGAACGGGTACTCCATCCCAATTCACCCGTTCCCCTAGCCGGATTAAAAGCCGATATCAAGTTTATTGATGTGATTTGCGGCGAAACCTTTGAAGTCGAAGATATTCAGTTTCAAACCTGTCACTTGAACCATCCCAATAATGCCACGGGATATCGCGTCAATTGGCAGGGGAAATCGGTGTTTTACTGTACCGATACCGAGCATTATCCCGATCGCCTCGACGAAAATGTGATGGCCTTGGCGCAGGATGCCGACATGATGATCTACGATGCCATGTATACCGATGAAGAGTATCATCATCCCAAAGCCCCGAGGCTGGGTTGGGGTCACTCCACGTGGCAAGAAGGCGTGAGAATCGCCCAAGCGGCTAATGTGAAAACCCTCGTCATCTTTCACCACGATCCGGCACATGCCGACGACTTTATGGATCGACTGGCGCTCGAAGTGAGAGATGCTTTCCCCAATGCCGTTATCGCTCGCGAAGGCTTGGTTTTATCGGTTGGGTAATAGACATTCTTGATGTCAGTACGGGTTTAGCGAAAAGTAGAATCCCCGGTTTGCGAGTTGCTGGTTGCGCTTTCGCCGATTACCCATTACCGATGACCAATCCTCACCGAAAACGGTCTTATCCCGTACTGACGTTGGCGTTAGTTCACGTCAACCCAAATTTTGCCATTTTCGATGCGAGTGGGAAAAACGGGCAGGGTTTTTTCTTTGGAAACCATACCCAGAACTTGTCCGACAACGGGGGGGAACGGCGTCCAATTTTTGACATCGCCGGTTTTCAGGTCGAAGGCACTGCGGTGAAACGGACAAACGATCGCGCAATCTTCCGTGAGTTTCCCCTTTTTCAACGGTAATTTCAGGTGGGGGCAGGAATTACTGACTGCGTAAAGTTGCCCTTGGTGGTGGATTAACAGGATCGATCGATCCTCGACTTTAACCACCTCTCGACTGCCTTCGGGGAGGGCATCCTGAGCTAAAACTTCAATCCAAGCCATGTGTTCTCTCTCTACTTTGCGTGAATGTTAGATGTGAATTTTATCGGGTATCGGCATGGCGATCGCCCGTTTTAGAGTATTTCAACATCTTGCACCGATCGGGCGCATCTGCCAAGTCTTGACAGGTAGGCGGAAAGCCAGAGCCGCGATCGACACCTCGAAGACTTTGTTACAGTAAGATCGTGTCGAACTCGCTCTTTGGCATCGGCAGAGTATCGAGCTTGTATTTACCCACGTCTTATGAGTAATAGTGTTGCACCCTTCGAGTCACAGACTCGACCGATCGACGATCAAGCGTACGAGGGCAATGGGATCGGCGAATTCGTCCAAGAAACCGCTGCCCTCACCCGTCGGTTGTTCGTCCAACTTCAGCGCCGTCCCTCCACGCTGATTGCCGGGATCGTCCAACCGTTGATGTGGTTGATTTTATTCGGGGCGCTGTTCCAGAACGTTCCGGCGGGATTGTTCGGCGACAGCCAGAATTACGCCCAATTTTTAGGGGCTGGCGTGATCGTGTTTACGGCATTTGCCGGGGCGCTGAACGCGGGATTGCCCGTGATGTTTGATCGGGAATTCGGCTTCCTCAACCGCTTGCTGGTAGCGCCTCTGGCGTCTCGATTTTCCATCGTTATGGCGTCGGCAATTTTCATCGTCGCCCTCAGTGCCATCCAAGCCGGAGTTATCATTGCTGTCGGGGCAATTTGGGGCGCGGGATTGCCGGGAATCGCCGGACTGGGCGCGATCGCCCTCATCCTATTGTTGCTGATTCTGGGCGTCACCGGATTGAGTTTGGGCTTAGCCTTCGCGTTGCCGGGACACATCGAACTGCTGGCGGTCATTTTCGTGATTAACTTGCCCCTGCTGTTTGCCAGTACCGCCCTGGCGCCGCTTTCCTTCATGCCCAACTGGTTGCAGTGGGTTGCTAGCCTCAATCCCCTCAGCTACGCGATCGAACCCATTCGCTTTTTATACGTCCATCCGGATTGGACTTTAGGGAGTGTGGTGTTAAATGCACCCTTTGGCAATATTACCTTTGGCGGGGCGCTGTTGGTTCTCCTCGGTTTTGCGATCGTGGCACTGACGAGTATTCAACCGCTCTTGCGCCGTCGGTTTTTGTAACGATTGGGGGTTTGGGGTTTGGGGTTTGTTAGTGGTTAGTGGTTAGTTGTCATAGGTTATTGGTTATTGGTAGTTCGTTAACTTCCTCACTTCCTCACAATCTTCTCCCCCCGATCCTGAACTCCTGATAGATGGTGCGTTTCGTGCCTCAACACATCCTACCCACTAACCTATTTAGAGAAGAAATACGATGTCTAAATTTGCATTTGAGTCTCGTTCCTGGGCAATTGCCGTTTTAGCGGCGATCGGTTTTGCCCCCGTGTTGTTACCTCAAGCCAGCTTCGCTCAAGAATCGGGCGATACCATTCAGCCCTTGGATAACTTCCAAGATGGATTTGGCAATCCTAACGAAGTCAATCCGTTTACGGGTTCTAGCGATGGCGGGTTCGACGTGTTCGATATTCTCCACCGCGCCCGATTCGATCGGGGTCGAACTGAGGATGAATACCTAAACAACCAAGAAGCAATCCTCCTCGATGATGCGGCGGCTTTTCGGGCGCGACAACTGGAACTACTGCGCCGTCAAAACCCAGCACCGGAAGTCACGGAAGAGGAAGTCGCACCGGAGTAAAGCCGTAAGATTCAGTCAAACTTCAAACGGACGATCGGGGGGACGCTTTCGGGCGTCCCTTTTCAATATGGGATACAACCGAGGTAGGGGCGTTGGTGTGCCTACGAATATGCTGGAGAACTAGCAAAAACGGTGAATAAGAGCATCATTGTCTGTCCAAATTGCTCGCAAAAACTGCGATCGCCTAATAATTTAGGAACTCTCAATCTGACTTGTCCCAAATGTAACCATAGCTAGTTGTGGTCTCCAAAATAAAATATAAAATAATGAGCGACGGAGGATGGAGGCTTCATCCCCCGCTACACCCGCCACAGCCGCCTCCGCAACTACTGCCGCTACTACTCCCACAGCTACTACCGCTGCTACTCCCACAGTTACTACCGCTGCTACTCCCACAGTTACTGCCACAACTACTGCTGCTACTACTGCCACAACTACTGCCGCTACGACTTCTGCGACTTGTTCCACAACGACTCCGGACACTACTCCCATAACGACTCCGACGAGAACTGGTACTCCAGTTGGTATCGTTATTGAGAAAGGAAAAGCCGATAATGGCAACGATAATGCACAGAATCAGCAGCCATCCGATCGGTTTATCTCGGAAGATGCCGATCGCCATTTTCGCGATGCCCAAGGGTAACATCAGCCAGACGAGGGAAGCTGGCAACCATTTTGCAGTTTGCCATGCCTGACGCTGCCTCAAGTACCAGCGAACGCCAGCGGCGAGAAAAATGGAGAGTGCGGACAGCCACAGGTAAAATGCCAGAAATTCAGGGCCTTTAAAATTGAGAGGATTGCGCAGGGCGGCGAGGGCGGGGGATGGGAAACCAACGGTTGCCGCCCAGAACGCGAGAAGTGTGGCGAAGGGGATCGTCCAGCGTTGCTGCAACCACCCACCTCGGGAACGAGGGGGATCGGACTGCCAAATGTCTTGGGGGGGCTGCCCGAAGAAGACGCGGTAACTGGCAAGGGTGCGATCGTGCCAATCCTGGAATTTTTGCCGCTCGAGAGTGCCGCCGCGACTGGGTTCGTGGTGTAATGTCGTTTGCAGGACTTTCGGGCAAAACTCCTCCCAGTAAGAGCGAGTGTAGGTTAAGTGCAAATGCCAGACCCGATCGATCACCTCGGATGGGGAAACGGGATGTCCGGCGGCGATCGCTAAAAAGACAAACTTTTGATATTCTGCGATCGCCCGTTGGGTGTAATCGGCACTCCAACCATTCTCCCGTGCCAATTTCTGGCTGAAGGGGTACGCCGCACCCGGTTCGTCTAGGGAAAATGCCCGAATGCGTTGGTACAGTTGCGCTTGTTGAATATCCATCACCCGGTTTGCATCCGCTAAACATCTAGAGAGCTTTGGGAAGCTGAACCTCACCCTCGATCGTCTTGTAGAGTTATCGGCAGCGATCGATGAATTTACTCGAAATGTTATAAAACTTTATTTGATCGACTTTCATTGAGTGAGGGTTGGGAGTTTGGGGTTGGGTGTTGGTTATTGGTTGTTTGTTAACTTCCTCACCTCCTCATTCCCTCACCTTTTTCTCTCCCTAAGAATAATAAAAACCCTATTACCCATTCCCCATTAACAGAAACGCCGCCCAATTTCGGGGATGGGGATGTTGCTTCATCGTCGCTAACATCGCACCGCGCAAAGCTCGAGCCTTATCGGGGTTTTGCTGCCAATTCTGATAGAACTCCACCATCAAATCCGCCGTCGGAGCGTCGGGAACCGCCCACAGGGAGACGATAACGCTAGGAACCCCCGCCGAAATCAGGGAACGAGATAAACCGATTACCCCATCTCCGGTAATTCTGCCCTGTCCGGTGTTGCAAGCACTTAACACGGCAAGTTGGGCATTCAAGTTGAGATTGAGAAGTTCTTCAGCAGAAAGCCAACCGTCGTCGGTGTTGGAGGGGGTAAGGGCGATCGCGCTACCGATGCCTTGGCGATCGTCCAAAAGTCCGTGGGTTGCCAGGTGGATGATACTGGCGGTGGGGAGTTGCTGGCGAATGGCAGTTTCCGTGGCCCAATCGCCCGTTAAAGCTTGGGTTTCCAGAATTTCGGCGATTTTGACCGCCTCGAGTTCGGCACTGGGTAAGGGGGGCAGAGGTTGCGGGGGATTGCCGATTTTGGGCATGGTGGGATTGCCTACCACCAGGGGATTTCCTCCCGGCGATGCACCACGGGTGGTGTCGGTGACACCGAGAACTTGGATGGAGGGGGAACTGAGAACGGTGTGGTTCTCGATGAGATAGTGTCCGTTAGGGTCTTGTAAGGCGGCAAAGGGGACGAGGAACAGTTCCCGGTGGGGGATGAAGGCGAGATGGGCATTGGGATCTGCGGGGAGGAGGTCGGCGATCGGCTCGATGAGGAACTGGTAAAGTTGTTGCAGTCGAGGATCGGGGGTGTTGGGAGATTCGATGGTGGTGGCAACGTCGGCAAAGGGACGCTGAATGGGAGGAATTTCGGCATCCCAGGAGGGGAGTTTCAGGGTGAGGGTTTGGGTGTCGGCAGCGACGGCAATGATTTCCCAGGGTTCGCTGTTGGGGGCATCGGAGTTGAGTCGAACCCGCATTCCGGGGGAGAATGCCTGTCGGGGGGCGATGCCGATGCCCCGAACTCCCAACAGTTCCCGACTGGTAGCCACTAAATCCTCGACGGAGATTCCGGTAAGATCCGCTTGGCGAAGGTTAACCGTACCATCGGGCGAAACCACCCAAATCAAGAGTTGGGAATCTTGGGGTTCGGGGTACTGAGGGGATGCCCCGTGGGGGGTTTCGGCAAATTGGTCGCGGATGAGGGTGTAGGCAACGAGGGTGGAATGGGTCGATCGGGCGATGTGTTGAATTCCATCGATTTGCGGCGGTTCCTGGGCTAAATCCGGCTGTTGGAAGCGGCGGGCGACCAATTCGATAAAAGCCCTTGCCCGTCCCCGTTCGGCGATTTCTAGGGCGGTTTCGGGGCGCGATCGTTTGACCAAAACTTCTTGCAAGTTGCGATAGGTGGCTTCTTGGGTTTCAAAGATGGAGACTTTAAAGGTATCGTTGTTGCCCAACCCCGCTCGCAAGGATTCCCACACTTCGATGCTTTCAAAGAGATAGCCTTCCGATTCGGCGAAGCGTTCCACTCGCAAGAGGGCGTCGCCGAGGTTGTTGAGGGCAATTCCTTCTCCCAGACGGGCTTTCAGTTCCCGAACTAAAATTAAACTTTGTTGGTGGTATTCGATCGCCTTGTCGTACTCTTGGCGGTAAGTATAAGTGGTTCCCAAACTCAGCAGAATTTGGGCTTCTTGTAAGGGATCGCCCAGGTCGCGGGAGAGTTGCAAGCTTTGCTGTTGGTAGTCTAAGGCGCGATCGAAGTTACCCAACGCGGCGTAGGTATTGCCCAGATTCCCCAAGGCTTGCGCTTCTCCGTAGCGATCGTTGCTACTTCTGGCGAGAGTCAGGCTGTCTTCTTGGTATTGGATGGCTTGGTCGGGTTTCCCCAAGGCGAGGTAAGCACTTCCCAAATTTCGCAATGCCAAAGCTTTCCACTGGGGGGCGGATTCGGCAGGCAGGAGGGCAATACTCCATTGATAGTATTCGATCGAGCGATCGTAGTCTCCCAAAGCCCCGTATGCCGCACCGATGCCCGCTAAAGCTAACCCTTGCCCCAGGATGTTTCCCGATTGGCGGGCGAGATCGAGATGCTGTCGGTGGTACTCTAACGATTCGGTGTAATTCCCCGTCACGAAGGAGGCAACGCCGAGGTTATTGAGGGCGTAGGCTTCCCATTGCGGGTTGTTCGCGGATTTGGCGACATTGAGGTTTTGTTGGTAGCAGGCGACTAAATCGCTGTAAGTGGTGCGGTTTCGGTCTCCAGCTTGGGTTTGGGCGATTTGACTCACCAGTTTTTGGCAGTCGTCCATGTTGGCGGCAACTTCCGCATCCGTTGGCGTGGCGGCGGTTGCCTCAGATTCGGGGGTTTCCGCAGGTGTTGCCTCTCCAGAATCGGCATCTTCTGCGGGGGAAGGTGATGCTTCCTCCGGCGTTTCGGCAGTGGGTGCGTTATTTTCCCCATTTTCCGAGGGGACATCTGGAGAAGGTTGTCCTTGGTTTTCGTCGGGTGAAGGTGCGGGTTGTCCGATATCGTCGTCAGGCAAAGGTGTATCCGGAGAAGGCGATCCTGGATTCCTCGGGGAAGGTGCGGGTTGTTCGCCCGTCTCGCCAGACGAAGGCGTCTCAGCAGCAGGTTCGTTTCCCGGTGCGATTTCCGGAGGCGGTAGCGATCCCACATCGATCGGATTTGAGGAGATAGGTTCGGAGGGTTGGGGGTTGGGATTGCCATCTGGCGGCGGTTCTAAAGGTTGGGCGATATCACTCGACAGCACTTGAAACAGTACGGAGTCGTCTGACAACCCAACAAATTTATCGAGTCCCCCACCGAAAAATCCACTGGAAATTTGAGCGGAAATGGGTTGCGGAGAACTCATTAAGTATCCCGCTCCGGGTAATACATTCGGCAAAATTGTCAGTTCGTTAATAGCGGATGCGAGAGGAAGGCGTTGGGCGACGAGATATTGAGAATTGAAAGAACCGGACAGGGGGAGTTGGGCGATCGGAGAAACGATGAATTTTGTGGGATCTTCAACTTGAAGTTGGGTTGGGGTTTCTGGCGGTGGTGAAGGGTTTTCTAGAATGTTAACCGACACGGAAACCGGATCGGAAACTGCCATGCCATCGCTCGCAACGATCGCGAATGCACTCAACACACCCGTTGAATTTTCTGGGGGTGAATACACCAAAACATCGTCTAAATTCAGGGGTGTATTGGCTCCAAGAATGACCCCGTTTTGAGTTAAGATCCCGTTTGAATTTTCTGTTAGTTGCAAGAGGATAGAATCGCCATCGACATCGATCGCCATTGCATTTAAATCGGCAAGGGTAAAGGCGATCGATCCGTTAGTTTGCACGTTTCCCAGTTGCGAATCTAACGTTAACGTGGGAGATTGATTGGGGCGAATGTTGGCAACCACTTGTACGGGAGAAGAGAAGGCAGTTCCGTCGGTAGCGGCGATCTCAAATGCACCGAGAGAACCTGTAGAATTGGTGGGTGGCGTGTAAGTTAAGGGGTCGGTCAGATCGATGGGATCTCCGGGATTTAAAACCGTGCCATTTCGGGTTAGCGTTCCGGTGGTAATGCTTTGCAGTTGTAGCGAGGTGCGATCGCCATCGGGATCGTTTGCCATTGCGTTTAACTGCGTTAGCGTGAAATCGATCGATTGATTTTTTCCTATTTCTGTCAGTTGCGAGTTAGCGGTGAGAATGGGTGCTTGATTGGGGAGAATGTTGGCGAAAATTTGTACCAACGGCGATAAAGTTTTACCGTCGGTTGCGGCAATGGTAAATGCACCTAAAGAACCTTCTGAGTTGGCAGGTGGCGTATAGGTTAATTCGTCAGTTAGGGCGATCGGATCTCCGGGGTTTAACGCAACGCCATTTCGGGTTAACGTTCCCCGAGAAAGACCTTGAAAAGTAATAGACGTGCGATCGCCATCGGGATCGCTTGACATCGCATTTAACTGCGATAAAGTAAAGGTAACCGATCGATTTTTTCCTTCTTCTGGTAGTTGAGAGTCGATCGTTAAAGTCGGGGGTTGATTAGTAGGAACAAAGGGAAGTTCGGGTTCCGGTTCGGGTGTAGGAGTTGGGGTTGGAGTCAGAATGTCTGTAGAAATCGTCGCCGTCTCCGACATCGAAATGCGATCGTTGGCAGCAATCCTAAATGCTTCTACGTTTCCCGTGGTTCCGTCTGCGGGAGTGTACGTTAACTCATCTCCCACAGAAATGGTATCCCCCGGTTGTAATTCGACTCCGTTGCGAGTCAACGTTCCGGAAGAAATGGCAACGATTTCGATCTCCGTGGTATCCCCATCGGCATCGTTAATTTCGATGGGTAAATCCGCAACGTTAAATGTCACCGACTCGCCGGATATTACTTCTAAATTGATATCAGAATTTAGAGTTGGCGGTGTATTTAAAAATGCGACCGAAATTCCGTTAATCGTTGGCGTACTTCCCCGAGTTTCCGTTCCCGAATTCGGGAATTCATCGCCGACTAAACTGGTTGCACTTCCCGTCCGAATTGCACCTGCCGTACCGTTAAGACTGGCATCGCCAATTATAAATGGAATATTCTCCGTTCCGCCATCGTGTTGAATGGTAACTGCACCGCCTAATGCCGTTCCAAATGTGATTGCTTGAGAATTAATTGTGGTTCCGGAAAGGGTTCCTGTTCCGCGAACTAACCCTTCAGATAAAAGGTTAACTCGTCCCGCAGTTGCATTTCCTTGTCCCTGCATTTGCGCGTGCGTATCGATCGTTGCAAAAGTAATATTTTCGCCTGCAATTAAATTAATTTGACCCCCGGTAACATTCCCAGTAAATTCACTTATTTCTGCGGAAGTATCGATCGCCCCAACCGTTAAATTTTCTCCAGAATCTAGTCGTACAGATTCCCCCGTTCCGAAGAAAAAGGAGGAAACGGAAGTATTGATCGCACCTGCTACAATATTCCCACCTGTCAGGACTTCAACTGTACCCCCTTCAGTCCCCGTCGAACTATTGAGAAATGTATTAACATTTCCCAGTTGCAAGTTACCGCGAGCATCGATAAAGACATCGCCGCTATTTCCTGAAGGACTACTCGTCGAAATATTGCCGACTTGAATATTGCCACCTGATAATGTGGTATCCGGTGCAAATTGATTCGTTAATAAAACCAATCCGTTAGCGGCAGTGACTTGAATCGAACCGATATTAATGTCTGCATTCGTAGCCGGATTTACTGTTGTGGGAGGATTGGGAACGAAGAATCCTCCCACAGTATTTCCCACGGTTCCAAAATCGATCGTTCCGGCACGAATATCCAGCGTCGGACGAGTTTGAGAGTTGAGATTGACAACCGTTCCATTGGACAACATTACGGTGTCAATTAAGCCAAAATTGGCATCGGCAGACGTAATTAAAATGCTTCCCGAAATATCCACGCGACCGCCTGCAAAAATATGCAGCGATGCACCTCGATAGGTACTAAAACTAACATCACCACTGGCACGAATGACAGGATCGGTGGGACTCCAAAAACTGCCGGGTTGTCCGTCTAATTGCTCGATCGCGAAGTTTCCTCCCGTGGTATAATGAGCGTCACCGAGAATGGGATTCGGCGATCGCAATACTAAATTACCACCGGAAAATAAGCCACTATCGGGATGATTGAGAGCAAAAATATCAACTGTGCGATCGCCCCTAATCGTCAAGTTTTCCCCAGATTGCGCGATAAAGGGATTGGCAAGACTATCGCGAACGATAACCGTATTTCCGGCAAATAAATTTAAATTTCCAGTCGCAAAGAGTTGACTTTCAAATAAATTTAAATTTCGTTGAGCAGAGATATCGATCGTGTTAGCTGTAATGTTTCTGGCAACTACATCACCGTTTTCAATTTGCAACCCAGATCCGGTTAAATTAACTGTCCCATCTGGGTTGGCAGAAATGCGATCGGCGTTTTCTCCGTTATATCCTGTTAAAAGTTGCGGTAAAGATAAGGGATTACCGGTATTATTCATCCCAGAATTGGGAGAAATATCCAAACTGAGAACGTTCCCTTCCGCACTCAATCGCACTAAATTCGTACCGGGAATGGTTGTTAAGTGAAGGGTTCCATTGGGTGCGTTAACGGTTCCTAAATTTACGATCGTTCCGCCGACTAAATTTAAAGTATTTCCCGAGGTTACAGCTAAATTTCCAAAATTGACGATCGCCCCATTCTGCATGTTAGCAAAATCTAACGCCGTTGGATTTCCCAACAAATCCACCCAGTTATGATTTCCCGAAGCATTCAA
Organism: Oscillatoriales cyanobacterium M59_W2019_021; assembly: GCA_015295945.1. Taxonomy (GTDB): domain Bacteria; phylum Cyanobacteriota; class Cyanobacteriia; order Cyanobacteriales; family Geitlerinemataceae; genus DVED01. The sequence goes on along the minus strand of DVED01000135.1, from coordinate 4,620 downwards.
CCATAAATTCTCCCCAAATCCGATTCCTGTTGCCGTCGTTGCCGTGAAATCTGCCGGAACGTTTAAACTTGCATTTGCTCCGAAAACAATCCCCGCTGGGTTGATTAAATATAAGTTAGCGTTGCCGCCGGAAATTTGTAGCATGCCATCGATATACGACGCATTTGAGCCGACCACTTGTCCGAAAATATTTTGAATGTCGGGACTGGATAAAAAGTTGGCAATTTGTCCTTCACTCAGTCCGAATTCTTGGAAGCTGTGAAAGAGATTTCTGCCGTCTCCGGAACGCTGTCCGCCCTCAATATCGAAGCGATTTCCCTCGGGGGTGATGATCGTATTCGTGCCATCGTTGGCGGGGATAATTTGCGATCGCCCGACTTCCGGAAACGCAACAAAAACAGAGTAAAATAAAGCTGAAATCGCGATTAATTTACCGGGGAATTGATGCTTAAATCTGTATGAATTAAAGCAGGATTTTATAAAAAAAAATGTAAAGCTCATGAGAGTTGACTCCCAGATTCAGATCGATCAAGGATCGGACGCATCCCGTAACAACGAGGTCGATCGTGAAGATGTTTCAAGGTTAACCGTTGGTGCGGTGATCGCGGCATCAAACGGATTGAAAAGGGCAAGTTTTGCTAAAGCAATTGTCGGAAATTTTTTATCGATTAATGTCATAAATAACCCAAGCGTGAAACGCCTACCAGAAACATTAAGAGATGGACGGGATTTCGGGAAATTAAGTTATTTGAAATCCGAACGTCAATTCATCTGAACCTTGCTCTTACTCTTTCGGAGGCTCGGATGATCGAATCGGACAAAGTTATTAATTCTTAATCCTCCAAACGCAACCGGAAATATTGATCGATAGAAATATTATGAGTCATAAATTCTGGATTATGGGTTATGTTTTTTTGGGGCAGGTAAAGGCACGAACCTCTCGCCGACGCTTCTATAGATCCCTGCCTCCCGCAAATTATGCAGCTTTGTCCTCGGTCGCCACCCACCCCGAACCCTAACTCAATATTAAGGAATGCTGAGCGTTGAGGGGGGCCGCCAAGAAGGATGATAAAATTGATAAGATTCACCAAAATCCCGATCGGGTTACCGGAAATCGGGAACCGGACGTTTCCCAACTCCTCGGAAGTCCGGTGTTGAAAGACTAGCTGTCCCTCGATCGAACGATGCTCATGCCTACCACCGCTACCGATACGCCTCTGGCAACTCAGAAGCTGTCTAAACTCGAAGCGCTCAAAGTTCGCAGTAACTACCTGCGCGAACCCCTAGCCACGGAGTTGCAGGAGGATACCACCCACTTCACCGAAGACGCGATCCAAATCCTCAAGTACCACGGATCGTACCAGCAAGACAACCGGGACAATCGCGTCAAGGGTCAGGAAAAAGACTACCAAATGATGCTTCGCACCCGCAATCCCGGCGGGTTCATTCCCCCGGAATTGTACCTCACCCTCGATCGCCTCTCGGACCAATACGGCAACCACACCCTGCGTGCCACCACCCGCCAAGGGTTCCAACTCCACGGCATTCTCAAGAAAAACCTCAAAGCCACCATTGCCGAAATCGTCAACCATATGGGGTCTACGTTGGGCGCTTGCGGCGATCTCAACCGCAACGTGATGGCGCCTCCCGCCCCGTTTAAAAATCGCCCGGAATACGACCTGGCGTGGACTTACGCCGATCGCATCGCCGATTTGCTGACGCCGCAAACGGGCGCGTACTACGAAATTTGGCTGGATGGGGAAAAAGCCATCTCCGGCGAAGAAGACCCCGCAGTCAAGGCAGCGCGAAACCGTAACGGGAACGGAACGATTTTCCACGAGGGGGAAGAACCGATTTACGGCGATCGCTATATGCCCCGCAAGTTTAAAATCTGCGTTACCGTACCGGGGGATAACTCCGTCGATTTGTATTCCCAGGATGTCACCTTGGTGGTGATGACCGATAAACAGGGCGAGTTAACCGGATTCAACGTCTTTGCCGGGGGCGGATTGGGACGGACGCACAATAAAGAGGAAACCTTCGCCCGAATTGCCGATGAAATTTGCTATGTTGCGAAGGATGATGTATATGATCTGGTGAAGGCGATCGTGGCAACGCAACGGGATTACGGCGATCGCGTCAACCGCCGCCATTCTCGGATGAAATACCTGATCCACGATTGGGGCGTCGATAAATTCCGCCAAGTGGTTCAAGGCTATTTCGGCAAACCCCTAGAACCCTTCAAACCCTTGCCCCCGTTTAAATACGAAGATTTCCTGGGATGGAACGAACAGGGCGACGGCAAACTCTTCCTGGGAATTTCCGTCCGTAACGGTCGCGTCAAAGATGAGGGATCGTTCCAACTGAAAACGGCACTGCGGGAAATCGTCGAGAAATTCAACTTGCCCATGCGGGTAACGCCCCACCAAAACCTCCTGTTCTACGACATCGATCCGGCAAATCAAGCAGAAATTCAGACAATCCTCGATCGCTGCGGCATCAAAGGGGAAAAAGACATCGACTCCCTGGAACGGTACTCGATGGCGTGTCCGGCGATGCCCACCTGCGGTCTGGCAATTACCGAATCGGAACGGGTCATTCCCAGTATTTTAGAGCGAATTCGGGCGTTACTCACCAAAGTCGGCTTACCCGACGAGCATTTCGTGGTGCGGATGACGGGTTGCCCCAACGGTTGCGCCCGTCCCTACCTGGCAGAACTGGGATTTGTCGGTCAAGGGGTGGAAGCCTATCAAATTTGGTTGGGAGCGTGTCCGAACCAAACCCGGCTGTCGCAGATTTATATGGATAAGATGAAGATCGCCGATCTCGAAACCGTGTTCGAGCCGATTTTTGTCTTTTTTAAAAAAGAGCGCAAGCCAGGAGAAAGTTTCGGAGATTTTTGCGATCGCGTGGGATTTGAAGCCTTGCGCGACTTCAGTTCCACCTACGAACCTCTACCCGAAACCCCCGCACCCAAGAAAGCCAAGCGCAAAGAACGGCAGCGGATTCGGGTTCGCGATGAAGTGTACGCCAAACTCAAAGCCGAAGCCACCCGCCAAGGGAAACAGATGATCGATCTAGCAAGTGAGGCGATCGAGGCTTATTTAGGGCGATCGTAATCGATTTTTGTCAGTGGTTATCCAATCTCGCCGGGAACTGAAGTTCCCGGCTAATCGCTCAACTCCATTAAAATGGACTGCCTTCCTCCCTATGTCGGGTGTGAAGCGCGGAGCGTAACGCACCATCACCCCCATGAGTAGCGTGGCTGCGTAAGTCCTGTTTTAGCCTGGGGTTTGAACCCCAGGCGGGTCGAGTTGCCAACCGAAAAATTGGGAATAATGCCAGTTTTGTAACCCAATGTCATTGTTACAATAAAAGCACGCTCTCCCAACTTTTTGCCATGATGATCGCTCGAGAATTATCAACACACCCCAACATCACCCAAGACACCACAGAAAGTGTTATCTTTCCCCCAGGTGACTTATTCAGCGACGAACCTCCCTTGGAAAGCGATCTGCATCTAGAGCAAATCATGCTCTTACTCAAATGTTTAAAATGGTTGTGGCAAGACCGGAATGATTTCTATGCGGCTGCCAACCTAACGATTTACTATAGCCTGAAAAAGCGCAAAAACGAAGACTTTCGCGGACCCGACTTTTTTGTGGTGCTAGATACGGAACGGAGAAGCCGAAAAAGTTGGATGATTTGGGAAGAAGATGGCAAGTATCCCAATGTTATCGTCGAAATTCTCTCGGATTCAACGGCAAATGTCGATCGAGATTTAAAGAAAAAACTGTATCAAGACACCTTCCGCACCCCCGATTACTTTTGGTTCGATCCTTATACCTTAGAATTTGCTGGGTTTCATTTAGTTGATGGACGATATCAACCCTTGCAACCGAATTCTCAAGGGCATTTGTGGAGTCGGCAATTAGGATTATCTTTGGGAATTCATCAAGGACTCTTGCGATTTTTTACCCTAGAAGGGGAGTTAGTTCCCACGCCGGAAGAAGCCGCCAAGTCGGAACGCCAGCAACGAGAAATTGCGGAAGAACGATCGGAACGCTTGGCGGCAAAGTTGCGAGAACTCAATATCGATCCCGATACAATTTGATCCCGTGGCAAAATTTGAGTTTTTCGGTTAATTTCCTTGAACTGGTAAATCCTTTAGCTTATTTTGTAACAGTCTATTTTTAATGTTTTGCATATCTACAAGTTTTTCTTTATAAACTTTCAAAGCATTAGTTTTTAAAGTTTCTTCCGTGTTGCCCGATGCAGACATACGTACCTGCTCAAGTGCCCTTGCCGTATCGTTAAAAAGCTCGATTATATCATCGTGAGAGATGTAAGTAATATCTTGAAGATGAGGTTTAGCAAGTTTATCTACAGTGTTTCGCGGAGATATCACTACAGTGAAGCAAGGTACAACTGAAGGAATAAGTTTATCTGCCCTAACTCGAGTTTCATGCCTACCTGCTTGTGTGACTGTATCTAGCGAGATCCCGTTCTCAGGGTTCTCATTAGGACACCTCGATTAATTCATTATTTTAGCGCAACAGCACAAAATAAAACGGTTTTTTATCTCTAAAAAACCGTCTGTTTTACGAATTTATATTTACC
>DVED01000103.1 GCA_015295945.1 Oscillatoriales cyanobacterium M59_W2019_021 | reverse complement strand
TTCGACGAGATCGGCGATCGCCGGAACTAAATCGAGAGATTGGGGTCGTTCTAAGCGGTAAATGGGGACGCGGGCGATGGTGGCGGTACACTGTTGTAAATGGCGAACGCCGCCGTAATCTTGTAGCAGTTGGTGCGTGCCGCGTGCGATATAGGAATTGCCGATCAGTTGTATCGTGGCATCCTTGACGCCGAGGGGTTGCAGCGCGACGTTTCGTCCCAATGCCAGTTGATAGATCCCGCGCAGGGGAAGGGGATCTGGAGAGAAGCGATCGAGGACTCGGCGGGAACGCTTTTCGTAACCCCGTGCCAAGCGAGGCAGGGTATCGGGATCGTCTCCCAACGCCATAGCTGCGGCTTCGGGTAACAGCTTGAGTTGGGGAAAACCGGGAATCACCACAGGCGATCCGCTTCCTTGAAGATCGATCGCCACTAAATCGTCGGAAATCGGGCGATGTCCCCGTCCGTACAGCGTCGCTGCCAGGGTGGATTTGCCCCATCCCCGACCGCCAAGGAACACCGCTGCACCGCCGTGAATTTCCACCGCACTGGCGTGTAGGACTAAGAACCCGCGATGGTGGAGAATGACGGCGAAGATGATGCCCAAAATCGGCAGGCGGAGCAAGCGTTCTTCCACGCCGGGAAGCGGATCGACGATGACTTCCTTGCCATCGCGCACGAGCATTCCCCCAACCCCTTCCCAGAAAAAGGCAACTTCTTGGGGAGTCACGTTCAGATAAGTTCCCAAGCGGTTGACTTTCATCGTCGATCGATCAACGCTTCCGAAACGAATCGAAATGTCGATATCGGTCGCTGGAGAAGGGATGAGTTCGGGAAGGGCGAGTTCTGAGTGAATGGCGAGTCCGTATGCTTGATATAAATACACGATCGTTCTTGTCCTCGATGGCGGTTAGTTAATTCTGCGGTTGTCAGTTCGGATGGATGTCCGAGTTGCGAAACTGACAATTGAAGGGGGAGCGATGGAGGCTGAAAGGGTTTGAGAAAAGGCAGAGATTGATCGCCCATACAATCGATTTCAGATCGACTCCGCCCGTCTGCTCGCCCTAAAAAAACAAACTTTTTCTAGGTTGAGTTAAGTTGTCAATACCCAAAAGCTCGATGTTCGATTACACGTTGGGAAACGCGGTATCTGTCGGACCGGTGCGAGAGTCGCGGTTGGGCGCTCCTGCCGCTTGGGTGATGGTTTCGACGTTGCCGTAATCGACAAATTCGGGTTTTTGGTAGGTTTGTTTCTTCATGATGAGATTTCCTGAGAAAAGATAGAAGTAGAAAGAATGAAGTCCGATCGCTTACACGTTGGGGAACGCGGTATTGTTCGGACCGGTGCGAGTATCGCGGTTTTCCGCTCCGGCTTCCTGAGTAATGGCTTCAACGTTGCCGTAATCGACGACTTCGGGTTTTTTGTAGGTTTGTTTTTTCACGGTCTTTCTCCAGATTGTGTTAGGGAATAACGGTTTGAGATGGGTTTGGGTTGAAAGACTCTCGATCGAGTCCGAAACTGGATGCTACATACAAATCACCTCCTTTAAGGGTGCGAGTGGAAAACCGATCGACCGATTGAAGCGAAAACACTTAACTAAGCTGTCAAGCGGGTCGTTTGCAACCAGGTAATGAGAACGCTGGTGCGATGAAGGGTGTTGATATCTCGTTCGGTGGGATTTCCCGAGGCAAAGCGATCGTGCATTTGGCGGAGTGCGGCAATATCGACATAGGGAGCGATCGCCTCTGATTGCTGTACGATCGAGCGATCGATCCGGTCTTTCTCGTAGGTTTGCAACCCGCCAGCCAAACTGGGTGCGAAGTTGGCTTTGCCGACGCGCCACTGAATTTCCGGCGGTAAAATCCCCTCCATGGCGCGGCGCATCACCATGCGACTCCATCCCAAATTCAGCTTTTGGTCCGCAGGCAGTGCCAGACAAAATTCCAGCAAACGCTTGTCGCAGAAGGGAAACCGAGGTTCGACGCCAAAGGCAGCGGCGGTTTTGTTCACGCACTCCAGGCAGTGTTGCAGAATGTCGTTGGTGAGGAGGCGATAGTGCCGTTCCCGTTCCGTTTGCGGCGATTGAGAGAATTTGTCCCCAAATCGAGATACCAAGTCATACCGATCGACAAAGCTGGGATTGAGGGGAATCGTCCATTGGGGTTGGGGAACCGAGGACGACTCGCCGCGTTTGACGATACCTTTGAGGGGGGTTAACGGTTGAGTGAGAGTGGGTTTGATGCCGTAGCGCCATATCCAGTTCCACAGCACCTTTTTCCACGGGGTATTGCGGCGTTTGCCGTAGGCGCGAGTTTCGATCGCCAGTCGTCCCCAGCGTCCCCCCCGCGCCAACTCCCGCAGGTATTCATATCCGTGGGATACGGTGGAATCGCCGTCGAAGCCGTCCAAGACGACGCGCACGCCGAGTTGTTGCGCCACGTCGTACATTCCCCAATCGAAGTACAAGTTGGCAGGCAGAAAGACTTCGTCTTGGTGCCAGAGAACTTGATCGAGATCGGTCAGGGGACTCATGCCATCGGCTTGGATAAAATGCGGCTGCAAGTTGCCGCCAGCAATGACGGTATCTTGGAAGAATCGCTCGTCCCAGGGATCTCCGTCGGCAAATCGCGCGGAGAAGGTGTGTAGGGTTCGCTGTCTTCCTTCTTCGATCAGCAATTTCCGTGCGGTACAAGTGATGGAAGAGGAGTCGAGTCCGCCACTAAGATGGGAACCGAGGGGAAAGGCACTGCGCAGGCGGCATTGCACCGCTTGGGAAAAGATCTCCCGAAAGGCTTCGGCATATTCGTCGTTGGAGTTCAACCGCACTTCTCGTTCGGGATCGAGATGCCAGTAGGCGCGGCGGTGGAGTTGGGTGCGACTGACGGTGAGGCTGTGACCCGCCGTCAGTCGCAAGATGCCTTGGTAGAAGGTACTCTCGCCGTCGGCAAGGATGGCGGTGAGGTAGTCGGCAATTTTGACTTCGTTAAGCTGCTGCGGCACTTCTGGCAGGCACAGCAAGGCTTTGATTTCGCTAGCGAAGGCGAAGAGGCGATCGCCAGCGTAGTAGTAGAATGGGACGACGCCGAAGGGATCGCGAGCGCAAAATAGGGTTTGTTCCCGCATGTCCCAGATGGCGAAGGCAAAGTCTCCCAGCAGGCGTTCCGGACAGCGATCGCCCCATTTTTGGTAAGCGGCTAAAATCAGTTGGCTGTCGGTAATTTTGTCGGCGGGATCTCGGAGATCGAGTGCGGCAATCAGTTCTTCGCGGTTGTCGAGGCGTCCGTCAATGGTAATACTGAAGTGTCCTTGGCGACGCGGCAGGTGCTCGAGCAGGGATTCGGGGGTCGTCCACAGGAGGCGATGTCCCAATCCGATGCTATTGTGACACCAGATTCCGGCACTGTCGGGACCGCGATGAGCGATGGTTTCGATCGTCCGGGTGATGTCTTCGCGATCGACGGCACGATCGTCCCGGTAAAAAAGTCCTGTAATCCCACTCATAAGCAACTCGAAATATGAAAGGTTGGAATGAATCGATCGTCAAAATGAGGCGATCGTTGAAGGTCAAAAACTCAGTTGAGGCTGAAGATTGGGAGATACACCGGGAGAAGTTGGGATTAGCAATGTGCGGCAATCCCAAAGTGAATCGAACTGAAAAGGCACGAGTTATATCGCTACGGTCAGTAAGGTGAAGGTATTTTGCCGAATTTTCTAAAACCCTCGAGTTTCATAGCTGAAAGGTCTTAGAGTAACTAAAGACTGAAAGCTCATTGCTGAGTGCTAACTGCTAACAGCTAGACGAACCAACTGACGATGGTATACCGTTCTCCAGCCGTGACTTTCTTCACTTCGTGCAGGCGATCGGAAGGAAATGCGACTAACATTCCCGGTTGGCTGGGGACGGGAAATCCGAAGTTTTGCCAGCGCGGATCGTCGATCAATCCGTAAAAGGCGAGGGAGCCGCCGCAGTAGGCAGAATCGATCAGATCTCGGTGAGATTCTTCCTGCTGTTGGTTCAGGAAAATGACGGTCGAAACTTGGCGATCTCGGAGAAAATCCGGAGCGTCTTCGCGATCGCAGCGATCTCGGTGCGCGCCGAAGAAACTGCCGATTTTATAGCGGTAGAATAAGGGATTTTGAAAGCTTTTTAGCTGGAGATGGAAATGATGCTCGAGTTTGGGCTTGACCGCATGAAAATATTGCCGCAGCTTGATAAAAATCGCATCGTCAAACTCAATTTGTTCGGTTTTTCGTTGATGATTGTCTTCACTTAAATCGAGATTTTGGTTGATACCTGGAGTCCAAACTAAAGCGGGTTTGGCTTGTGCCAATTGCCCGAGATCTAGCAATTTCGAGCAAAAATCGGCAGGTAAAAAATTGGGTTCGATATACAGTCCGAGATTTTGGAGGAGGTGTAGATTAGACATAGAAGCATACCCAGTAGCTGAAGAGATGGGATCGTGCTGAACTTCGATCGGAGATCGCCATCTGCAAGAATCGAATATCTTGGCACGAGAATTCAATCTAGTTCGCAACCGAACTCGACAGGATCGAGTATCTTTGCTAAACGTCGATCGTTCGTTTCAAATTTTTAAATTCGGTAGTGCGGTATAGTTTGATAAATTTGGAACTCGACCGATCGCGATCTGTCCTTCGCTTTCTAGCCACGCATGAGCGGTAAGCGTTCCATTTTCATCTTTGGCTACGCCAATCCGAAGTTGTGTAGAATAACCTTGATGTCGGAGTAAAAAATCGGCAGCTAAAGCACGAGCCAAACATTTTACTTTCAAATAGGGACTCACGCGATCAATCGCCCAAATAATTTCACCGATCGAACTCGAAGGTTTTTGCTTTAAAACCGGAAAGTAAACTCCAGAGATCGATTTTTTCAAAATGCGAAATGGCAAAAACTTAAGTCCTAACTTAATGGCTCCTAGGGAAAGGATGCTCAGGACGATTCGAGCGCGGTTAGCGGACGAGAGTTTCCAAAATTTAAGCCATTTTTTCATGGAAAACTTCAATCAGTTTTGCAGATTCGAGCTTGGTTAAAAGCTCGTTCACATCGCGCTCGCAAACGTCAACTTCGACATCGTATTCGACGAGCAATGTATTGATGATTTCTCGCACTGTTTTAGGCTCTTGGATGAGTTGCCAAATTCGAGCGCCAACCGGATTGAGACTGTGATACGTTCCCGTCTTGAGATTCAAAATTACAATTTCGTTGGAGACGGCTGAAGATACCTGATCTTCAGAAACTTTAATCCGAGTATTTAAATCGAACAACACGTTAGACATTTCCTACAGCAATAAAATGAAATTTGCAATGGGTGAGGTAGAGCGCGTATAACAATTCAAGAACTCGAAGTTTTGAATTGTAGCTTGCTGCGTGTTTGCACCTAGATTAAAAACTCGAAATCGGCTCATGTACGTAAGAATACTGATAATAAAACTGGAACGTCAATAGATTTAAGCGATCTTTATTGAAACTTTACACAAACAGCCATATATCGATTTAGCTTTGCTAAAAGTATAAAGTGAAAAACTTTAAAAAAATAGATTTTTGGGTTGAAATCCTCATTTAAAACCCTTTAAAAATGAAAACTAGATTGCAAAGAATGGCGATGAATCTTAAGTTTCAAGATAGAAAGATTGAGTGGTTTATCGAACCGGAGTGTCGCCAAATAGGTAGCCAAAGGGTTAGCCGTGCGGGGGAAGCAACAGCAATACGTACGTATGCAGTCTGCCCTATGTTCTCAATGGTCACCCTTGCGCCTATTCGCGATCGCCCTCTTCTTCCGCATCATCGGGCTTTCCTTCACCCATTGCCGATGCGGGTTGGGGTTCCAGTACGAATTCGGGAAAGATCTCCATTTGGGCGCGATCGTCGTTTCCCCATCGATCCAAAATATCGTGGAATAACGCCTCTTCAATCCACGTTTTCGCCACGACTGCTAGCGGCAATGCCAACAGCAACCCGATGACCCCAAACGCACCCGTAAAGAAAATTTGAGCGGTGAGGGTGAGTGCGGGTAGCAACGAGACTTGTTTCGCCATCACAGTCGGCGTCAACCAATAACTTTCGATATTCTGAATGATGACGTACAAAATCACCACGGCTAAAATTTTCCACGGCGCATCCAGAAGCGCGATCATCAACGGGAAAACCAAACTGAGAGTCGGTCCGATGTTGGGAATAAAGTTGAGCAATCCCGCCAGCAAGGCGTGAACCAACACCAAATCGATCCCCAGAATTGCCAATCCCAAACCGCTTAAAACGGCGATCGAGGTGGAACTGATAATAATCCCCTCCATCCAATTTCCCAGCGCGATTTCGCAGTCGGAAAGAATGGCATCCGCACGGCGACGGTAGAACGAGGGAAACAGCTTAATCGCCGCACCGCGATAGCCTTGAGGATCGGCGAGGAACATTAACGTCAAAACGAAGACTAGTAGCGTTTGTAGGGCAATATTGAGGGAATTGGAGAAGAATTCAACCGATCGCTTGAAAATTTCCGTACCTAACGGTTGCAATTGCGCGATCAAATCCGCAATATTCGGCGGCGGCGGCAACGGTTGGGGCAATCGATCTCTTAAGGTTTGCTCCAAGCCTTCCAACTCGAAGAGCATTCGTTGAAAGACTTTGGGAACCAGTTCAATCAGTTTCTGAAATTGTTCGACGAAGGGCGGTACGATCAAAAAGAAGAAGAGAATGCCCAGTAACAGCGTCAGAGCGAGGGTGGTTGCCAGTGCCAGAGATCGCGCCATTCCCTTTTGGTGCAGCCAACGGACTAACCGATTGAGCGCGGTGGCAAACACTACGGCAGCAAAGACCAGCAGTAAAAGCTGGCGGATTTGCCACAGAATGTAGAGAGAAACCAGCAGGACAACTAAACCCAGCCACTGACCGAACTTCACGCGATCGCCCCCACACTTAGCCGAACTTTCTTATCCCATCACAATAGCACCACATGTTTCTCCCATGGTTCGATCGCAATTGGTAACGCTGCTAACGGATTTCGGTTCGATCGATGTTTACGTCGGGGTGATGAAGGGCGTTATCGCCGGAATTAGCCCGGAAATTAATGTTGTCGATCTCACTCACGAGATTCCGCCCCAAGATATTGCCGCCGCCCGATTTTGCTGGATGAATGCCTATTCCTACTTCCCGCCAGGGACGGTACACGTAGCGGTAGTCGATCCGGGGGTGGGCAGTCAGCGTCGTGCCGTGGCGGTGGAAATTGCCGAAGGTTTCCTCGTTGCCCCCGATAATGGGCTATTGAGCGGCATTCTCAGCCAAAGTCCGGCAATCTCGGCGATCGAATTGAACCGTCCCCAATACTGGCGAACTCCCAACCCCAGCCAGACGTTTCACGGTCGGGATATTTTCGCTCCCATCGGCGCCCATTTAGCGGCGGGAACCCCTTTGTCGGAACTGGGAACGCCGATCGATCCGGCAACGCTGGTATGCTTACCCATCCCCGGTTATCGCCAAACGGAAACGGGATGGGTTGGCGGGTTTCAATATTGCGATCGCTTCGGCAATTTGGTAACGACCATTCCCGCCTCAGCCATCGCTGGAAAAGTGAAATCGGTGCGAGTGGGCAATTATTCCCTCCCCTTCGTCCTCACCTACAGCGACGCTCAACCCGAAGAATTAGTCGCCCTTCTCGGCAGTCACGGCTGGCTAGAAATTGCCGCCAACAGAGGCAGTGCCGCCTCCCAGTTCCCCGACTGGCAGCACCGAGAGGTTGTTATCTTTAACGTCAGTACGGGATAATCCGGTGGAGAGGAGCAGGGGAAGCCGGGGAGGCAGGGGAAGCCGGGGGAGCAGCAGGGGAAGCCGGGGAAGTAGGGGGAGCTTTCTTGAGCAGGGGGAGCAGCAGGGGAAGCCGGGGAAGCTGTCTTGAGCAGGGGGAGCAAAGCGACTAACCACTAACCACTAACCACTAACCACTAACCACTAACAAACCCCAAACCCCAAACCCCAAATTTAATCCGTTTCCCCAATCAACGTAAACGCCGAATTCACGGGTTCGGGATGGGTGGCGCGGGTTTCCAGCATCGCGTTTCGCAAGGCGGTCGCTTTGTCAAGTCCTTGTTGCATATTTTCGTAAAATCGGGTCATTAATTGCGCCGTCGGTGCGTCGGGAACCTTCCACAAAGACACGACTACGCTTTGCGCCCCCGCCGTCACCAGGGAACGGGACAATCCCACCACGCCATCCCCGGTAATCTTCCCCCGTCCCGTATCGCAGGCACTCAGCACCACCAAATCGGCGTTGAGGTTCAAACCAAGAATTTCCTCGGCGGTGAGGAAACCATCAACCTCTCTCCCCGTCCCCCCGTCTCCCCCTCCCCCCATCGGGGTTAAGGCAATGCTGCTGCCAATCCCGCCTTCGTCGTCGAGGATGCCGTGGGTTGCCAGGTGGACGATACGGGAGGTTTGCATTTGATCGGTAACGGTAGGTTCGGTAGCGGTGCTTCCTAGGAGGGGTTCGGTTCCCAGAAGTTGGGCGATTTGTTTCGCTTCGGTTTCCGCACCGGGAAGGGAAGACAATTGCACCGGAGGATCTCCGGGATTGATGGAAATTGACGGCATCACCGGATTCCCGACCACCAAAACCTCTCCCCGTCCCCCTGTCTCCCCATCTCCCCGTCCTCCGGAGAGTTGCAACACCTGTATCGCCGGAGCAGTCAAAATCGTGTGCTTGTCAATGAGTTGCGTACCGTTGGCATCTTGCAAGGCGGGGAAGGGAACCAGAAACAGTTCGCCGTGGGGAACGAAGATAACCCGTTCTTCGGGGGTTTGGGGCAACAAGTCGGCGATGGGTTCGATGAGGAGTTGGTGGAGTTGCTGCAAGCGAGGGGTGGCGGTGGCGATGTAACCTTCTTTCGGGACGATTTCGATCGCCTCTCGGGGAACGATGCCGACAGAACGATCGCGAACCCCCATAGAAAAACGGGTATTATCGACCAGTTCCTCCAGGGGGACTCCTCCGGTTGGTTCGGCAAGGTTGACGGAACGGAAGGCGATATTGCCGTCTGGAGAGATCACCCAGATGTAGAGGGTGTCGTCTTCAAGAACGGAGTATTCGACGAGGGTGGCGTTTTGGGTGCGGGCGACTTGTTGGATGTCGGCGAGGGTTGGCGGTGCGGGGGGGATAAATTCTTCGGAGGAGTCGCCCTGTTGGCGTCGTGCCATCAGTTCGACGAAGGCTCTGGCACGTCCCCGTTCGGAGATTTCCAGGGCAGTTTCGATTTTG
>DVED01000160.1 GCA_015295945.1 Oscillatoriales cyanobacterium M59_W2019_021 | reverse complement strand
TTGGGACGATCGAATCGATTGGATTTCGGACTAAAGTCTCGCTCGATCGAATCATCTGTATTCATAAAATATGGAATTGTTTAGGCTTTTGAGATGCTGAATTTCCATCTGGATCGTGAAGAAATTCGGCTTCGTTCTTTGCTTAATCTGAGTTTAAACAGTTGGCATCCCAAGACTAGCGCTCGTGGCTGCTATCCTCTTTCCGGGTAAAATCGGGGTTGAGAGAGGTTGAGTTTGGGTCTGTTGCCGCACGCGCTGCACTCCACCCAACTACTTAAAGTGTTCGGGCATAAGCCATTGCTTTAAAAACTCGAAACTCATCGCTGATGACTGAATGCTTAAGTCCAACTTACCAATAACTTTGGGCTAAAACAAGAAGTAGCGCTGTGCCATGGGTAACAAAGTTGCAGGTTCGCAGGTCAACAACTCCCCATCGGCGCGGACTTCGTAGGTTTCGGGATCGACTTCGACATGCGGCAGCGCATCGTTAAGTTTTAAGTCGCATTTGCCGATGCGGCGAGTCTCCGAAACGGCAACGACGGTTTTTTGCAAGTTGAGTTGGCTGGCGATGTCTCGTTGTAGTGCCGCTTGGGAGACAAACGTCAAACAAGTGGGGTTCTTGGCGGCGCCGAAACTGGCGAACATCGGTTGCATGTGGACGGGTTGGGGGGTGGGAATGCTGGCGTTGGCGTCCCCCATTTGCGCGTAAGCGATCGCCCCTCCCTTGAGTACCAATTCCGGTTTCACCCCGAAAAAGGCGGGTTTCCACAAGCACAAATCCGCGAGTTTCCCCTCTTCGATCGATCCCACATACTGGGAAATACCGTGGGCGATCGCCGGATTGATGGTATATTTCGCCACGTAGCGCTTCGCCCGGAAGTTATCGTTGCGGCTGCTGTCTTCCGGCAATGCCCCCCGTTGCACTTTCATCTTATGCCCCGTTTGCCAGGTACGAATGATGGTTTCTCCCACCCGTCCCATCGCCTGAGAATCGGAGGAAATGATGCTGAACGCCCCCAAATCGTGGAGGATATCCTCGGCAGCGATGGTTTCCCGGCGGATGCGCGATTCGGCAAAGGCAACATCTTCGGGAATTGCCGGATCGAGGTGGTGACACACCATCAACATATCTAAATGTTCGTCCAGGGTGTTGCGGGTGTAGGGACGGGTGGGATTGGTGGAAGAGGGCAAGACGTTTGCCTGTCCGCAAACTTTGATGATATCCGGTGCGTGTCCGCCGCCCGCGCCTTCGGTGTGGTAGGTGTGGATAGTGCGATTCCGGAAAGCGGCGATCGTCTGCTCCACAAATCCGGCTTCGTTGAGGGTGTCGGTGTGGATGGCAACTTGCACGTCGTACTCGTCAGCGACGCTCAGACAGGTATCGATCGTCGCTGGAGTGGTTCCCCAATCTTCGTGTAATTTCAGCCCCATTGCCCCCGCTAGCACCTGCTCCGTCAATCCTTGAGGTTGGCTGCTATTCCCTTTTCCCAGGAAGCCCAAATTCATGGGAAAAGCCTCGGCGGCACGGAGCATCATGTGGAGGTTCCAAGGTCCGGGGGTGCAGGTGGTGGCGTTGGTTCCCGTCGCCGGACCCGTGCCGCCGCCTATCATTGTCGTAATTCCCGAGGCGATCGCCGTTTCGATTTGTTGGGGACAGATAAAGTGAATGTGGGAATCGATTCCCCCTGCTGTGACGATCGATCCTTCCCCGGCAATGGCTTCGGTTCCCGGTCCGATGATGATGTCTACGTTATCTTGAACGTAGGGGTTTCCCGCTTTGCCAATTTTGTCAATTTTGCCGTCCTTAATGCCGATATCGGCTTTGACGATGCCCCACCAATCGAGAATCAAAGCGTTGGTAATCACCACATCTACCGCACCGTCGGCGTTAGAAATCGGCGACTGCCCCATCCCGTCGCGAATCACCTTTCCCCCGCCGAACTTCACCTCGTCGCCGTAGGTGGTGTAGTCCCGTTCCACTTCGATTATCAGTTCCGTATCAGCAAGGCGAAGGCGATCGCCCACCGTCGGTCCGTAGGTTTCTGCATAAGCGCGACGATCCATGCGATAGCTCATCAGTTCTCCTTCTCGAAGGCGGGGCGAAAGTTCTACGGAATCTGAGATTTACTGTATCAATCTCGCCGTCATTTGTCATGTTTTTTTCGCAAGTAGACATCTCCAAAAACTGAGTTTTTGTCTATGCCAATAATCTTTAGCCTGTCTGAGAGATTTTTCAAGTTCTTTTTTTGCATCTTCCGTCTTTTTAATTAGGTGACATAACACTTCCTCTTTAACCATTTCGGAAATAATGAACTTTGCGGAATTGTGCTAATTGTTTGAGGAGTCCTGACTCTAGCTTTAATCCTTGAGACTCAAAGATTGATGAATCTAAAGTAATTGCTCCAAACTGTCCTTATTTTTGAGTTCATCAGACTTCATACTTGCAAATAAAAATATGTGTAGGGGATAAGCATTGACTCGAGCATCTTACCAAAAACCAACAAAAATTTTTGCCAATGCTTCACCCGAGCGTCATAGTCTAGATAGACAATTCACCCGATCGCCCCACCCGAAACACTTCGCGTTCTTCGTGTCTTTGTGGTTCTCCCTCTTTCCCCTTCCCTCAAACACTCATCTCCAACATTCGCTCGATCGGTCGCAAAGCAGCCAAACGAATCTCTTCTGGCATGGTAATTTCCGGCGTCCGATGTTTCATCGCCAGATACAGCTTTTCCAACGTATTCAACCGCATATGGGGACATTCGTTGCACGCGCAGTTTTGCGTCGGCGGTGCGGGGATAAACTGCTTTTGCGGCATCTGTTTCTGCATTTGGTGGATGAT
This sequence comes from Oscillatoriales cyanobacterium M59_W2019_021, assembly GCA_015295945.1. GTDB lineage: Bacteria > Cyanobacteriota > Cyanobacteriia > Cyanobacteriales > Geitlerinemataceae > DVED01. Next base: position 20,822 of record DVED01000160.1, on the reverse strand, counting down.
GCCGGGTTCGGTGGCGACGATGAAGGCAGAATTGTCGCTAGTTTGGGCGTATTTTAACAAGGCAGTGGTAGAACCGATATAGTCGGCGTGGCGGAGAATCGGGGGTTCGCACTCCGGATGGGCGATGGTTTCCGCTTCTGGGTGTTCGATTTGCAGTTGCACGATTTTCTTCTCGGAGAAGTTCTCGTGAACGATGCAACTTCCATCCCACAGCACTAACTCCCGTCCGGTTTGTTCCATGACGTAGCGTCCTAAATTGCGATCGGGCGCGAAAATTATCGGCTGTTCCAGGGGAATTTGGTTGACAATGCTGACGGCGTTGGAACTGGTACAGATGATATCGCTCATGGCTTTGATCGCCGCCGTACAGTTGATGTAGGATACCACCACATGGTCGGGGTGCGCGGCTTTGAACCGGGCGAAGGCATCCGGCGGGCAACTGTCAGCTAGGGAACACCCGGCATTGAGATCGGGCAGTAACACCAACTTGTCGGGGTTGAGAATTTTGGCGGTTTCCGCCATAAAGTGCACCCCAGCAAAGACGATCGTCTCGGCGTTGGTAGCGGCGGCTTGGCGGGCGAGTCCCAAAGAGTCGCCGATGTAGTCGGCAATGTCTTGGATGTCGGGATCTTGGTAGTAGTGGGCGAGAATCACGGCGTTGAGGTCTTTTTTCAACGCGGCGATCGCCTCGAACAAGTCGTCGGGGAGAAAGTTGGGAATCTGTTCTGAAGGAAGTACAGTTGCGAACACAGTCGGGTGTTACCTACCAATTTAATAAGTCTTAACGTTAGATTATAGTGTTTTTTACCAAAAAAGACCGGGCAATTCGATCGATTTGGAAATCTCAATTGCGATCGGTGCTGGAGGACTATTTCATTTCCTGCGGGCAAATGCCATTCGCCCCTACAGAGGGCATTCCGATCGCCCGCTGCCGGGATACCCAACAAATCGCTTACCGCAGCGCGATCGCCCTGCAACTCGCCCCCAAGCTCGGCATATCCCCCCTGGAACTCGCCCGAGAATGGGTTGCCTGCCTCCCGGAAAACGCCGACTTCGCCGTCAGCGTTACTCCTCCCGGTTGGATCGACTGTCAGCTAACCGATGCGGGATTAGCACGGTGGTTGCAATCGTGGACTCGCTGCCCGGATTCGACCCCCAACACCCGGATTCCGCCTCCTGCCAACCCCTTCCCCATTCAATACGCTCGCGCCCGTTGCTGTTCCCTGCTGCGACTCGCCGAGGGTGAAGGGTTAATCGACTTGCAAATGATGGGAAACGACGTAGAAATTATCGCCCCCGATCCCCTGCCTTGGCTGGATGACACCCAAGGCTTGCGACTGCAACACCCTGCCGAACGGGCATTGATGGGTCAGTTGGTGGCGATCGTAGATGCCCTCGAAGATCCCAAAGCGATCGACCTCGGCAAACCAGCGATAAAGCTGGGCGCGGCATTTGAGGGGTTTTACAGCCAATGTCGGATTTTGGGGGAGGTGAAGACCAGCGCTCCGGCGTTGGCACAGGCAAGATCGGGTTTAGTCGCCGTCACCCAAACCGTGCTGAAATCCTTGTTAGAAAACCACTTCGGGATTCCGTCCCCGCTGGAGTTGTGACAGTTTTTAGCAAATTTTTATGACAAGGGGGTGACAAAGATCGATCGCTTCTGCTAGTTTAGTGTCATGTGAGGAGCGAACCAGATAAGGGCACCGAGACGAAACACGGCCAGTCGTCGGTGCCCTTTCTGATCTCACGCCATTTCTCCCAAAATCCTCTACACTACTCCTTCTCATCAACCTCGATCGAAACTGTCGGGAATCTTCCCAATTTATGACACCTGCCACCGAAACTTTCGATCTGCCTTCGGAGGCTGGGAGAGGGGAAAGACGGGAAGAATCTCTAGTTATATTCCCATGATAAGTTTTCGTCGTTCTCCGATCGTTCTTTCCCTTCTCGTTCTTCTCAGTTCGGGTTTGGTCAGTTGTAGCGAAAACTTAAAAGTGGCAGCTTGTAACAAGATTATCGAAATTAGCAACCCAGTTACACCTACACCCGACTCCAACGCTACATTTAGTCCGCAAGAAGCCCTGCAAAAAGCCGATCGCGCCTTCCGCAAAGCCAAGCAACTCGAAGCGATCGCCCTGCAAGATCCGCAATTGCAAGAGTATAAAAATCGCTTCGCCCAATTGTACCAACAAGAAGGCGAAGCCCTCAAACAAGCCGCTCAAGCAGCTTTAGAGGCGCAAGGCATCCCCGCCACCGACCCCAAATTCGCAGAAGAATCCCTCAAAGTTGCCGATCTCTACCTCAAAGCCACAGAAGTTTACCAACAACACCGTTCGACTTTACAAGAATTTACCCGTTATTGCCAGACTCAATAATTTGTTTGGGGTTTAGGGTTTGGGGTTTGGGGTTTGTAATTGCTAGTCGCTAAAACCCAATCACCCTTTACCTGTTAACCATTACCCAACCCCATTGACTGTAACAGCAATAGCTGGGATAGTTAGCATATTCATTCGATCGGCAACAGACCGCAACCCAATTGGCTCGGCTGCTTGAGGTCTTTATGTTACGAAATGTTTTAAAAAAACCGACATTTGCTGCATTTAAGATAGCCGTCGGAATCGTGCTAACGGCAACATCGACGATCGCCTCTTTCCCGACGGGCGATCGAGTTAGAGCCCAGTCTTCGCAGTCCCAAACAAGATCGGTAGAACGGTCGGAGAACGTGCCGAGCGGATCGAAGTTGCGAGTGGATGGTTCCAGTAGCATGATCGTTACCAATAATACCCTGAAGCAGCGTTACGAACGGCAATATCCGGGGGCAAGCGTCGATCTCAAAGCAGACGGCTCGGATTTGGCACTGCAAGAAGTCCGAGAAGGAGATATCGAAGTGGCGGCGATCGGTCGTCACCTCACGGCAGAAGAGAAAGCCAGTGACTTAAACGAACAGCGGCTCAACCGAGAAAAAATCGCGATCGTCGTCGGAGCGAACAATCCGTATCGGGGCAATATGAGTTATCAAGACTTTGCAAAAATCTTTCGGGGAGAAATTACGGATTGGTCGGAAGTTGGCGGACCGCCAGGACGAATTCGGTTGGTCGATCGCCCGGAAAATAGCGATACTCGCAACGCCTTCAACAGTTACGATATTTTCCGAGAACGGGAGTTTAGCACGGGGGACACGGCAGAACCGATGACTGCCGACAGTACCGACGAGATGGTTGCCAACTTGGGAACCGATGGTATCGGCTACGCGATCGCCTCTCAGGTGATGGATCGCGATGACGTTTGGATCGTGCCGATGCACAAAACCCTCCCCGACGATCCCCGCTATCCCTTTTCCCAGCCGCGAACCTATGTTTATAAAGGGGCGGCTACCCCTGCCACTGCCGCATTTTTAGGGTTGGCAGGGGTAGTGGGTCAAGAGTCGATCGCTGGGGCGGCAACCGTCCCACCCTACGGTGGAGAGGGAACGATCGCCACTTCGGTTGCCCCCGCCACCGGAACCGTATCCCCCTCGCCAACGGCTCCGCCAACTGGAGGATCGACCTCGGGTGGATCGAGACCCCCCGCACCCGGATCGCCAGCATCTGGAGGCGTTCCCGCAACCACCCCACCGATCGCCGCAGCCCCCTCCCCAACGGCAACCCCACCCCTGGCGGCAGCCCCTCCCAGCCCCAAACCTCCCGAGATCGTGGCTTCCCAGCCTAAAGTTGCCCAAGCCCCGGAAACCACCCCTTCACCGATGGAAACGGCTTCTTTGCCGCCCCCAGAGGATATTCCTCCAGGGTTAATCGGCAACGACAGCATTTTGCCGCATTTTTGGTGGCTGTTGCCCATCGGACTAATAGCATTGTTGGTCTGGTGGGGCGTGAGAAAGTTGCGATCGCAGCCAGCCCTAGGACTCGAAGCCGGAGACGAACCCACTCCACCGCCGATCGCCGGAACCGATACCGCCGCTTTACCCCCCTCAACCGCACCGGAGGTTTCTACTTTACCGTCTGAAGGAGCCATCGCTCCAACGGAATTAGAAACCCTACGCCCAGCCGCACCCGATGCTATCCCTCCCAGCATGGGATCGGGTGGCGCGATCGCTGGAGGCATGGCGGCATCGAGTTTGGGGAGTGACGAACCAGAAACCACGGCTACCCCAACAACAGGAGAAGGGGGAATCGCTCCAGAAACCCAAGAACCGCTGACAACCGACATTTCTACTCCAACAACCGGAACGGGAATGACTCCCGCCAATCTGGGTTTGGCAGGCGGTGCGGCACTCGCTGGAGGTTGGGCGGCTTCTCAACTGGGACGAACGGGAGAAGATGCCCCGACAACTCCCACCTCAGACGTACCGGACGCGACAACCGAAATTCCTGCCGCGAGTGGCGAAAGGATAACAGCCGAAACATCTGAGGTCGATCGCGCCAGCGACTCCCTTTGGGAGGATCGCGTTTCCCCACCCGGAACCCGTGATGCCGCTTCCCCCTTGGGTGGTACGGCAGCAGAAGTAACGACTACCCCAGAAACACCCGATGCTGTCGGCGAAATGCCCGGTGTTAGTGCTGGCGAGGGAGCAGACTCCACAGAAACCCGCGATGCAAATGTTGCCGATGTAGGCTTAGCTGGCGGTGCGGCAGCTTCCCCCCTAGGTCGTGCCCCAGATGAGGAAATCGCCACGCCACCCACGGCAGCAGCCGAAATGCGCAGTTCCGAGATCGCGCCTTCCAGCCCTGAAGAAATCAGCGAGGTTCCCACAACCGATCCCAACCTCACCAATCTGGGATTAGCCGGAGGTGCCGCCTTGGCGGGAGGATGGGCGGCTTCGCAACTCGGGCGAACCGGGGAAGGGGAAACGCCAACGATCGATCGCGAAACCTCTAGCCCGGAAGTTCCTCTCACCCCTGCCGAGACCGATTTGGCAGAAACTAGAGAAACGCCAGACTCGCCGGCAACCGATGCCAACGTTGCCAATCTAGGAGTATCGGGAGGATTGGCAGCATCTCAACTGGGCGATTCTGGAGACGATGCCATGGCAACTCCGGAAACCGAAGAATTGGCGGCGGCAACGGAAATTGCTGCAACACCCGAAACCGACACTGCCGAAACTCCGCCAACGGATGCCCAAAATTTAGGCTTGGTAGCAGGTGCGGCAATCGCTGGAGGTTTAGCCGCCTCTCAACTGGGCGAAACCGGAGACGAAGACAGTCCCGAACTGGCAGACTCAGAGACAGCCGACTCAGAAGCAATGGCGGCGGCTGCCTCAACTTCTGCAACCGATGATTTCTCTACCCCAGAAGACCGACTGACCGCAGAAACGGAAGAGGCAACCGCAACCGATGCAGCCGACCTCGATTTAGCCGCAGGAGCCGCGTTAGCAGGCGGAGCGGCTCCAGGTGCGGGACTGCCCGGTGGGGCGGCAGCTTTGGCGGGTGGCGCGGCTCCAGGTGCGGGTTTGGGGGCGAGCGACGCTATTGTCGAACCCAGTGGCGCCGATGAATTCGTTCCCTCTGCATCCGGTGCCGATGAATTCATTTCCCCAGTATCCGACGAGTTCGTGCCATCGGTAGAAGAGACGGCAGACGATACGCCAGAGGCAGCGCCCGTTTTCGCCCCGATGACGCCCGCCTTCGATCCCGCCAACGCAGCAGCGGCAGCCGGTTTGGCGGCTGGTATTCCCATCGATTTCGAGCCTTCTGACGATCTCGCCCAATCCGACGTAGAAGCGGCGAAATTCAACTTGGGGCAAACCGAGATCGACGCCGAAGAACTCGCTTCGGTAGATGAAGGATTGCCCGACTTGCCCGATGGTTACGGAGAAAGCCGCATCGTTCTGGTTCCCTGCAATCCCCAATGGGTCTACGCTTACTGGGATATTCCCAATGCCGATAAAGAGGAACTGCGCCGTCAAGGTGGCAGCCAACTCGCCCTCCGCTTTTACGATGTCACCGATATTGACATTGCCACCCAAGTTCCCCACAGCTTGCAGCAGTATGCGTGCGAGGAAATGGCGCGAGATTGGTACTTACCCGTTCCGGCGGGCGATCGCGACTACATCGTGGAAATCGGCTACGTCGCCAATGACGGACGCTGGCTATCTCTGGTGCGATCGCAACCCATCCGCGTCCCCCCCTTCTACCCCTCCGACTGGCAGAACGATCGCTTTGCCACCGTCCCCTGGAAGCAGGAACTCAGCGGCGATAAAACCATTGTTGATTTGGGAATCCCCCAACGCAACCTCAACGGCAACGGTTCCGTCTACGATTCCCTGTTTGCCTTGGCGCAGGAATCGCAGCGGATGGCGGGTTCGGAATTCCTCTCCGGCATCGGACTGTTCCCCTCTGGCGTGGGGATGGTATCCGGGATGGGGATGTCCGGTGCGGGTTTCTCCGCCTCCATGCCGCCCATCCGTTCTCGCAAGTTCTGGTTGGTTGCCGATGCCGAACTGATCGTCTACGGTGCCACCGCACCCGACGCCTCCGTCACCATCGGCGGCGTTCCCGTTCCCCTGTCCCCTGACGGCACGTTCCGCTTCCAGATGGCATTCCCCGACGGCGAAATCGACTATCCGATTATGGCAGTTGCCGCCGACGGTCAGCAGACGCGATCGATCCACATGAACTTCAAACGGGAAACCCGACACCGGAATACCAATACCCTAGAAGAAGCCGAAGATGAAGTTCATTAGCTGGCGCTACTCTTAATGTTTTCTAATTAACGGTTTCGTCCTTTGTCCTCCCCGACAGAGGACGATTTTTTTCCTTCCCCAAATTAATCTCTGCTGACGGCTATAAGTTCCCAAAATCAATAACCGTTTGATAGTAATTTTCCGGGATACCAAAATCAAAACATCGTCCTTGGATGAGGTAGCCGAGCATTCCCCGATCGCTCCTTAGTTTCTCCAAACAAGAGGTGAGTTGAAATTCGCCATTTTCTCGGAAGTTTTGCGTAATATGGTCTTCGAGGTACTCGAAAATTTGGGGTTCGAGAATGTAAATCCCAAACATTGCCAAACACTCATCCTCTCCCAAACCTTCAACTCGTAAGTGTTGGCGAGCGTATTCTCGGGTTGGTTTTTCTGCAATGTGAGTTAGAGAAAGCAACGTTCCTGGCTCTAACCAAGTTCCCGTCGAACCGCCACTTTGGTGAATGCGATCGCCGGGAAAAATGCGCAAGCTGATGATATTTTGTTGGTGGCGATCGAACGCGGCTTTCAGTTGTGCCGCGCAGGATAGTTCCAGATCGGAAGCATAGATATGGTCTCCCAATAACAGCATGAAGGGTTCGTTTCTCACCCAATCTTTGGCACAGAAAACTGCATAACCGTAACCCTTTGGCTCATCTTGAATCAGCAAAGTAACTCGTTTTCCTAACTCTTGTATGTATTCGCTGTACTCTTGTTGGTGAGGTTTGAGTTTGCGAAATAAATCCGGTTTTGGCGGTTGTTTGAATAGGGTTTCAAAGGTCGATCGATCGCCCGGTTGCACGACGATCGCCACTTCTTCAATTCCCGCACCGATCGCCTCTTCTACGATTTCTACAATAGCAGGTTTCGTTCTTCCATGGCGATCAACGATGGGAAATAACTCCTTTTTTACCACTTGGCTGGCGGGAAATAAGCGCGTGCCAAAGCCTGCTGCCGGAATCACCGCTTTTTCGATCGAGTTTCGATCGGGTCGATCGTTGAATTTAACCATCAATTTTTAGTTTTTCGCGATCCTTGCTGATTTGGGAATTTTCACGGTTACAGTCGTTCCCATTCCTTCTTCACTGCTCAGAGAAATTTTTCCCCCGTGTAATTCCACGCATTTTTTGACCACCGTCAAACCCAGTCCGACACCGGGAATGTCTTCAACATTACTCCCGCGATAGAAGGCATTGAAGACATGAGACAAATCGGAGCGAGGAATCCCGAGACCGCGATCGCCGATCGACAGCTTAACGCCTCGGGCGTTGCCTTGCAAACACAAAGAAATCTCGCTACCTTCTGGAGAATACTGTATCGCATTGGCGAGCAAATTCTCAATCGTACGGCGCAGTAAATTTTCATCGATGGCGACCCCGTAGACTTCTCCCCGAACGGTCAAGGTCAAGCGATGATTTTTTCCCGCTTCCTGTCGAGTTTTGCTAAGAATGTCCCGACAGAAGATATCTAAGTCGAGGGGATGGGGATCGAACTCGAGATGCCCCGTTTCCGCGCGGGAAATCGTCAAAATATCGCTCAGGGTTTGAGTTAAACTTCGGGCAGCACTTTGAATGCGATCAATATTAGCCAAACGCTTGGATATCGAAGCATTTTCCACCGATCGTTCTAACGCATGAGCCGAGAGTAAAATCGTAGTCAAAGGCGTGCGAAACTGATGGGACGCCATGGTAAAAAAGCGAGATTGCAGTTGGTTCAGTTCCTTCTCTTTTTGTAAGGCACAGCGCATTTCTTCCAACCGTTGGTGTTCGGTGACATCCAACCCAGCAGCGATCGTGTATTTAACGTTCCCGGAGCGATCGCGCAGAACGGTATTCGACCAAGAAATCAGGTAACGCGCTCCGTCTTTCGCTTGCCAGTAATTTTCGTACTCAATTGCCCGCTGACTGGAGAGCAGCCGATCGAAGACTTCTCGAACGGCTGCAATTTCTTGGGGAATGAGGAACAAATCCCAAACGCACTTGCCTTTAACCTCCTCGAAAGAATATTGGGTCAGAGACTCGCAGGCGCGATTGAAGCGCACGATGCGTCCCTGGCGATCGAGAACCAACACCAACGCACCCGCCATCTCCAACACCGCCGCGATAAAATCCCGTTCCTCCCGCAACAGTTCCTCGGCTTGCTGGCGATGGCTCAGATCCAGACGGCAGGCAAGTGCCAATCCCCCACCCAGTGTCGTCGCTAAAGAGGTACAGGTCACTTCGATCTTGCACCAACAACCTCGACTGTCTCGCACTCGATAGGTTGGAGATGGCTCAATCGCGGCGGAATTTTCCAAGGCTTGTTGTAAATGGATGGCACAGCGTTCTCGATCTTCGCTCTTCACGAAGTCGATCGCCCGTTTCCCGATCGCGATTTCCGGCAGGTATCCCAGAACGACCTTCACAGCCGGACTGACATAGCCGATCTTCCCCTTAACATCCAGCAAGACCACGAATTCGGGGCAATTGTCCCCAGCCTCTAGAGAACTGCGTTCCGGCTCTTCCACGTCTTCGAGGCGATCTCCTCCATTCAGAGCCACAGGCATCGATTTCGACGGTGATTGGCGGGAGGGGGTCGTCGGTCGGGATTCGATGCTGCGTTTTGCCCGATTCGGCTTCTGGGGAATCATTTACGATCAATAAAATTCAGTCTTCAAAATCCGTAACAGAGTATCAACGGCTAAATGTAGCTATATTCTCATACTTTCTTAAGATATTTTAAGAAAAATTGATAATTTTCTGTAAAGACGGTAGTCTGTTAAGGAGTGAAGATCGTCCATTTCAGATTTGCCTTCACCACTTTAAGAGGATGCCTTGACGGGTCAGTTCGGTTTGATCGAGTGGTGTCGTGCGACGATCAAACGTTCGGTAATCCTTTGAGTTTCCTCATTTTATTATCCACGTCGATAGCGGATTCGATCGATTCTCCCCACCTGTCGTTATTCTAGCGGTGACTATGAGGATTCTCCTCGTTGAAGACGACCCCCAGCTTGCTGAAGCTCTATCCGAAATTCTCAACGATTGCCATTACGTCGTCGATCGAGTGGGAGATGGAGAATCGGCGTGGCTCCAAGCACAAATCTTAGAATACGATTTGATGCTGCTCGATGTCATGCTACCCAACTTGAATGGTTTCGATTTGTGTCGGCGGCTGCGATCGACGGGTTGCCAAACCCCCATCCTCATGGTCACCGCTCGCGACACCAGCAGCGACAAAGTCAACGGACTCGATTCGGGTGCCGACGATTACATCGTCAAACCCTTCGATGTTTCGGAATTGTTAGCCAGAGTTCGCGCGTTACTGCGCCGGGGACAGTCTTCTGCCTCACCCATTTTAGAATCGGGAGACTTGCGCCTCAACCCCGTCACCTACGATGTCACCTATCACGATCTCCCGCTCAAGCTGACCCCGAAAGAATACGCCTTACTCGAACTCCTGCTGCGGAACCAGCCGAGAGTGCTACCGCGCAGCACCATTCTCGAACACGTGTGGTCTTTGGAAGACCCACCAGCCGAAGAAACCGTCAAAGCACATATTAAAGGATTGCGCCACAAACTCAGGGCGATCGACGATTGTCAAGATCCGATCGAAACCGTGCGCGGTGTGGGATACCGACTGAGATCGGCTTGAGTTCTGGTCGAACGCACTCTTGCGGAATTCGAGCTAGAAGTCGATCGGCGGAGTGATAGCCAGACCACTCGCGATCTGAATCTTCTCGACTATCAATTCGATTCTATAAAAACTACGATCGATTTTCAATCATCATGTTTTGTCCGAGACCATCTCGATACAAAATTTGTTATTCTGCTTACATTTTGAGATAAAATTTACAAAAGTTTATCGATCGGCAGTTTTTCTTCTCGAAATCTTCACCTTCATTTCTTAATCTTGACGGTAAGGAGTTCAAAGCGTTTCTCAGTGGCTCGAAAAACTCGCATCTTTCCTGAAAGATAAACTCTCGCGATCGATTCGAGCCAATCTTTTTAATTTAACTATTGTGGTATTGAGTTTTGAATAAGGTTTTAGGTTTCAATCATGACTACTTGTCCGTGCTGCTCGAATCCCCTCCTTCGTCATATTCGTCATAACCGCTCCTACTGGTTTTGCCAGAATTGCTGGCAAGAAATGCCCGATTTGCAAGAGATTTTATCTCGCGCTAGCAAGCTGGAGCGAGGGTTGATTCCATCGTCTAAAGTGGCTTAATTCTGATGAATCGGCAACCCGTTATGTCTCGAGAATCCTGGGAATTAGGTTGGTGGGTCGAAATTGCCACCGCAGCGCCGAGCTGTACTTACTACTTCGGTCCTTTCGAGTGCGAAAGCTCCGCGAAATCGGCTCGAGGTGGCTACGTTGAAGATTTAGAAAGCGAAGGCGCTAGAGGAATTGTCGTCCGGGTGAAGAAATGCCAACCCCGACAACTCACCCTCGAAGTAGAGGATTCACAGAAAAGGCTTGGGTCGTTAACTTTGTTTGACTCGGTTTTTAACAGATTTAGATTGTAAAAGCGATCGCGCGGTACGAAAGTTTCGAGCGCGAAAGCGGCGATCGGATCGAGAGACTCGTAGTGCGGATCGATTCTCGAAAAATCGCCAAAACAGGGAGCATTTTGGGTATTCGTAAAACATTGAATCGATCGAGGTGTATTTCGATCAAACCAAACTCGTCAAAATCGGCGATTCTAACGTAAGAGCTAACTTGGGCTAAGGAGAACTCGACCATGCCAAAACTACCGATTAACCTCACTCGCTTGGTAGTCGAAGAAGAGCTAGAAACCCTTCTCGAAAGCGGTGCTTATCCACAAAACATCCTCGCTCCCTACATCCAGAATATTCTGATCGACGAGGTACTGTGTCAAATTCCCAATCGGTATATTCTGATCGAAGCCGAGAACCAAAATTCCCTACCCTCTTTGCTCAGTTGTATTGCCACTTGCACCCGATTAAAAATTGAAGACTTGCTCAAACGCAGCATTCGCCACCACTGTCAGCAACAGGGAAAACGATGGGACTCCGGTATGGCAGTTGGAGATTTCTCCCCAGAGCCGATGAGTTGTATGAGGTAAGGGAGAAATATTTGCCGGAACCGCTCGCGAACCCACCGATTCCATGGATGCAAAGGCTTCTCCCAGCTTCGCTATAGCAGGAGTTACCGAATAATTGGGTTTAAAGCCCCGTTCTTTAGCGAAGCGGAGGACGGCTTTTTATTCTGAACTTCTCCGAAAATCTTATACTGGGCGCTGTAGTGTAAGATATAACGCTCTTGTGGTCGATATCGTGACTGCCAATTTTGAGTTTAAAGCCTATGGGAAGCCCAAACAGTATGCGGCGATCGATGATGCCATCCGTACAGCGCAATTCATCCGCAATAAAGCAATTCGCTATTGGATGGATAACAAAGGTACTGGGAAAAACGATCTCAGCAAACTTTGTGCGGTATTGGGTGAGTCTGTCAAAGAAATGACAGGAGGCAACTACAATGAAGCTTTCTGCTTTAGCCTCCATCTCCCTCGAAAATGCAGTTTCAGCGCATTGCCATCGACCCCTCTCAGTTCGACCCCCCTTCGATTGCCCTCACCCCCGAGCAACAGCACTATTTGAGTCGGGTGTTGCGGTTGAAATCCGGAGATCGCTTCGTTGCCATCGTGCCAGGGGAACAGTGGTGGCTGTCGAGTTTAGAGCGGCAGTCATCCGGAGAGTTTTCGGCGATCGCCCTCGATCCCCTCGACGTTCGCACCGAATTACCCATTGCCATCACCCTGATTGCCGCCTTACCCAAAGGCAACGGGTTTGACGAGGTGGTTCGCAGTTGCACCGAGTTAGGCGTCAACACTATTCAACCGATCTCCAGCGATCGGACTGTACTCTCCCCCAGTCCCCAAAAACTCGAGCGGTGGCGGCGGATTATCCGGGAAGCTGCCGAACAATCCGAACGCCAAACCCTTCCCATCCTCAACGATCCCCTCCCCTTTACCGAGGCGATCGCCCGTTGCCATACCCTTGATCGCCGCTACATTTGCTTGGCACGGGGGGAACGTCCTTCGTTGCTGCAGTGCTTGCAAACTGCCGAAAAAGGAAGCCTGGAGACGATCGCTATTGCCGTCGGTCCCGAAGGCGGCTGGACGCCACCTGAAGTGGAGCGGGCGATCGCTGCCGGATTCCAACCCGTTTCTCTAGGAAGGCGGGTACTGCGAGCCGTGACCGCTCCGATCGTGGCGTTGTCGGCGATCGTCGCTATTTGCGAATAGACATCTCCGCAGAATAGATGTCACCCTTCAAAGCTCGCACCGTTCAATCGATTTGAATTTCTCCCTCCCAAATTTTATTTTGGAGCAATCGTAAAACCTCGCATTCTTCCACAGAGACGCGACCGTCGGCGTAAATTCGCCGCATGATGTCGTCGCGTTCTTCTCGAGAGAGGCGAGCATCGACGATCGCCCGATCGACCCTAGCTTTTAATTTTTCTAATTCTGCAGCATCTTGGGAATTCGCATTTTGTGAAGATTCCCTGACGTCTTTTCCGGAAATTTTCATCGGTTACTCCTTCCTTGTGAAGATCGATCTTCAAGCCAGATTACCCAAAAACGAAGAAGAGACACGTCAAGTTTGAAAAGTGGGGAAATTTTTGAGGTGCAGTTAGCCCAATTGATCGCCTATTTTTGCACTTTTCAAAACTCATTTCTAAGATTTTGGGGATTGTTTGAAGATTGTTGTAATTTTGTTGCAATTTAACCCTAAAAAAAGGGTAATTTTTGTCTTACTTTTAGCTTATCTCAATTCTATCGACATACAGCGAGTCGAACGGTGTCCGATCGAGCCAATTTTCGAGATCGGGGTTGCCCAATTCTACAGCCTTCTGCCCGATGGCGCTCCCGGTATCCTGAGAAGTCCCACTGTCAAAATTGCCAGAGTCGCAAAACTGACGCTGTATCGATCGCCCTTTCAGGATATGATGTCCCTGAAACGAACTGCTTGAGGAGCCACGCGATCGGCAAAGGGTTTTATGGGGGGATAGCCCCCACCCAGGTATCGATCTCGATCGTCTCCGATCGCGGCTCGGACTCGCCCGACAGCGGCGAGTTTCCATCGCTTAGCGCCCTCTGAGTTGTCAGTCATGCAGCTCGACCCCTCGATCTCATCTACCTCCACTCTGTCCACCCCAAGGAGATATTGCGATGAAGACTCGCGTGGTATTGCGGGAAGACGATAAACTCGCTTTAGAACAAGTGATGGCAGTCACCGGAGTCGAGAGCTACTCCGCCGCCATTACGCTACTCATCACCCGATACGCGGACTCCCGGTGTCGGTGGTGGCAGTCGAGCGTCCACGATCCGCCCGTGCCGCCTGCCAGGCCCACCGACACCGAGATTGCCGACAATCCCCGGCCTGCCGAAACCCGCGATTCCGATCGCGACAATCCGACTGTTCTGGCTTCCTAAATCGCGTCTCCAACGCGATCGCCCCCACCCGACTCAAACCCATTCGACCTATGACTTTACGACCCAAAAATGCGGGATTTGGAGAACTCTGGGCTAACTCTGACTGGAGTGCCGGCAGTTTCCGCGCCAAGTGTCTCTTCGGTCTTGCCTTACTGGCAAGCGGCGGTTTTGTCTTCAAAAATGCCTTCCAAACACCGCAACCAACGACCACCGCGACGATCAACCCCAACCAACAAGCCAGCGATCTCGCCCTCAAGGAATCGTGGGATGCGGAATACAACGCGCTGACCGACTTTACCCGCGCCACGGTTGCCGCCTGGGACTTGAGTCAAACCCCCGATCCCCAGCGCATGAGCTTGATGCAAATGGCACTGGAAAACGAAACCTTAAACGCTGCCAAGGAACTGCAAACCCAACTGACCACCCCCGGCAGTCCTTGCAATATCGCTCCCATTCGCCACGAACTCGCCTGCGGGGAAGGTGTCATTCAATCGGAAGTGCTGCCGGAAATCTCGGCGGCAGCCTCTGGGGGCAGTCGGTTCGTGCTGGTAGAAATGGATGGGGCAACGGGCAAAGAAATCGATCGGCGATCGATTTCCTCCGGCGAAGTGGTCGCTGCCAACTTAATTCGCTGGCAAGGACTCCTCAGAGCGGGCGCCGAATATCCCCGCCGAGAATTTCCCTTAAATTTTGCCCAACAAAGTCAGTTGGGAACCCGTTATCTCGATACGATAAAGAATCGATTGTCCCTGCAAGGCGTTGTGGATTACCTGGGAACTCAGGAAGCCGGCGAGACTTACTGGCAGAGGATGAACGAAGCAACCCCCAATAACGGTGCGGTTCAAAATAACGGTGCGGTTCAAAATAACGGTGACAAGGATGAAAAATAATCTCTTCCCCCTGTGGCTGAGTCCGGTGTTGATGGGTGCGGGAACGCTGTTGGTCTATGCCAGCAATATTACGATCTCCTACACGCCGCCCAACGCTTCTTTAAACACGCTGTTGACGGGAGAGTTGGTCGTCCCGGCTCAGATGCCGATTCCCGGTGCCGAACCGATTAAGTTGTTGGGATTGGGTTCCATCGGTCTGGGTTTGGCGCGGTTGGGGGGCTATGCCTTCGGGAAAAAATCCGAGACGCCGGATATGGCTCAGTTGCCCCCCTGGCAAGAGGCGCGGACGGTGACACCCGTTGCTTACGCAACCCAGCCGATGAAGGACGCCCGGGCGACCGAGCCAGAAGAACTCATCACTCCCCAAACCCATCTCGAACCCCCCCCGGAGTCTCCGCCCGTTCCGCCTGCTGAGGACAATTCGGTCTCCGAACCCGCCCCACAACCCGCCCCGAAAACCCTCGAACCTGCCCCTGCCCCCGTGGAGTCTGCCGCGCCCCCAGCAGCCGAAACCGCACCGCCCTCACCTCCCTACGAGCCGATCGAAGTCGTAACACCGCCTTCTTCTCCCCAGGAAACCGAGCCGCAACCCGCTGCCTCGGAAGCGGAAGCCAACCCCTCGACGGCGTCGAGCCATCCCTTGGGCATCGTCAATCGCTTGGTGGAAACGGTTACCCATCGCTCCATGCCCCAGCACTTGGCGATCGCCGGTATTCCCCGAGGAGGAAAAAGCTATACCCTGCGCGGTATGATTTGGGGCATCAAACAAGTCGAACCGGAGGCAATCGTCCGCATTGTCGATCCGAAAAACTCTCCCGTAGGGTGGCTGGGGTTGGAAAAAATGCCCGAGTGCGTGCGGCTGGCGCACCACGGAGTCCAACCCGCCCTCAATGCCATCGACGAAGCCATCACCCTCCTCGATCGGGCGATCGACACCCGCGATACCCAGCAAAAGACTTACTTGATCTTCGACGACTGGAGCGGATTGCTCGCCGAAGCCAAACGCCTGGATGCCAAAGCCGCCACTGCCGACCCCCCAGGGGAACCGATTTACCCCGATCTGATTTACAACATGGAGCGGTTAGCGCTCAAAGGGCTAGAGTACGGCATCCACCTGATTTTAGCCACCCACAGTTGGGATTGCGTCGAATTCGGCTTCGACGCCCAGTGCCGCTTCGCCTTTGCCATTGCTGCCCTCGGTCGCCAGGGACGCTGGGAAACCCTCGCCAGCCTGCTCAAATCCGAAGCGTTAATCCCCGACGACGAGGTGCGCGATCGCCTCACCCGAGAAAAAAGCGCGGCGATTGCCAAAGCGATCGATCGCCAAACCCCAGTCTTACTTTTAGCGGGCGATCGCGGTGCGGTCGATGCCGTCCCCGATTTCGAGTGGCTCGATTGGGTAGATTTGTCCGTATTTACTGACAAACTCGTCCCCGAGGACGACGCCTGCCAACGCAACGGCACGGCGGCTCAAACCATGGCAGAAATCGCGTGAATTGGCTCGAGATCCGATTGCATCGCTCTGGCGAGGATCGGTGTCGGGAGTGAAGAAGGGTTCCGCCTGCGAGGATCTGCCATTCTCCCGTCACGATCGGGGGTTCGATCCCCCTCCGATGTTTGGGCGAATGCCCAGGTACAATACGGGGTGCGGTCAATACGCCCCGATTATCAGTGAGGTGAAAGACTCATGCACAGACGCGACTACGAAGAAACGGTCGATACCGTCGTTCGACCCGTTTATGAAGTCAAACCCGTTCGCGACGAGGACGGTTTTGATACCCCCTGGCAGATTATCACCGGATTTATCGGCTCGATGATGCCGATCGGTGCGAATATTCCTTGGTTGGGAATTCGCGGACGCTGGCGGTTTTGTCCCCTGCGTCCGGTCAAATCAGCGGTCGTCTACTGTGGCGTTCCTGCTGCGTTCATGTTTTTCGGCGGTTGCATGGCATCGCGGGTGAACCAAAACCCCCTGCCCACGGGCAATCCCTTTACCGATGCCGGGTATACGGCGGGGGTGAATTGGATCAATCCCAGTGTCGATGCCGGACTGCAAACCACCGGAACCACCGTACAGGTGTTGTGGAACCAAGGCGGAGATGCCTACAAAGCCTCTCTGGTGGAACTCGATCGCTCCATGCAAGGACGATACACACCCGTTTCGGCTGGGCAACCTGCGGCACGACCCCAAGTATCGGGAAATCGCCGTCCGGCTGCTGTCGTCCCTCCCGCTCCGGTTCCCGGTGCCACCACCGTCAATTTCTCGACCGTAGGAGAGAAATAACGATGAAATTCTCCCCTCTCTCGTTCGCGTTAATGATCGTTGCCCTCACCATTCTAGCTGCCGACTTGGCAGTTCCCGGTTACGGGCAAGTGCTGGGCAAAGCCGAAGCTCAACGCTTCATCGCCAACTTGATGGAGGGGGGAGTTTCTTTCTTCGCCAAAATACCGGACGCCCAACGGACGGAACCGACGGCAACTGACACGCCGGCCGAATTTCAACCCTCTCAAGGTGCGACGTTTGTGGATTGGAATCGCCAGCATGAGAACTACTAGCCCGCTACCGCCGGAAAAGCAATGGGAACTCCAGCAAGCCGAAGAAGCTCGCTACCGCCGGGGAGATGCGATCGCCTCGATCTTGTGTTTTTGTTGTTTGGCGTTCGTTGCCGTCCCCCGATTTAACAGTTGGGCGGATGCGGCGATCGCTTGGGCGTGGATGGGGGCACCCGGATGGCGGTTGCTCCAATTGCCCCAAGGCTCGGAAACTCCGGCAAAACGCGGGGATAAACTCGGCGCCTATCAAGTCTCCGATCCCTATCTCCCCTGCGAAAACCCCGCCAAGAGTACCGCCGATTGCCGCACCTGGGAAGGCTATCCGAGAGCGCATTTGGGGGTAGACGTAGGAATGCCCACGGGTGCGCCTTTGTACGTTCCCAGCGACGGCAGAGCCGCCAAAGCGAAGATTACTTGCTCTCAGTCGGCTGGTGGCGGCATCACGGCATCGATCGCCCTCGACAACAGCAAGTTGAGTTTTCGCGCCCTGCATTTGTCCCAATGTCTCGACGGCACGAAAGCCGCCGGAGAAGTGTATGCTTATGTGGGCAGTACGGGTTACAGCACCGGTCCCCACCTCCACTGGGAGGAATACCGAGATGGGAAATTGGTGGAGCCCAGTTTTCGATACTTAGAACAAACTGTTGTGGGAGCGAAGAAACCGTGAATGCTTATCAGTCGATGAGCGCGATTTGCGTGAGCTTGATGTTTGTGAATTTGGCGCTCGTCGGCGGAGAGGCGATCGCCACGAACCGTACGGTAGAATTGTTGTTTGCCTCCCCCGATAGTACCGGCAGCGTGGCGATCGGCATGGCAGAAGGAACGCGCACGGTAGACGGCGGGAAAACATCCATTTGGGACGCACACACCGATCCCGGCAACCGCAAGCGCAATCAAGGCACGTTTAGCAATCAAATCGATGGCAGCAACCCCGAGGAAGCCGATAAGTTGCAACTGGAACGAGTGCGCAAGTTTGCCAACAAATTGGCGTGGGCAAATCCCGATTTGACGGAATTAGAATTAGTAGGCGGTGCGGATCTCTACAACCAAGCCCCCAAAGCGGCAGCCGTCTATCTCGATAAGTTGGAGGAGGCGAAGGAAAAGGGATTGAGCGGTCTCGAGGCGATCGTCGAAGCCCGGACGAATTCTTATATTACGCCAGAAGGGAAGCTCGACGCTCCGGGTTTGCGCAACAGTGTGGATTTCGTCCGCCACGACCAAAATCGGCGGATGTCGGAAATTGAAAAAGCTTTGAAAAATCGGTAATTTTTGGGGTTTGGGGTGGGCGATCAAAAGTCTGATACCATTTTTAAAAAATAGTGAGAGACTTCGTACTCCCAAATTTTGTAATCTCTCTCAAGAATCCAGAAAAATGGTGTAACCCGCTACCCAGTTGGCTAAAGTCCCACTAGAATAACGCCACCCAGCGCGACGGCGGCTCTAACTGTAAAGGCTTGTAAAGCGAGCGGGAGACAGCTATACTGATAGTCGTTACAAATACTTATCAATCGGATTCTACAGCCATCTGCCGTTCTTCCCACTCTCCTTGGCACGAGCGGGTTTGCAGGTGGAAGTTTTAGATAATCCAGTTTTAAAAAAGGTTAAGCAATATATCGTTCCGCTGTTCGATCCTGCGTCCTGCGTCCTGGGAAACCCGAGCGGACGGCTGACGATTGCAAGCAATCTCCGCAGGCAATGCCGTTGCGGGATTCGGTTAAGGGAGTTTTTCAGTCGATGCGCGCAAATTTTTGGTCAGAACGAAAGACAACGAGGGAGTTTGAACCCCTGGTTGCCATCTTGGGCGATCCCTATGACGAGATCGAAATCGAGGGGACGGACGACGATCCGGTAGAGTCGCTGCGCGAACGAGTATCCTATCGAGGGTATGCCGGACGAAGACAGAAAGCCGCGATCGTGATGGCAGCGATTTGGAGTGGGACGGTGTTGTTGCACTATCTATCCTGGGGAATGTGGGTGGTGCTGGGATTGACGGCATTGCTGGGCGCGCACTTGTTGCGGACGTTCTTGGCAAAGTCGCAAGGGAAGACCGATCAAGTAGTTGATGTTCCGCTTGAGGAGTTGCCCACCGTTTCGCTGTTGGTGGCGGCAAAGGATGAAGAAGCGACGATTTGCCCGACGATTTCCATGCTCTGCAATTTGGAATACCCCATCGATCGCTATGAGGTGTGGGCGATCGACGATGGCAGCACCGATCGAACGCCGGAGTTGCTCGACCAGTTAGCGCGAGACTATCCGAATCTCAAGGTGTTGCATCGCGGTGCGGGTGCGGGAGGCGGCAAGTCCGGCGCGTTAAACCAAGCGCTAACCCTGGCAAAGGGCGAAATCGTCGCGGTGTTCGATGCAGACGCCCAAGTCAGTCCGGATATCTTACAGCGGGTGGTGCCCTATTTTCAACGCTCCCAAGTGGGTGCCGTCCAAGTGCGGAAGTCGATCGTCAATGCCGATCGCAACTTTTGGACGCGGGGACAAGCGGCAGAAATGGCGTTGGATGCCTTTTTCCAACAACAGCGATCGCGATTGGGCGGAATTGGCGAGTTGCGCGGCAACGGTCAGTTCGTCCGCAGAGCGGCACTGGAACGGTGCGGCTATTTCAACGAAGAAACGATTACCGACGATTTAGATCTGACCCTGCGCTTGCACTTAGATGGCTGGGAAATCGATTGCATCTCTTCTCCGGCAGTGGGAGAAGAAGGTGTGACCGAGGCGATCGCCCTGTGGCACCAGCGATCGCGTTGGGCGGAAGGCGGCTATCAGCGCTATCTGGATTACTGGCGCTTGATCGCTCAAAAACGATTGAGTCCGCTCAAGAAAATCGACTTGCTAATGTTTTTCATCATTCAGTACCTGCTACCCGCCGCCGCGATTCCCGATTTGTTAATGGCGATCGTCCGCCATCGAATGCCGATTCTGAGTCCGGCAACCGGACTGACGGTGGTGTTTTCGTTTGTGGGAATGTCCCTGGGTTGGCAACAGATTCGCGCGGGTCGAGAGAATCGCCCTAATATCTGGATAACCCTGTGGACGGCACTGCGCGGAACGGTGTATATGTTCCACTGGTTCGCCGTGATTGCGGCAACCACCGCCCGAGTCTCGATTCGCCCCAAACGGTTGAAGTGGGTGAAAACCGTGCATCGGGGATAGGAGTAATAATTGACATACTCACCGCCCTAAAGGATCGGTGATTCTTTACGTTTCATTGACGGAAGCAACCGAGGTTGTCTTACTCTGTCTCGACGTACATTTATAG
>DVED01000179.1 GCA_015295945.1 Oscillatoriales cyanobacterium M59_W2019_021 | reverse complement strand
CGGTAAATATAAATTCGTAAAACAGACGGTTTTTTAGAGATAAAAAACCGTTTTATTTTGTGCTGTTGCGCTAAAATAATGAATTAATCGAGGTGTCCATAAATGAAACTTGGGTTATTAAAATTGTAGGGTGTGTTGAGCGTTCGCTCAACACACCATTACCAATTACCAATTACCAATTACCCATTCCCATCTCCCCGTATTCTGCGGCGGTAGTCCCAAGGCATTTCAAATTCAGATTGACTCCACCATTGCAGCTTTTGGCGTTTGGCGATCGCTTCGGCAGTAATATATCGCTGTCGGTATTTGCCTTGTAGGTGAAAGCGGTAGGCAACGGCTAATCCTTCGCGGAGGAGTTGGGTATTGATGCAGCATTTCCCCACCCAAACCTCGGCAACCATGCGATCGTAGTGATCTCGATCGAGTTCGATAACGTCCAATTCCGGATGCGGTCCCAATAGCTCCTGAAGGCGCGATCGAGCCACATCGCCATAGGGTTGGTCTAATTCCGGGCAGTCAATGCCGTACAACCTCAAATCGGTGATCTCCGTCCCGACTCTGACCACCAGCGTATCGCCATCTCGGATATGTTCTAATTGGCATTGCATCGCCTTTCTGAATCGTGCTGGACTTACAAATTCGCCGTCGATCCCCCAATCTTAAATGATTTTCGCCATCGCGTGTGAGATTTGAGGCGATCGGGACGAAGTCCGCACAACGGCTGCGGCGTGTTAGCGATTCTGCCAGGGGTTTAACGATTGCCCTCTCTGGCAAACATTCTTCGATCGCCATAACGCAACAGCGTTTCCAAAGCGACCAAGCGATTTTGCCAAGTCCGAATTTGGTAAGCATTATTGAAGTTAGAACTTGCCATCCATCCCTCAAAATTCTCGCGAAATTGAGTCAGTCGATCGAGGGTTAATTGCAATTGTTCCGAGGTCGGTTCGCCGTCCAATTTTACCAACTCGCGCGATAATTCTTCAATTTGAGTTTGCATTTCTGTAGCTTCCGATTCGGGCAACCACAGGCGATCTCGATCGCGAACGAATTTCCATTCTCGTTGTAGCGTTTCAAATCGATCGACCGCCGCTTTAAAGGGTTGGCGATAGGGAATCGGCTGGTTATCGCTGGGTGGTTGCGTGCTCGTTAAAATTTGGTAGAGCGAATCGTCCAACATTTCGGCGGCAAATAGGGCATATCCCGCAGTCGGTAAATCTCGCAACGCTTGAATTTGATCGATTTCTTGAATTTCGGAAAGGTCGTGTAACTTCACGGAAGGAACGATCGGAACGGAACTGGGGGCGGCGAGTAAGGGTTCGCTGAGTTGCTGTAACCGATTGGTATCCAACGCATAGGTCATGGGAACGATGAGGTCGATCGTCCCGTTTTCGATCCAATTTTCCCAATGTTGTTGCAACTTGTGAATGCGATCGTGTTCCGATTGGGGAAACACCGCCGCCGATAGGATTAAATCGGGATTTTTGCGTCGCAGTAACTTCGACATTTGCGCTACAAATGAGTCAATTTGTTCCGTGCGAAAATCCGTCCACTGCTGCCATAACTCGCGATCGTCCGGCGAAATATCGATCGGATCGACCCCGGTGAGTTCCCGAAACTGTCCTCGTCCGGCAACGCCGTAACCGTACGTCCGTTCGGCACTAGGATCTTGGAAAGGATAGCGGATGTAGTCCAGTTGCAGCCCGTCTACATCGTAATTCGAGATAATTTCCTCGGCAATTTCCATGAGATAGGCGCGTGCCTCGGGGTTTGCCGGATCGAGAAACCACTTCCCGGAGGCGAGATGCTGGGTGCGACCTTCGTTGTCGTAATTCGCCCAATCGGGATGCCGTGCCAACACGGGACCCGGATAGTCGCCAGACTCGCCCACCAGCGCATTGTGGCGGGTGTTGCCGATGGCGAAGACCCACATCCAAGCGTGGAGTTCCATATTTCGCGCCTGTGCCAACTCCACCGCCGCCTTCAGGGGGTCCCAATTGCGAATCAGGGGATTTTGTTGGGGGGCAACTTGCGACGGGTAAATGGGGTATCCGGCATTGATGGTTTCAAAGAAGACGGTGTTAATCCCGGCACTGGCAAGGCGATCGAACACTCGCGCCAATCCTTCGGGAGAACCCGCCCGGACGATCGTTCCTCGATCGAGCCAAATGGCGCGGATCTCCGATGGGGCGCGGGGTCGATCGTTGGGATAGCGATCCCACAACTGCCGTCGCGCCTGCAACCAGCGATCGCGAGCTTCCCCGTATTGCTGGTTCGCCACCCAGTCGGGAAAGGCTTGCAGCACCTGCTGCGCTTCGGTAATGGCATCGCTGGCAGCACTTTCGAGAATGCCCCCTTCCCCAGTGCCGCCTTTCTCTCCGATTGCCGTCGGCAATTCCATCGATTCTGCGGCGAGTAAAGCGCTTTCCACCCGTCCCAGCAACGCCGTCAACTCCTGGCGCATCCGTAACGCTTCGATGCGCGTAATCGGTCGATTTCCCGGTTCGACCCGCAATCCCGGCGGGGCGACTTGGGAGGCGGGGTCAGTTATTTCGGCTTCGGGGGGAGCCGAAATCCGGGGTTTATCGGGAACTGGGGATGGGGGAGAGTCCATTTCCGGCGGTTGGAGACCTTCTGGGGATATTGCCACGCCGTAATGCCCCAAAACGGCGCGAAACCAAGCCATATCGAACTCCGTGGAGTCTTCGTTCCCCGCCCCCCACTGCCACCCCAGGAAGGCAACGCGATCGTTAGCGACCACGGCTGGGGCATTTCCGGCAATTCTCCAAGCGGCAACAGTTTGGGTATCTGCTGTCGTTGCCAGAACACCGCCGCGAACGGAACCGCTGGTCATATCTGCGGGAATCCAATTGGGGGACGCTGCGCACAGCCGAACTTCCTGGCAACCCACCACCTCCAGGGTTACCAACGGCGGCAGGGACATCGACCAGTACGCGCCCAATATCGAATCCAACTGGCGGCGCACCCGCAAGGGGGATTGCGTGCCGACAGCACCGCTAATGATCGCCCGTCCTCCCTCATTTAACCAAGTTTCCATGGCGTTGGCTTGTTCCCGACTCCAGGTTTCCACATTGGGAAAAAATAACAACTGCGCTTTGGCGAGATCGTCGGCACTGTCTACCTGCGACCATTCGAGAACTTGGTACGAAATTCCCGCCGCCTCCAGGCGTTGGGTAATTCCCTCCCATTCGTCCTGATTGTCCGGACTGCGCACGATCATCAGTCCCGATTGTGCCAGAGCGGGTAATGGGAACGCCAAACCCACCGAGAGGAGCAAACCCGACAGCGATCCGATAAGTTTGGGTAAAAAAAATTTCGAGGGGAGAACGAACCAACGAGATCGGGTCATGTTGTCCAATTTGAGGGGGGAAATTGATGGGGTTTTTCGGATGAATGTTGCAGATCCGCACGGGGCGATCGCTCCTCACCCATTCTACAATCGCACTGAGTTTTTCCGCATCCATTTTTGAATGAATGGGATCGGGTCTCTACCGTTTGTTGTTGGCAATCGATCGGCGATTCGGTTATCTGAGAAAGTGAGTTGGCGATCCGAGCGCTACCCCTCTGAATCCTTGACCCGAGCGCTCTGTCGGATGGGAATTTCGACGTTAAATTCGGTACTTTTTCCCGGTGAGGAAATACAAGAAATCGAGCCACCATGGCGATCGGTAAGAATTGGGTAGCTAATGCTCTCCAAAATCGCGCGATTCGTCAAGTTCGATTCCCGAGCGATCGATAATAAATGACAGACAGTTTGTAACCGAGTTCCATGTCTGTATCCCCACCCCCGATCGCTAGCCTCCAAAATGCACTCGTTAAAAAAATTCGCAAGCTGCACCACACCAAATATCGGCATCAAGAACAACTGTGTTTGCTCGAAGGAACGCATCTGGTTGCCGAAGCGATCGCAGCAAGTTATCCGTTAGTCACCGTTTGCTGTACGCCCTCCTGGCAAGCTCGCTATCCCCAAATGTGGGAACAAATCGATCGACAAGCCCATCGCGCCACAATCGTTACCGACAGCGTGATGAACGCCCTCGCCACCACCATTCAGCCCGATGGTGTCGTGGCAGTTGCCCCCAGCAAACCCGCCACCCCGATTCCGTTACCTCAGTCCGGACTGGGATTAGCCCTGGAAACCGTGCGCGATCCGGGAAATTTGGGAACGATCATGCGATCGGCAGCCGCAGCCGGGGTGGAAGGGTTGTGGGTCAGTGCCGATAGTGCGGATTTAGACCATCCCAAAGTGTTGCGGGCATCTGCTGGGGCATGGTTTCGCCTACCCCTGACCGTCAGCCCGGATTTACCCGAGGTGGCACGTCAATGCCGCCAACAGGGTATCCCCGTCTTCGCCACCTCCGCCCAAGCCGATACCACCTATTGGGAAATCGACTGGTGTCGTCCCAGTTTGGTGTTACTGGGCAACGAAGGGGCGGGACTGTCGCCGGAGTTAGCCAACCTCGCCGATCGATCGATCCGCATCCCCATGACTAACGAGACGGAATCGCTCAACGTCGCCCTTTCCGCCGCCTTAATTGCCTACGAAGCTTATCGACAGAGGGGTTAGGAGTTTGGGGTTTGGGGTTGGGATTTGTTAGTGGTTAGTGGTTAGTGGTTAGTCGCTTTGCTCCCCCTGCTCAAGAAAGCTCCCCTGCTCTCTTATCCTTCTGCCTTAAATTACAACAGCTTCCCTTGAGCTATATCGTGATGGGATAAAAAGGCTTCGATATCTTTAACGGCATCTTCTAACTCGTCCAGGGAAATGTCCGGGGCAGCTGGCTGGGGTTGGGGACAAGCCGTAACCGCTGGGGTTGGTTTCGGGATCTCGACGACCTCCTCCTCTTCCTCAGACAACAGCAGCGATTGCTGCAACCGTTCCAGGGATTCTTTGAAGGCTTCTTCAGCCGCCTGACGGAGGTTTCGTTGATGCTCGTTCATTTTCATAATATAAAACACTCAACTTGGGGTTGTCCGCATCTTATCAATTCATTTTTCAAACAGGAAGCTAACGTTCGGGTTACTGTAAGGGTTTGTAAATTTAAGAGATCCGCTACAACGCCGTTGAAATTTTCGGGCGATTTTTGGGAAAGCTTTAGATAGATTTGCGAGTTTTCCCCGTACTCTGCGTTGCCAGACGACGTTAATTGTCTGATTTTTGTTAACGTACTATACAATCGAGGATTTTGTCGAGAGCGACTCTCCCCTCAGTTTAACCCTTTCGATCGGCGTACTGCTATACTTTTCACAACGAGTCGTCGCAATTCCTGAATGGGTAAGCTGTCACGCATTCAAATGGTGAATTGAGGCTGACACGGAGAGAGATTTGCGGCTTGGGCAAAGGTGTGTCAGATCGCAGTTTTAAGGCAAAACGGTCTATCGAGCTTTACGATTGAGAAATTGCCCTGAATGGCGGACGATCTCAATGGGTAAGAGATAGATTCGATCGGCGATTGCCGTTGGCATCCAACCCAACCCTATTTTGAGGAATCGAGACGATGAAAAAGCTGTTAGTCACGGGAGCGAGCGGTTTTTTAGGGTGGAATTTATGCCGATTAGCCCGATCGAATTGGCAGGTTTGCGGTACGTATTTTTCCCAGGAAATCGCCATTGATGACGTGCGGATCGATCGCGTGAATCTCCGAGATTTTTCACAACTCCGCAATTATTTTCAAGCTATAAGACCCGATGCTGTCGTTCACACGGCAGCTTGTTCCCAGCCCAATTTTTGCCAAAACCATCCGGAAGAATCCTATGAGGTCAATGTCATCGCCTCGGGCTATATTGCAGATTTGTGTGCCGAGGCGAATATCCCCTTAGTATTTACCTCGACCGATTTGGTCTTCAATGGCTTAAACCCCCCCTATCGAGAAACCGATCCGGTTTGTCCGATTAATATTTACGGGGAACAAAAAGTGGAGGCAGAACGGTTAATTCACGATCGCCTTCCCAGTGCAATTATTTGTCGGATGCCGTTGATGTTCGGTGCCGTTCCTCCCACCGCTACCACCTTTATTCAACCGTTTCTCGATACCTTGAAGGCGGGAGGAACCCTCTCTCTGTTCGTCGATGAATTCCGAACTCCCGTCAGCGGAACTACCGCCGCCAAGGGGCTGTTATTGGCGCTAGAAAGCGGAAAAACCCTCCTGCATTTGGGGGGAAAAGAACGCATTTCTCGCTACGATTTCGGTCGCCTGTTGGCGTCGGTGTGGGGATTTCCCGACGATCGCATTCTAGCGTGCCGACAAGCCGATGTCCCCATGGCAGCACCGAGATCTCCCGACGTATCGATGGATAGTTCCCTAGCACGATCGATCGGCTATCCGACGATTTCGCTGCTAGAAGAGTTGGAAGGGTTGCGGGATAGCCTTTAGCTGTTAGCCATTAGTTGTCAGACGTCAGCTTATGAAATTGCAAAAAGGATGCCACGGATTCTGGGAAAGCTTAAGCCCACCTGACAAAACCGCCCGATCGCCCTCGACGGCGGTAAAATAATGTCAGGAATTGCTAGTTGTGAGTTGTTTGGGGTTTGTCATGGATCGTTGGTAATGAGTCACTGTTTTCTCCCCCTGCTCCCCCTGCTGCCCTCTGCCCTCTGCCCTCTGCCAGCATACAATCAGCATACAATCGTTTGCGATCGTGGAAATTCAATTTCAAATCCTCCGCCAAACCGGAAACGCCCCGCCTCGCTTCCAAACTTACACCGTAGAAGCGGATAAAAGCGATACGATTCTCAATTGCCTGAACCGCATTAAGTGGGAACAAGATGGCGCTCTCGCTTTTCGCAAAAATTGCCGCAACACCATTTGCGGAAGCTGTGCCATGCGGATAAACGGTCGTTCGGCACTGGCGTGCAAAGAAAATATCGGTAGCGAACTCGAGCGGGCAACGAATGATACCATCACCGTTGCACCCTTGGGAAATCTGCCCGTTATCAAGGATTTAGTGGTGGATATGCGCCGCTTTTGGGACAATTTGGAAGCGGTGGAACCCTACGTCAGCAGCAGTGCGAGGTCGATTCCCGAACGGGAATTCTTGCAAACCCCTGAAGAACGGCAAAAACTCGATCGCGCGGGAAACTGCATCCTGTGTGCGGCGTGTTACTCGGAATGCAACGCTGCCGAAGTCAATCCCGATTTTGTCGGGCCCCATGCTTTAGCCAAGGCACAGCGAATGGTGGTCGATTCTCGGGACGATCGCACCGAGTCGCGATTGGAAGAGTATAATACTGGCACTCGCGGCGTTTGGGGCTGCACGCGCTGCTATTACTGTAACTCTGTTTGTCCGATGGAGGTTGCCCCCCTTGATCGCATTAGCGAAATTAAAGGCGAAATTCTCCAGCGAAAAAATGCTCAAATCAGCCGTCCCATCCGCCATCGCAAGGTTCTCGTCGAGTTAGTTAAAGACGGCGGTTGGATCGACGAACGCAAGTTTGGCGTGCAAGTTGTGGGAAACTATTTTCGAGATCTGCAAGGATTGTTGAGCCTCGCGCCTTTGGGATTGCGAATGCTCGCCCGAGGCAAGTTTCCTTTGGGATTTGAAGCTTCCCAAGGAACTGCCGAAGTGCGATCGCTCATCGAATCCGTCCGCAGTTTGGAAACCCAAAATCGAAATCCGAAATCCTGATGACTGAAACACCGATTCCCGCACCCACTCCCGACACCGAAACCCTCGAACGCCCCGAACCCGCTTTTGGTTGGACGCCTTACGCCGAACAAATCAACGGGCGTTTCGCAATGGTCGGATTTATCCTGTTGCTCTTACAAGAAGTTTTAACAGGTCAGGATATTTTTACCTGGTTGGGTTTGCGTTGAAGATAGAGATTAGCGATCCCAGATTGGCAGTCAATCCGAACTCTCTATGTCTTTGTCCCATAGGGTGAGAGTTTTTGGATAAAGTGTGCGGGGTTCTGACGATAAAAGCCAGCGACAAAACATCTCTCTTTCTTCTGTCCTTTGCCTTAAAAAACTGCTTTCTGCCTTCAAAAAATATGGCTCTTTTTACCCTACGATCGATCCAAAAAGACTTCGGCATTAAAGAACTTCTCAAAGATGCCAGCTTTAGTATCGAAGAAGGCGATAAAGTCGGACTCATCGGCACTAATGGTTCGGGAAAATCGACGTTACTCAAAATGATTGCCGGACTCGAACCGATCGATGGAGGCGAACTTTGGGTCAATTCTAGTGCCAACATTGTCTACCTTCCCCAACAACCGGATTTGGATGAAAGTCGCACGGTTTTGGAGCAAGTGTTTGCCGACAGTGGCGAACAAATAGCCTTGGTGCGCGAATATGAGGAATTATCGGATAAACTGGCACGCGGACGTGGGGATACTAATAAGTTAATGGCGCAGTTTTCCAGCATTTCTCAACGCATGGAGATGGCGGGTGCGTGGGAATTGGAAACCAATGCCAAAGTAATTCTAAGCAAGTTAGGAATCGAAGATTTCAACGCCAAAATTGGCAATTTATCCGGCGGTTATCGCAAGCGAATTGCCTTGGCAACGGCGCTATTGTCCGACCCAGATGTGTTGCTAATGGACGAACCGACCAACCATCTAGATGCGCTGTCGGTAGAGTGGTTGCAAGGTTATTTAAATCGGTTTCGAGGGGCGCTGTTGCTGATTACCCACGATCGCTATTTTCTGGATAAAGTGACGAATCGCATTCTGGAGATCGATCGCGGAAATCTGTATAATTATTCCGGAAATTATGCGTATTATTTAGTCAAAAAAGCCGAAGCTGAAGAATCGGAACTCAGTAGTCAACGCAAACACGCTGGGGTACTCCGACGGGAATTGGAATGGCTCAAACGGGGTCCAAAAGCTCGCAGTACGAAGCAAAAAGCGCGGATCGATCGTATCCGAGATATGCAGGCGCAAGAATTTAAACAAGCCAAAGGAAAAGTCGATATTTCCACAGTCGGTCGCCGCATTGGTAAGAAAGTCATTGAAATCGAAAACTTGAGTAAAGCTTATGGAGATCGCACTTTAATTAAAGAGTTTACCTACTTTTTTAACCCTGAAGATCGAGTCGGAATTATCGGCAGTAACGGTGCGGGAAAATCTACCTTAATGGAGATGATTATCGGACGTGTGCAACCGGATTCGGGGTCGATCGAAATAGGCGAAACCATCCACATCGGCTATTTCGACCAACACTCCGAAGATATTTCTCTCAACGAAAATCAACGAGTTATCGACTATTTGAAAAGCATTGCCGAGTTGGTACAAACTTCCGATGGCAGCGTGATTACTGCCTCTCAAATGTTGGAGCGGTTTCTCTTTCCTCCCAGCCAACAATACGCACCCATTCATAAATTATCCGGTGGGGAAAAACGACGGCTATTTTTGTTGCAAGTTTTGATGGGTGCGCCGAATGTTTTGATTCTAGATGAACCCACCAACGATTTGGATGTGCAAACGTTAGCCGTGTTAGAAGAGTATTTAGAAGATTTTAACGGGTGTGTTATTGTGGTTTCGCACGATCGCTATTTTCTCGATCGCACGGTGGATAAAATTTTCGCGATCGAACCTGGCGGCAATATCCGCGAATATCCTGGAAACTATTCCGTCTATTTAGACTATAAACAAGCTGAAGAAGTTGATGAGAAAAAACGGGAAACTAAAGAAGCTTCTCCCGCTAAATCTGAGAAATCTAAATCTCGAAATTCTGACTCTCAATCCGATAAACCCAAAAAGCTATCGTTTAAGGAAAAACGAGAATACGAAGAATTAGAACTGAAAATTCCCGCAATGGAAGCTGAAAAGGAAGAAATCGAGAAACAACTGTATAGCAATACATCGGGAAAATATACCGAAATGCAGAAACTGACCGAACGCTTGGGAGAACTAACTCAGGCGATCGAGCGGGCAACGGAACGGTGGTTGGAATTGGCGGAACGGGTGAATTAGGAACAAACTAAATTACTCCAGGAGATTCTGGGGTTAGGATACCAGATGCAACGGGCGGGAGCCAAAGCGGAGATCGCCTGATGGTGGGCGATGAACGATGGGGGAACCCAAGTGTTGATGAACGGGTTCTATCGCGGATTGCAAAGCGGAATGACCAAAGCCGAAGCCTTGCAACAGGCGCAAATTGCCTTAATTACCGGAGAGTATACCGCCGTGGTAGGAAATCGGGGAATTGCGATCGCCCTCATTCTCGATCGTTTGCTGCGTCAAGCGACTGGGAGTCGATCGCATCCGTATTACTGGGCGTCTTTTATTTTAATTGGCAATGGATTAAAGTTGTTGGCAAGGTTGAGGATCTCGAGACACTCTGTTTCAAAAATCGTAATGAGCGTGTCGAAACAAGCGATCGCCCGTTAAAGTCAATCTAGACTTTCAGTAACTCTCAATTGCCGTCCTCCAGGTCACGATCTCCCGCTTGCACCTATGAAACGTTCGATCTCCCTTTTTTGTCTCGCCAGTTCCCTTTGGTTGGCTGCCAGCACCCCCAAACTGTCCCTCTCTGACGCTGCCGTCGCCCAAACCGCGCCCACCGACGAGCTATTTTATCGCTTTTACGATCGCCAAATTCCCCTAGAAGTTCGGGAAAATACCATCGGCGTTGCCTTCAAAGCCACAGAAGGCGGTGGCAGTCGCTCGATTCCCCCCTATTTAATGTTGCAACGCGCCTTAATGCAAAGCGGGGAAACGCGGGGGATCGATCGGGCGATCGAAGTGCAACCATTAGGGGACAACTACGCGGCGATCGCTCTCGACGATGGCGATACGGTCGAAGAAGTCAGCCAACTGATCCGGCAACAATCTTACGTCGAAAGCACCTTACCCGTCCTCACCCTTGCCGACGATCCCCAGGCGGAAATCCTCTTGCCGAACGAAATCGTCGTTAGTTTTGAAGCGGGACTCAGCGAGGAACGACAGGCAGAAATTCTGGCAAGTGAGAATCTCGAACGGGTGCGATCGCTCCGTTTTACCCAAGATCGGGCGATCGTCCGCGATCGATCGGCTACCGGACTCGCCATTCTCCAAGTCGCCGATCGCCTCAACGACGTTCCCGGCATTCGATCGGCAACTCCGAATTTCATCCAATCGACCCCCATTCGCCAAGGTTTGGGGTTCGGAGTTCGGGATTTGGGGTTTGTAGGAACAAAGCATGGGCACGATAACTTATCGGTTTTAGCTACCCCCAACCTCGTTGAAAAGGTGAAACATTGGGGCAAGAGATTATCGGTTTCAGCTACAAATTTTTCACCCAATGTGAAGCGATCGAGTGTGCCTGCGTCCCTACAAACCCCCAACCCCCAACCCCCAAACCCCATCGCCGCTACCTTCACCGCCCAACTCCTCCCCCAACAGTGGCATCTCGACAGCACCCCGCAACGGGGGGAAGCTTTACCCCGCACCGATATTCGGGCGAAAGAGGCGTGGGAACTGAGTAACGGTGGCGAGGGAGTTGTGGTTGCTGTGATCGATAGTTTGATTCAGTGGGATAACCCCGATTTAGCCCAAAGATTGTATGATGTGGGCGATCGACCGGATTTGCTGCCGGGAGAAACCAGCGGTTGGGATTTTGCTCAAAATGACGGCGATACCCGCATCAGTGCTGTCGAGTTGGGGATGCTGCTGCCCCATTTTCGCAATACGTTTAACCTCGACGACGATCGCCTGCTGAAAATTTACAAGCGAGATGCACGGGATATCCAGAACAGCGAACCGGGGTTATCGAGATCGGATATCGCCCAACAGTTGCGGGATAACTTGCAAATCGAGACGGCGGCGGAGTTTCACGGCACTTGGGTAGCGGGAGTGGTTGCCGCTAATTCCCAGGAGGGGGACGGGGTTCTTGGCGTGGCGCCCAATGCTAAAATTCTCCCCGTGCGGGTATTTGGCGTCGGCGGTGCGGTGACATCTTCCGCCATTGTCGAGGCGATCGGTTATGCGGCGGCACGGGATGCGGATGCGATCAATCTCAGTTTGGGACGCTTGCTGCCGGATGCAGAAACTGCCGATGCGATCGCCGAAATTACCGCCAACAATCCCGATATCGTATTCGTGGCATCTGCGGGCAATGCCGACCTCAATACCGCCATGTTTCCGGCGATCGCCCCGGAAGTCATCGCCGTTGGCGCTACCACCTTAGAGGGGCAGCGAGCGCCCTACAGCAACTACGGCGAAGGGTTGGATGTGGTTGCACCCGGCGGCGATACCTCGGTTTCTACGGCGGGGGGAATTCTGACGACGGGGGGAACGACGCAGGTTTTTTGGGAGAATATATCGCCACCGAGCGATCCGTGGGGATTCGGTATCGATCCCAGAGGCGAATACGTCAGCGTGCAGGGAACGTCGTTTTCCGCTCCAGCGGTGTCGGGAGTGGTAGCCTTAATGAAAGGCGTCGATCCCCAACTTAGTCGCGATCGGGCGATCGCCATTCTCAAGGAAACGGCAAGCTACGACGGACTAGAAGTCTCCCCCGAAGATGCCGCCGATCGTCCTTCGGGTAAAGTCACCCCACAACAATACTTTTTCGGCAGCGGATTGGTCAATGCAGAAGCCGCCGTGCGTCGGGTTTTAGCGGAACGAACGGTGAATTAAAAATTCAAAGCCACCAATGGTGCGTTTCGTTCCTCAATACACCCTACAAACTGTTGACCCGTTAAGCCACGGCAGCAGATTCGCGATTGGCGGTCAATTCAATGATCGTCGTGCGGCTGTAGAGATCCGGCGCCAGTCGAATCAACTTGCGAACGGTGGCGTCATCCACCCACCAGACTAAGGGAAAGTGAAAATTTTGGTAAAACTCGCCAAATACGAAGTTGGTCATCATCAACAGGCGATCGAGTTCCGGAACTGCCTCGAACCCCCGAATTTCCACCGCTTGGGTGGGTTTGCGCTTCACTTCTTCTTGCAGGGTGGCATAGAGAAACTCGACCGATCGATTCAGCACGATTTCCCGAATCGGGACGTGACAGAGTTGTCTCAGTTCGCGAACGGCTTTTTCCCGGAGGTAATAGGAATTGCAGTGTGCCAAAATCAGCGAAAACTCCCCCTCCGACCATTCGATGCTGCGCGCGATCTCCTGTAGGGAATTGCGCACGGCAGAAGGCATCGGCGTTCGATCGACTGTCGTTTTCGGGGCAAGCGAACTAAGGTTCACCATCGCGAGTTCCTCGACTGCTGTCTGACACAGATCGACAGTAGGGGTGACAGAAATCACCCAGATCGACCCATGCCAATAAACATACTACGAACTCCAAGAATTTCGCTACCCTCTTTTCAAAAATTTATGACAAGTCAAGAAATCGATCGTATCCGCCACAACCATCCTTTTTCGTAAGCTAACTCGATGGTGACGAGATTAGCATTTTGAATGCGCTGTTGTAATCCATCGGAAGGACGATATAAAAAGACGGCGCGATCGCGCGGTAGGCTGGGAACGTGGGAACCCGCCACTAATTGCCATTCGGTTTCGGGGTTGAGTAAGTGGCTTAAAGAAAGGATTCTGCCAGGAACTTCATCGCTAATGACTAAAGGGCGATCGATCTCATTTAACATACGGGCGATCGCGGGATTGTAGCGACTTTGAGGATAGCTTTTATTCCACCATACTTCCACTTGGGAACTGACACCACAGGAAACGATGCCAACAAACCAAAGCGCTAAAAGTCCGTATTTCCAGCGATTTCTAAGGCGCTTTTGATCGATTTTCAGCTTTAAATAAAAGAGATAGGAAACGGCGAGTTGAATTCCCAAAACGCAAGGAATCGCATAGCGCAAATTGTTTGATCGTCGTCCGCCTAATATTATATCTGGCGCTATCAAAATGAGTCCGGTAATACCCATTAAGGTGAGGACGAACAGCCATATTTTCGGCGGCGTCGTGCGACACAACAGCCACGTACCGTATACCGCTAGAAATAGGGTGACATAAAGTAAAGGATTGAGCGGACTCGAACCTTGATTGACATCGAAGAAAATGCGATTGAGATTCAATCCCCACACTAAATGGATATTTTCGCTGGGATTGGTGCGCGAAATGGTGTGGTTAATAAAGTTATTGAAATTTTGAATCACAATCCACAACCAAGGGAAAAAGAGGAGCAATCCCAGTAGGAAAGCAAAACCGTAAGCCAGCAGTTTCTGGATTTTTTGAGCTGTTGGCAGCAGTGCCAGATAAAGTCCGTGGGATATCGAAACCAATCCGGAAAAGGGATAAGCGTATAACCCCAATCCAACTGTAATGCCGTACAGTCCCCAATTGGCGATCGAGGATTTAGATAAAATAGACTTTTCGCTCGCTCGAATGGCTTTCAACAAAGCCGCACTCGATAGCAAAATCGTCACCGTCCACAAACTGTATTCTCTCGCTTCTTGTGCGTAAAGAACGTGAAAGGGAGAAATCGCGACGATTCCTGTTGCCATCCAAGCGAAAGTGGGTGAAGGCAAAAGTTCTCGACACAACCAGTACATACAGGGAAAAACTAGTAAACTCATCCACGCCGAAAGACTCCGCAAAATGGCGATCGAACTTCCCCAAAATTGCACCCAAAATCTCGCCATTAAGTAGTATAATGGGGAATGTTCTGGATGTTGTGCGAAAGCATCGATCGAGTCTTGAAGCGATCGATTGGAATTGGGATATTGATAGTTAGCCAGTAGCTCAGCAACATCGATCGTTCCCCGATTGTAAACCTCCTGCATCAGTTCCGCTGAGGTGTGACCGGAAATCCGCAAAGACGTCATCGCTTCGTCGTTCCAGTACACCTTTCGATCAAGATTGTAGAATCGAAAAAAGATTCCCAAGACGATTAAAACAATCACCGTTCGCTTGAGCCAAATTGGGGTAACAGATCGATCGTTCATTTCAAAAAATTATAAGCTTTGTCAGCTTTGAGGATACACGAGGAGGGAACGATGAGGATATTACCAAATCGATCGCTCGTACACTGTTGCGTGAGTGCCTCTAAAGCAGGAATCTCCTTAGTTTTCCGTTTTAAGATTTTTTTGATATCCGCCAAATCCGATCGATACTGTCCGATCCAAGGATTCTCCTTTAAATAGTCTACTTCAAACGCGCGATCGTCGAGAACCCAAAAATTAACTCTATATTTGCGGATAAACAGCTTTAGTTTGTCTAAATCGGGTGTATATTGAGCTTCGATCGTTGCGAACGTTCGCTCTCGAAATTGATCGTAGTATCCCAAATGGTAGGGAATGGCGTATTCGTATCCAGAAAGGATTGATCGATGGGAAAATAAAGGAATATTACTGGCTTCGACCGACAGCGAAGCAATTTTAATCTCTTGCGGTTGCCGTTCAAAAAATTGATATAATTCTGGATAGTTGCCGATTTGTTCGTAATTGGTTCGTGGATAATCGCTCAAAGAAGCAGGATATCCGAAGAGATAGCCAAAGGTGAATAAAAGAACGCAAACACTACCCAATTGATAACCGCACGATCGCGACTTCACCCATTCCAATAGAGTATCGAAGAGGACGACTAAAGCGATCGCCGCCGAAATCGATAATACCACTCTTAAACTATGATGGGTATACCGTCCGGGAAGATGCAACTTAAAGAGCAACGTATGAGCGGTAAAAAACCAGAAAAATCCCGAAATAAAGAGATTTCGCAATACGTGAATACTCGGTTTAATATAGCGAACGCTTTGAAAAAAACGCCCCAATCCCAAAATAAAAGGTAACAACAAACCCGCACATAAAAGCGGCGGATCGAGGGTGGGTTGAATGCCGCTGCGTTCCCCGGTTAGCCAAAACCGACCGAAATCTTCTTCAAAAAATCTCGCCCTTCCACCCGGTAAAAATTCCGGTAACCGTTTCGCTTCAGCGGCGGTAATTGTCGGAGCAAATTCGGAAGATTTTAGCGCGTAGGCAAGTATGACTAGAAAAGCCACTGTTAAGCAACTGAAATAAAAACGCAAATCGCGGAGACCGCCACACCATTTTATCCGACCCTTTTCCCAGCTAAATAACGATAGAAAGATAACCCCAGAAGCCACCAAAACATATTGAGGATAGAAACCACCCAAAAGGGCGATCGCTACTAAACACGGGACTAAAGACTTGCGAACGAAATAATACAAAAATGCCAAGAAAATTGGATGCAAAAAAGCTCGCGGCGTTGCCGAAGCCAAATCATCCCACATCCACAAATTTTGCTGGAACAACAACGAGGCGATAAATCCCGCCGCCGGAACCGGGAAGATCTCCAAACACAGCGCAAAACAGTAACCCGTTGCTACAATTCCTAAAACTATCGGTAAGATCTTGCTCAATAGCAACGGTTCGATTCCCAATGTGGCAAAGAAGTGGTAAAATGTAGAAAAGCCGATCGGCGCAACCGACTGAAAATAATCCGCAATTAAATCGTTGGGAAACAGTTGGGGATCGAGAAATCGCTGCATCCAAAAAACGTGCTGTCTGGCATCATCCGACGCGACATATTCGCTGCTAAATGCCTGTTGTAGAACTTGCCACCCATAAAAAACAGCAAATGCCAAACTCAAACCCAACCAAAATTGGCGCGGAAATTTTGACTTAGGATTGGCAGCCGTCAAGAAAGTTTGCAGACGCACGATAAACATAAGAAAAGCTGTTAGCAATTAGCTGTTAGCTATTAACGGAAGTTTCTAGTTACTCCCCTTTCAGGGGAGATTTTCCATCTTATCCCGTACTGACGTTAACTTATCTGTCAGTTCGATCGTCGGTTCGTTCGGCATCTAAATACGCGCGGTAGACGCGATCGTCGAAACAGGTAAAGATGATTTTTTCCAAAGAATTGTCGCATTTTAAAAACTCGCGAGTGGCAGAAATTGCCACTCGCGCTGCTTGTTCGATGGGATAGCCGTACACCCCGCAACTAATGGCGGGAAAGGCGATCGATTTCACGCCATTGGCGACGGCTAACTGCAAACTCGAGGTATAGCAAGAGGCTAATAATTTCGGTTCTTCATGGGTTCCCCCGCGCCACCTCGGTCCGACGGTATGAATGATAAATTTAGCAGGCAATGCGTATCCTTGGGTCATCTTTGCCTGTCCCGTCGAACACCCTCCCAAAGTGCGACATTCTGCCAGCAATTCTCGTCCGGCAGCGCGATGAATGGCTCCATCAACGCCACTTCCTCCGAGTAAAGATGCGTTGGCAGCATTGACGATCGCATCGACTTTTAAAGTGGTAATATCGCCGCGATCGATGAAAATTTCGGTACTCATAAATTCTCCCGAAGTTCAGGGAAGATTGTCTCAAACATTACCGATTTTGAGATGATTTAGGTGTTCTCCCTCCAATAACCTCCTCTATTATTGAATTCGCATCAGACAGATTACTTCATTCTCGATCGCTCCAACTGTGCCTTAATCGATTGCAACATCCGTTTCTCTCGTTTCAACTTATCTTCTAAAGCCTGAATCTGCTCGCGCCGGGTTTCCAACTCCACGGTTCTGCGAGCCAAATCCTGACTTTGAAGCGTCAGAGATTGCCGCCACTGTTCCACCCGTTGTCCTTCTTGCTTGAGTAAATTCGGCGTAATCCCCGCCACCAAATACTGCTTCACCAGCTTCATCACCCAATGGGTTGCCTCCTGGATGCTGAGGATTTGGCGGTTGGTAGAAATATCCACCAACACCAAAACGCCATCGTTGTAGGCATTGGCTTCTGCAACCTCGATCGTCTCTTCGGGCTCGACGATCGCCCAGCTATGTTCCAGGCGTTGGCGTGCCAGTAGCTTTAAGCTAGGCTTACCCAGGAGACCTTTTTTGGACACTTGAGCTAAATGCAGCATGGGAACGATTCTCCAAGATGATGGCTTACCGCAGTTGTTCGAGGCGATCGCGCAAGATTTCGGCTTGTTTCTGCGCCTCGGCTAACGAGGTTTTCGCACCTTGAACGATGTCCGCCGGAGCTTTATCGGCAAAATTGGGATTGTTGAGGCGACCAGAAAGAGTTTTAATATCGGCTTCGACTTTCGCCAGCCTTTTTTCGATTTTACCTCGCACCGCAGGAACGTCAATCACCCCCGCCAACGGAATTAACACCTGTACCGTCCCCACCACTCCGGCAATGGTTTGCGTCAGTTCTGCGTCTAACTTTGGCGTCAGCGTCAGGGGTTCGATTTTGGCGAGGGTTTCGATATAGGATTGCCCGTCGGCGAGGATTTGGCGTTCGCGATCGCTCTCACTTTGCAAAATTGCCGCAATCTTCGCCCCCGGCTTGATTTCTACTTCCGATCGCAAGTTCCGTAACGTGCGAATCGTACCCATCACCAACTCGAAATCCGCTTCTAACTCCGCATCGATACAATCCGAATTCGGTTGGGGATAGCGCTGGAGTGCCAAACAATCTTCCTCACCCGTCTGCGTTAAAGTATGCCAAATTTCTTCGGTAATGTGGGGTAAAAATGGATGAAGTAATTTTAAGGTTCCCTCCAAAACGGTAGCGAGGGTTTGACGGGCAACTTGTTTAGAATTCGCCTCGGCATCGGCTTGCAAGCGAGATTTCACCAATTCGATATACCAATCGCAGAAATCTCCCCAGAAGAATTCGTATAACCCTTTTGCCGCTTCTCCCATGCCATAGGCTTGCATATAATCGTGGGTTTGTTTGACCGTTTTGTGATAACGCGACAGAATCCAGCGATCGCACAATTCTAAACTTTCCGATTTCGCCTCCCCCAACTGTTGCGGCGTTTTCCCGTCCAAATTCATCATCACAAATCGGGCGGCATTCCACAATTTGTTGGTAAAATTGCGCGACGCTTCCACCGAGGGAGAAGTGTTATTTTTGCGATCGTATTCCAGGCGGATATCTTGTCCAACCCCCGCCACTTCCTTCACCAAAGTATACCGTAGCGCATCCGTCCCGTACTTATCCATCAACAACAACGGATCGATGCCATTTCCCTTCGTTTTGGACATTTTCTGTCCCTTTTCATCCAACAGCAACCCGTGGATATACACATCTTTAAACGGCATTTTTCCAGTGAAATGTCCCGCCATCATCGTCATTCGCGCCACCCAGAAAAAGATGATGTCGAATCCCGTCACCAACACGCTACCGGGAAAATACTTTGCTAAATCCGGCGTTTCTTGGGGCCAACCCATGGTCGAGAAGGGCCACAACCCCGAAGAAAACCACGTATCCAAAACATCGGGATCTCGCTGGAGTTCCACCGTCTCCCCGAATTGCGCCACCGCCTTTTCTCGAGCTTCCTCGTCGTTTCGCGCCACCACAAACGGCGTCTGGTCGGTAATTTCGCCTCCCGTTTCGCTGACGGCGTACCATGCTGGGATTTGATGTCCCCACCACAGTTGCCGGGAAATGCACCAATCCTGCAAGCGTACCAACCAATCGCGATACACTTTACTCCATCGAGAGGGGAAGAACTGCGGCGAATTTTCGTCATCCAAACAGGCTAAAGCGCGATCGGCGAGCGGGCGAATTTTCACGTACCATTGAGTAGACAGGAGCGGTTCCACGGGAACTTTCCCCCGTTCGCTGTAAGGAACGCTGTGTTTGTAGGGTTCCACCTTCACCAGGAAACCGTCCGCTTCCAGTTTCGCCACCACGTTTTTCCGCGCCACAAATCGGTCTTGTCCTTCAAATTCCCCGGCATTTGTATTCAGCGTGCCATCTTTATTTAAGATGTTGATAAACGGCAAATTGTGACGCTTGCCGATTTCAAAGTCGTTGGGATCGTGTGCCGGGGTCACTTTCACGCATCCGGTACCGAATTCCATATCCACGTACTCGTCACCGACAATGGGAATTTCCCGATTCATAATCGGTAAAGTGACGGTTTTGCCGACGATATTTTGGTAGCGAACATCGTTGGGATTGACGGCAACGGCAGTATCCCCCAACATGGTTTCCGGTCGCGTCGTCGCTACTTCTACAAATCCAGAACCGTCGCTGAGGGGATAGCGAAAATGCCACAGATGACCGTCCACTTCCTGGTTATCCACTTCC
Source organism: Oscillatoriales cyanobacterium M59_W2019_021 (assembly GCA_015295945.1). GTDB lineage: Bacteria > Cyanobacteriota > Cyanobacteriia > Cyanobacteriales > Geitlerinemataceae > DVED01. The sequence continues at coordinate 45,570 of DVED01000179.1, read as the reverse complement.
AAATCGGACACCGCCGATTGCGATTCCGGACACCAATTCACCAAATATTCACCGCGATAAATCAGTCCTTCTTCGTAGAGGCGAACGAAGGCTTCCATTACCGCCTTGTATAATCCTTCTTCCAATGTGAACCGTTCCCGCGTCCAATCCACGGAAACTCCCAGACGCCGCAGTTGCGTGACGATAGTATCTTTTGATGCTTCTTTCCACTGCCAAGCACGTTCCAGGAATTTTTCCCGTCCCAACTCGTAACGGGTGGTGTTTTCCTTTTTCAGTTCCCGTTCCACCATGACGTGGACGGCAATGCTGGCGTGGTCGGTTCCGGGGAGATACAGCGCGTTGCGTCCCGTCATCCGATGATAGCGCACCAGTACGTCGATGAGGGTGTTGTCAAAGGCGTGACCCATGTGCAAGCTACCCGTGACATTCGGCGGTGGAATGACGATGCAGTACGGTTCGCCGGGATGGTTCGGGTCGGCTTTGAAGACTTGGCGGTCTTCCCAGTAGTGCTGCCATTTAGCTTCGGTGGCTTTGGGGTCGTACTGGGGGGGAAGGGTTTCGGTCATGGACGAGGTTGAATCTGCTATGCGGCACTGTATTCAAATTGTGCCATCAAAGCGGGTGTGTTGCCGAGTGGGGGGTAGATGGCAGGTGAATTAGACCCCACTTTGATAAATAGGGTTTTATCAACACCACACTCGCCCAATGGGATAAGCATCAAAAGCCTCATCGCGACTCATCAAGGTCAGGGAATGATTCATCGCCTGTACGACCAAAATGCGGTCGAAAGGATCTCGATGATGTAAAGGAAGATTTGCATACAACTGAGTGTCTTCTACTGTAATAGGGAGAAGCCGAATATTCAGGTATTTTAGTTCCGCATACAGGTCTGCAAAGGGACGATTCAGTTGAAGCTTACCGATATTGACTTTAATGGAAATTTCCCAAAGGCTGGCAATACTAAAGTATAAACCTGTTTTAGTATTGATCGCTTCTTTCGCTGTCCTGCCTAGATTTGCATCACCCAGTAAATATCAAAGAAAGGTATGAGTATCTAAAAGGTACTCCATATCACATATACTCATTGAGATCTTCAAGCGGCAGATCGAAATCATCAGACATGACGATCTGACCCGCCCAACTTCCATGACCACGACCTTGATCGAGTGGCTCTTGAGAGGATTCGGTTTTGCTATGTTTTTCCAGTAAATGCTGAGCATAATGCAGGATCTCTTTTTTTAAAGATTCTGGCATTTTGAGAAGGATTTGAAAAATTTCTATATTGATCGTCATAATTTATTGTCCGAGTACGAGTGTTTCTCTTATTAGTTTCATTGGATATAACTATAGTATAGGTTGAAATTGCTTCATCCCCCAGGCTTGTAAGGCGATCGAGTATCTGAGTATTGCCTAGAATAGCAATAGCTACAATGGTTGGTGTCGAGAAGAAACATTACTCGAAAGGGTTGAAGCTGTAATCAAATTGCGCCTCAAGCCGCGAGTTTTGGACAGCTTCTAGACAGTCTTAAAGTCGTCACCTGACTAATTTAATTATAAATTGTTTTGAGGTGAGCGAGAAAGGATTTAGCTGTTGTCATAGAAGATTGAGGAGAGAGAGATTGTATGAAGGTAAGGACTTCAGCTAGCCTGGTGTTAGGTAGTGCTTCAATGGCTTGGAGGAGTTGTTCTTTTAAGGTCATAAGAAAGTTTTTGATGAATAGATATTTTTTAGTATAGCATTATTTTTATTTGTCAATCGTAGCTGTAGCAAATCTATAAAGATCGTGGTACAATTTAAACTTCGATCGATTAGCCTGAGAATTTAGGGTGTGAGTGAAATTCCAGAATTTGACGAATATGGCAATCTGCCGCCAGGGGTTCATTTTTGCGAGTGGGAGGAGTTTGTCCAGAGATTTGGAACAACCGTGAAGAGACTGAATCTGATAGATGGCTTGAAGTTAGCGATGACTCAGTTAAAAGCAGCAGGTTGTTGGACGATTTACATTGATGGCAGTTTTGTGACTCTCGAAACAAAGCCGAATGATTTTGATGCTTGTTACGATCAGGATGCTGTCGATATGGCATATCTTAAAGTTAACGCTCCCATATTGTTCGATCGTCACAACCGCAATGCTCAAAAAGCAAAGTATCGAGGAGAGATTTTTCCTTCCGATGAACCAGTTGGTAACTATGGAGACAATTCTTTTGATTTCTTTCAAACTGATAGAGACCAAAACAAGAAAGGAATAATTGCTATAGATTTAATGAGGTGGAAGCCATGATTAAAAATGAAGCACAGCATGAGTATAGCAAAGAATGGGTTGAAAAGTTCAAAAGATCGATCGCTGCAATGGATCGAGATGAAGAAGCCCAAAAAAAGGATTATCTGAAATGGGAGATGGGACGGGGATCTTTGGTCTGTCATGTAGAGCAGCTAGAATCTGAAATTTCTGAATATGAAAGATTGATGAGTTGCGACAAAAGTCAGCCGATCAAAATTGTTGTTGAAAATTTAACGAAGTTGACAGATGCGTTAATTAAAGCGCGAATGGCTGCCAAGATGAGTCAAAAAGAACTTGCTGAAATTCTAGATCTGGACGAACAGCAAATTCAGGAATGGGAAAAAACAGGGTATTCCGATGTAAGTTTTGTGAAATTAGTCGATATTTGCTGTGTTTTAGGTTTGGAGTTTAAAACGGCTGTAATGGAGGTGAATTTCGAGAAAATTGAAGCGAGTAAGAGAATTGTGAAAGAATGGCAGGAGCGAAAACTGAAGAAAGCGAGTAAAGCTTCTATATGATGAGATCGAAAAGGAAAGCGATCGCTACTGATTTAGGTGGTGCGATCGCTTTTAATTTAGTACCAATTTTTATGGTAAAACAGTTCAAAAAAACCAAGAATCTCCAGATGTTTTTCCACCAGCTTTTATATCAACTCTATATTCAGTTCCTTTGTAAGTAAATTTTGCTCTCGCCTCTGTAATATCATAATTTCCGCTAGGTCTATAGCCAACTCCAGCTTGTGCTTCCAACCACGAAATTACTTCATCAATTGCCTTATTGAAAGCGTCATGCGCTCCATTCGGTAAAGCATTCTCTCCAAGTTTTCTAACCCTTTCAACTACTTCGATTGCCTGCGTTGCGCTAGGGGGACTATCATAGTTGCCATTGTCGCTTGCGCCATCTAACGTGCGACTGCCCGCTTGTAAAGCACAATTGAAACGATAGGAACTCATAACTTCAACCTCCAAAATGATATGTTTTCAAAAGTAAAAACTTTAAATCCGTTTTGTTATCCATGAATTGCACGTTCTGCTGCTCGCTCAAACTCATCACATTTAGAAATTAAAGTTTGAATAATACGAACAAAGTAATTAGTGTTCATCAAACTAATTTCAGCATTGTGCATTATTGAAAAAACTTCCATGTTATTGAGAGGTTCAATGCACCAAAATCCAATTTTATATTTACTATTTTCTTTGAGAAGATAAGAAGAAAGTTGATGAGGTATTCGGTCGAAATCAGAAAATTTTAATCCACTGGGACAAGAAATTTCTAAAGTTGTGTCATAGCGTAAAATAAAAACTGTTTGTGTGCTTCCTGAATTCATGTTGAACTTTATGATTGCGCGATTAGAATTAATTTCTGCAATTCTCCAGCCAACTTCATTACAGTATCTTTGAATTGTTGATTGAAAGTTGCCAGATGAAAACAAATCTTTGTCAATTGCCATTTGTTTTTCTTTGACCCACTAAACTCTACAGTCATAACACTTCTTACATTATCCTTCAAAATCCAAGGTTTGCCTACTCTAAAAATGTTCGATCGTGTTGGTGATTTTGTTCTTTTGACTGGTAAATTGTAAGAAAATGCTGAAAAAAAGTTAGAAAATGCTAGAAAAAGCGAGTTATAATACGCAAAACAAAAAGTCCGGAATGCTGGTATGAATCTTAAGGAAGTATTGCAAATGGCTGATGAGATCGTATTTGCCAAGACAGGCGAACACCTTGATGACTTACAAGAGGCAATTCTTCGGGGAACGTTGCAAGGTGAGAAATACTCCCAAATTGCTGAAGAGAGTCACTCTAATGAAAGCTATGTCAGGGATGTTGGATCGAAGTTATGGCGGATACTGTCAGAAGAGTTGGGAGAAAAAATCAGTAAGTCGAATATTAGATCGACAATGGAGAGATTGCAAAACTCTAATGTTTTAACTTTTGCACAGGATGTAGTCGTCAGTGGCAGTTTCAATATCTGTGGAAAACCTAGACATCCCCCAGATACACCCAACTCACATTCACCTAATCCAGAAATATCCCATCAAGATTTAAGCGAGATGCCGGAGTTGGGTGCATTTTATAATCGCACCTCCCAACTCGAAACCCTCACCACCTGGATATTACAACACCACACCCGCATCGTCGCACTCACAGGTATCGGCGGTATCGGCAAAACCACGCTCGCCGTACAACTCGTACAACAAATCAAAGATGAGTTTGAATATGTCATTTGGTGCAATCTCGACGAACCCTACACCCTAGACGAATTGCAACATCGACTCATTCAGTTTTTCTTGCAACCTGAAAATCCCGATTCAACAGAAACAAACCCAAAACCTTTACCCCTCATAAAATATATACAAAAGCATCGATGTTTGATAGTTATAGACGATATTCATAACTTCTTTAGTCATGGGGAATTGGCAGGAAAGTATAAACCCGAGTACGAAAACTATCGTGCTTTCTTCAAACAGATCGAACAACTATCTCATCAAAGTTGCTTTCTGGTCATTGGGTGGGAACATCCCAGAGAAGTTGCTGAAGTTAGAAGATCGAATGTTCCTATCTACATTTTACAGCTTCAGGGTTTAGACTTGGCGGCAGGACGAGATATACTCAAAGGTTATGGGTTAGCAGAAATTGAAAACTGGGAAGCGATCGTCCGTTGCTATCAAGGAAATCCATTTTGGTTAAAGAGTGTAGCAACTTTAGTTCGAGAGTTGGGAATTACTGTAACGGAGGTCTTACCCGACGATACGATACTTTTACCAGAAGACTTGAAAGATAGTTTACAAGAGCAAGTGAGTCGTTTATCTCCAATCGAGAAGCAAGTCCTTTCCATCTTAGCCAAAGAAAGCGCACCTATCAACCTGGCAAAACTGTTAGAATTTGGAATAATGCCATCTGTAGATTTTCTCAACGCTTTGCAATCTTTATCTCGGCGAAGTTTAATCGAAAAATCGGGAAGTTGTTACGATGTATCTCGGGTCTTGAGGCAGTATGTCAAAGCGTATTTGTGATTCTCTCGATCGAAGACACAATAATTTAAGGGAACCTCGAAAAATTCCAATTCCGAACCCAATCAGAACGAATCCTCGACGTTTCAGCCGTCAAAAACTGCCAAAAGTTCAATTAATCGAGATGTCCTTAAATTAAGAGCGTGCTATACTTGAACCGATCGCGCGAAGATTTGGTCGGAAAAAGTGCTGAGTTTTTCGGGACTATTAGCGATCGAGTAGACAAGAATTGTCCGTTTAATCTCGTCCCAAATCGTAGCAGGTGGTGTTTTCCTGTTTCAACTCCCGTTCTACCATCACGCGAAGGCAATGCTGGCGCGATCGGTTCCGGGGAGATACAGCGCGTTGCGTCCCGTCATCCGATGGTAGCGCACCAGTACGTCGATGAGGGTCTTGTCGAAGGCGTGACCCATATGCAAGCTACCCGTGACATTCGGCGGTGGAATGACGATGCAGTACGGTTGATTCTGGCAGGGGGAGATTGAAGTGTTGTCGTGGGGGTTCGACTGGGGGGGATGCTCAACTCCATTAAAATGGACTGAAGAACCCTGAATTGAAATCTTTGTTACCTTAACTGTTATGGCATTAGCCAGGACGGTCATACCCTATTTTCAAAACCGGTGAGAGACGTGAATTTTGCCCTCTCGTCCCCAACCCCTTCTCCCACCCCTGACTATTGCGATTAGCGAGATTCTCCATCTATATTTCCATCGTGAGTATATCTAACCAATCTCAAATCAATTTTCCCCGACTGCGGGCGATACTCCAGAGGAGTTGCTTGGCGATCGCTCTCGTCCTGTTTTCTGGCGCGGCGTTTGGCTGTCGCGAACCCAAGGAAGACAAGGTACGACCGATCGTCCAACCGCCCAATGCTGCCCCCGTCGCGCGCGCGGGTGCAGATCTGACGGTGAAACCCAATACCCCGGTTCAATTACTGGGAACGGTCAGCGACGACGGTCTGACGCCATCGGTGGCGATCGACTGGACGCAAATTAGCGGACCGGGTAAGGCAGTCTTAGAAAATGAGAAAACCGCTACTCCAACGGCGCGTTTCCCCACCGAAGGCACGTATACCCTCAAGCTGACAGCGAACGATGGCGAGATGGCGACAGAAGACGAGGTGCAGATTGTCGTCACCCAAAAAGGCGATGTCCGCGTTCCGGCTTTGGGTGTGTTCGATCGCGCCTTTACCCACACGGGTTCCTACGCCAACCCCTACACCGACGTCACCGCCACGGCAACCCTCACCCGTCCTGACGGTCAAATCCTCACCATTCCCCTGTTTTGGGATGGGGACACCACCTGGCGGATGCGGGTTTCGCCGGATGTAGAAGGCAACTGGCAGTGGTTGGTGAGTTCCACGGATGCCGGACTCAACGGGCAATCCGGCACGTTTGCAGTGGTTGCCTCGAACAATCGCGGGGGAATTCGGGCGATCGATCGCTATCCCTACCACTTTGAAACCCAAGACGGAACCCCCTTCTGGTTTTTCGGCGATACCAACTGGAATCTGTTCGGCATCGACCCCCAAGAAAACTTAGATCGGCAGGCGATCGAACATTACCTAGACGTTCGCGCCTCCCAAGGGTTTAACTACATTCACGCCAACTTACTCTCCACAGAAGCCAACGAAGGGGGTAAAGCGTTCGACAGCTTTGAAGCGGAAACGATTAACCCCGCTTTTTGGCAAGAAGTGGATTCTCGCATCGAATCTCTCAACCGCCGGGGCATTACCGCTATGTTAATTTTGGCGTGGGGCAAAGATGGCAAAGTGGGGGATTGGGAAGGATTTCCCGACAACGAGGCCAGGCAGCGTTACGCCCGGTATATCGTCGCCCGTTACAGTGCCTATAATGTCGCCTTTAACGTGGGGGCGGAATGGAACGAATTCGCCGAGGCATCCTTATACCGAGATTTAGCTAGCGTCGTCGTCCGCAACGACCCGCACGATCGCCTCATCGCCATTCACCCCGGAGAATTAGCGTTTTCCGTCAAACAATTCGCACCGGAAGATTGGATGTCTTTTGGCGATTACCAACAAAATTATAGCAAGTTGCACGATCGCATTTTGGAAGCGCGAAATCGGAACAAACCCGTCGTCAATTCAGAATACGCCTACTACCTGCGCGACCAAAACGGCGACGGTCGCGTAGACAAACCCAACAGCAAAACCCTAGAGGAAATCCGCCACGCTTCTTGGGATATCGTCATGGCGGGGGGCTATTTGGTGACGGGTTGGGGAACCACCTACTTCGGCGGTCGCCGCGATCCCGATGTCTTCAACGTGGATGCGCCGAAAAACGACGACTGGGAAGCACAGGTGCAGCATCTTCCCGGATTGTTTACCAGTTTGGAATGGTGGAAGTTGGAACCGGACGATCGGTTGCTGGAAACTCGGGGAACGGGGTACGTGTTGGCGGAACCGGGACGGCAGTACGTGGTTTACGTCCGCAATACCGATCGCCCGTTGTCTTTGCAAGTCAGGGAAGCGGGAACCTATACCGTCCAACTGTTCGATCCGCGATCGGGAACGAAAACCCCCCAAGGGGATGTCACGGGAGGCGGTACGGTGACTTTGACACCGAGCGATCGGCAAGATTGGGTATTTGTTTTAAGTAATAAGTAATAAGTGAAGCGTTTTCGATCGATTCTGGGATTCTGTCTGCCTCTGGCGGCGTTTGCGGGACTGGCATGGCTGGTTTGCCAGCATCGGCAAGGACTGTGGTGGGATGTTGCCATTCTACAAGCGGTACGCACGACCCATCGACCTTGGCTCGATCGCCTGGTAACGGGTTTCACGCCGTTGGGTATTTGGTGGGGGGTGCTGCCTGCCGCTTTGGTGATGGTGGGATTGCTAGCCTATCGGGGCAAATGGCGATCGGTTCTTTACGTGGAAATTGCCTTCATGGGAACGGCAGTTCTCAACTTCGTGGCTAAGCTGTTCTTCCATCGAGTTCGCCCTCACTTATGGGAGGACGTTCCTTGGATGCGCGAATACTCGTTTCCCAGCGGACACTCGATGGCGAGTTTGGCGCTGGTGATCGCGATCGTCATGCTGACTTGGCAAAGTCGCTGGCGTCCTTTGGCGATCGTCGGCGGTGGGGCGTTCGTATTGGCGATCGGTTGGACTCGTCTGTATTTAGGCGTTCACTATCCCAGCGACATCATCGGCGGTTGGCTGTTGGAAACCGCTTGGATGGCGATGTCCGTCCTCCTGATTCAACCCCCACCATTTTACCAGGGCGATCGCCCCCAATTGCCGGAAATTCCGCCCCCGAAACCCTGCAATTGAGGCGATCGATGAAAGGGCTACAAATCCAGGATGCAAGCCTTGCGCCCCGACGAACGGATCTATTGTCGATCGAACTTCCGACCCATCTCACTCCACCGTCACGGACTTCGCTAAGTTCCGAGGTTGATCCACGTCCAACCCCCGCCGTGCGGCGATGTGGTAGGCGAGTAACTGCAAGGGAATCACCGCCAAAATGGGGGACAGCAACTCTTCCACGGGGGGAACGGGAAGCAAATCGTCGAAGGTTTCCTCGGCTTCGGGATCGTCCATCGGCGTCACCCCGATTAACCGCGAATCTCGGGCTTTGGCTTCTTGAGCGTTGGATAACACCTTATCGTACACGCTGCCTTGCATGGCGATCGCCACCACGGGAACTTTAGCATCCAACAGGGCGATCGGTCCGTGTTTCATCTCCCCTGCCGGATACCCTTCGGCATGGATATAGCTGATTTCTTTGAGTTTCAGCGCCCCTTCTAAGGCGATGGGGAAGTTAATTCCCCGCCCCAAGAAAATGAAATCCTGGGTTTCGCTAAATTCGTGAGCTAACTCTTCGATGTAGCGTTCCTGACTTTCCAGAATTTGCTCGATTTGAGACGGCAGTTGGCGCAATCCAGCGATAATTTCTTCCAGGCGAATGGGGGCGATCGTCTTCCGGCGATAGGCTAATTCTAAGGCTAAAGCGTAAAATGCCATTAACTGGGCAATAAAAGTTTTGGTTGCCGCCACGCCGATTTCCATCCCCGCATGAAGGTCGATGGTTTGGGGAACCAACAACCCCAAAGAAGACTCGGGACGGTTGGTAATCCCCAACAATCGCGGTTGAAACTCCGGAGGTTTCCCGGTGCGCCGTTCTTTCTCCATCTCCAATGCCGCCAAGGTATCGGCAGTTTCCCCGGATTGGGTGACGCCGACTGTGAGGGTGTTTGCCGTCAGCGGTGCGGGTGCGTAGCGAAATTCCGAAGCGTACTGCACCATCGTCGGAATTTCCGCCAGTTGTTCGATCAGGTATTTTCCCACCAGTGCCGCGTGCCAACTGGTTCCGCACGCCAGGATTTGGACGTGTTCTAGATTCTCGTCGAGGATGGAAGACAAATCCAGCTTGACGGGAGAAGTGGTATCTGCCGCCGACCATTTCTCGTCGAGATAGGCTTCCAAACAGGCGCGAACCACTCCCGGTTGCTCGTAAATTTCTTTGAGCATGAAGTGTTTGAATCCCTGTTTTTCCACTTGGATGGGATTCCAGTCCAGGGTGCGGGGGTGTTTCTTGAGGCGATCGCCCGCAAAGTTGTACACTTCGATCCCGAGGGGGGTGAGCTTTGCCAATTCCCCATTTTCCAAATTCAACACGGCGTTGGTATGGGGAACTAAAGCCGGGGTATCGGAGGCGCAGAAAAATTCGCCCTGCCCGAAACCGATGGCTAAGGGAGCTTGCTGCCGTGCGACGATCAGTTCGTCGGGATAGTCGGCATTAATCGCGGCAATGGCGAATGCGCCTTGCAGGTGGTTCACGGCTTCGCGCACGGCATCGAGAAAGGGGGAGGGAGAATCACCAAGTTTGGTAAGACATTCGGCGATTAAGTGGGGAATGACTTCGGTGTCCGTTTCCGATCGAAATTCGTGTCCCTTGCTTTTGAGTTCTTCGCGCAGTTCTCGATAGTTTTCGATGATGCCGTTCTGCACCACCGCCACCCGTCGAGCAACGTCCATGTGGGGGTGAGCGTTGTATTCTTCCGGTTTGCCGTGGGTTGCCCAGCGGGTATGTCCGATGCCTAATCGAGCGGGATTTTCGATGCCTGCCATTTTGTCGCGCAGGTTGTGCAGTTTGCCTTTGGCGCGAACGCAATGTACGTCACCGTCGCGCACCGTGGCAATTCCCGCTGAGTCGTACCCCCGATATTCTAGTTTCTCCAGTCCGGCAAGCAAAATGTCGCTAGCCGCTCTCACGCCGATATAACCGACAATTCCGCACATAATTACACTCCTCTTCGTCAGGGATTGGGATGGCACTCGGAGTACACTCACGACGATCGCGCCGCATTCCGCGAAGTTAGCAAAAGTCGAGCGGATCTGGCAAGCGGTTTCCTCGCCAAATCGCCAAATCGCCATCACCCATGACCCGCCCTCACCCAAAAGTCCGAGTCCCGAACTGACGTTAAAATACTTTACAATCGATCGGGAAGCCATCCCCGAATCAACCCATCGCAATTCGTCTGTGTCAATATGTCTGAAACGTTTGCCAAACTCACTGTTGAAGAATTAGCCGCACGTCTGGCGTCGCCGGATATGGAGAACGTCCAATTGATCGACGTACGAGAACCCCATGAAGTCGAAATTGCCGCACTTCGGGAGTTTCAAAACCTACCGCTCAGCGAATCGGAACAATGGGTTGACAGCATTACCGATCGCTTCGACCCCAATGTGGAAACCATCGTTCTCTGCCATCATGGAATGCGATCGGCTCATATGTGCCAGTGGTTGATCGGTCGCGGTTTTACGAAGGTTTATAACGTAGAAGGCGGCATCGATGCTTACTCGATCGTTGTCGATCGATCGGTTCCGAGATATTAGTTATTGGTAATCGGTAATTGGTAATGGGTAGGGTGTGTTGAGGAACGAAACGCACCAAAATGCTTTTCTCTTCCGAAATATCTGCTACGGAACCAATAAATCTAAATGCGGACCGGGTTGTTCGCGCAACACTTCCGGAGAACCTTGCAGTGCCAACTGACCGCGATCGAGAACGATAATCCAATCGGCGCGATTAATGACGCGAGGACGATGGGAAATTAAGAGCGTGGTTTTCCCCCGACGGTGCTGAAGTAATCGTTCCAAAACCTGCGTTTCACTAGCCGGATCGAGTCCGGAAGTCGATTCATCTAAAATCAAAATGGGAGGATTGCCAACGATCGCTCTAGCAATGGCTAACCGCTGTCTTTGTCCGCCGGATAAATTCGCGCCAAATTCTCCTAAAATGGTTTGATATTTATCGGGAAGTTTGCTGATAAATTCATCGGCTCCGGTCAGGTGACAGGCTCGCACGATGTCATCAAATCCTACGCTGGGATTGGCTAAGCGAAAGTTATCGAGGATCGATCGATTCCAAAAATGGGCATCTTGGGGAACTAAAACCACTTGCTGTCGGACATTATCCAGGTCTAAATCGGCAATGTTATATCCGCCAATTTGAATGTTGCCGGAATCAGCCGAATATAACCCCGAAATCACCTTAGCTAGGGTACTTTTACCGCAACCGGAAGAGCCGATAATTGCCGACACCCAACCCCCTTTAATTTTCAGGGAAAAGCGATCGAGCAAATCTACTTGACCGGGGTAGTGAAAGGTAAGATTATCGCATAAAATATCAGCATCGTCGGCAAAGCGAACGGACGGTTTCGGTTTCCCTTCGATCGCCTCCGATTGATGGTCGATGACTTCCGTCAATCGTCCGGTTGCCGTTTTCACCCGCGCCATTTCATCGGCAAACCCAATTAAGGAACTAATTAAAGTAGAAACGTTGCGATTGAGGGTGGTAAACGCTAAAAGTTGCCCGATACTGAGCGTGCCGCCAATGACTAACGAACTACCCACCCACAGCAGCATGACGTTCCCCACTCCACTGATAAAACCCGAAAAAATATTGTTAATAAACCCAATTTGATAGGTGCGAAATGCCAAGTTTGCCAACCGACCGAAGCGCACTTGTAACTCTTCCCAAAATTGCGGTTGTGCGGCTAAACTTTTGAGGGTAATTGCTCCTTTGAAGTTTTCTACGAGAATGCCATGATTTTCCGCTTCCAGAACCAGCAAGTTTCGCGTTTTATTTTGCAGTGCCGGGAGGAAAAGAGCGGTAGATAAACTCATCAGCAAACCAACGGCGATCGCGATTCCCGTTAGCAATCGACTGTAAATCAGCATAACAACTAACGAAACAAAGGCGATAAAAACTTGCCCCGGCAAACTAACTACAATCCGAGAAAAGAACTGATTGATCTCGCGAATATCCTGCAAGCGACTGACAATTTCCCCACTGCGGCGCGTTTCAAAATATTTGAGCGGTAAATGGAGGAGTTTTCGCCCGAATTCTAACATCAATCCCAATTCGAGTTTTTGAGAAAAGTAAGCCGTTAGATTGGATTGAATCAGTGCCAAGCCGCTACTAAAAAAGGTCATGAGGACGACGGCGAGAATCATCCCGTTGAGCAGGTGTAAATCCCCGCGAATTAATACATCGTCCGTTAAAAATTGAATTAAAAATGGCGTTGCCACCGACAACAAACCGATCGCCAAGTTGAAGATAATGACTTGACTCAGGAGAACTCGCGATCGCCAAATCGGCTGCCAAAAGCGCTCCCATCCCGGCGTTACATCCTGGGACTCTTCCCGAAACCGCATGGAATCGGGTTCGAGCAACAACATAATCCAATCCGTCCAGCCTTCCTCCAACTCGGCGCGAGACAAATAGCGCAACCCAATCCCCGGATCGACGATCGCGTAACGCCGTTTATCCAAGCCGTACAGCACCACCCAGTGATTGCCCTTCCAATGTAAAATCACCGGAAGGGTAATCTCATTCAAGCGATCGAGCACTTCCGGCATCGCCCGCACCGGACGCGCGTTGAACCCCAGTGCCGTCGCCCCCCGTTGGAGTCCCAGCAAGGTCGTTCCCTGCTGTCCCGTCCCCACCACTTCGCGAATGCGGTTCAGAGACAGCGTTCGTCCGTAGTGTTTGGCGATCGCACCCAGGCAAGCTGCCCCGCAATCGGTTTCGCTATGTTGGAGAAAAACGGCGTATTTCATGGTAGTGCGTTAGGGGTTAGTAGTTAGTGGTTAGTGGTTAGTTGCTAGGCAAATGACAAATGACGAATCGCCAACCCCAAATCCCAAATACCCAATGACGAATGACAAATGACGAATAACAGATCTATCGATCTTGAGTAAAGGGTTCTGCATTCCAAACCTCGTTGGTATCCGATGGTGCCCTTTTCAGTTTGGGGGTGACAGTTGAGTTTTCTAGCATCAGGGGTTTGGGAGTACCGGATTTCAGGTTGGCGTTGGGAAGCGCATTTGCCGGAGTCGCGGCTTTGGGTTTGACTTGGATCTTCGGGATGGAAGTTGCCGGAGTCGCGGTTGTTTTTGTATCTTTTTCGGTTTTGATAGCACCACTGGCATCGCGCGAGGGAATGAATGTCGGCGCCTGCAACGCTTCCGGTCGAATTTGCGGGGGTTGACCGTTACTGAGAACGGGTGCGGGGGTTTGCAGGTTTTGGGGATTGGGGGCGATCGAATTGTCTACCGTGACGGGTGCTGGGTCGATCGGATTGACGGGCGAAACAGCCGCCGCCCTAGGGTTTGGTGCGATTGCTGGCGTACCGGAGTTCGGTAACGGAGTCTCCACAGACGGCTGTTCGAGAATTTCCGTCATGGCTGTCGGATTGGGAGTAACGGCTGGCGTTTCCGGTTTCTCCGGTTTGGCAGGCGCGACGATTGCCGTAGGGTTAGGCGTCACCATGGGATTTGCCACCGTTGCTGCCGGAGTGGGAGTAACGGCTGGCGTTTTCGGTTTGGGCGGCTGGGTGGGCGTCGTAGCGGTCGTCACCGGCTTGGACATTGCCGCATTGAGATTTTGCTTCTGGCTGTACTCAGCCATTTTGGTTTGCGCCACCGTATAGATCGAAGTCCCCATGGGAATGCGCTTGAGATAGGAAATCGCATCGGACAATTTCCCTTGACTCGCCAATTTCGTGGCTTCTTCAAACCAAAAATTCGCCTGTACGTTTTGAGTTTGGGCGTATTCCGCCATCTTGTTTTGGGCGGAGGGGTAAACCGGATTGGTTTCGGGAACTTGCTTGAGATAAATCCGCGCCCCCGAAAAATCCTTGAGTTGGGCGAGGGCGTTAGCTTTTCGCATCCAGGCTTTCGCTTGCAAGGTTTGTTGTTCGGTATATTCGGCGATTTTGACCTGTGCTTGGGAGTGACTCGAGGTTTGATGAGGGATTTTTTTCAGGTAGTTCAGCGCTTTGGCGTAGTCTTCTTGAGTCGCTTGGATGCGGGCGGCTTCTAAGTAACTTTTGGCTTCAAACTCGTCGATTTCCGCCTCGACTTTTGCTATCAGCGGTGCTAAATGCTCGGGCAATTTGCCTTGTTTCCACATTAAAATTAAGGATTCGGCGATCGCCCCTTCTGGGATAATCTGTTTCTCGGCAAGGGGCAGAAAATCCGGTCGCTGACCGGGGCGCACCGTCCAGCTTTCCGGCGCACTAACATCGGGCACGATTTTAGCAATGATCGGCTGTCGGCGGAGTTGGGGATTGACGGCTCGAGCCGTATCCGTCGGTTCCGGACCGACGCTGAGCAATTCGTACAGAGCATAGCCGCTAATGGCGCAGGTAAGGCTAGTGGTAATACCCGCACTGACGAGTAAGGGATTGGCGGAGGGGTCGAGCATAAGGCAAGTCTCAAAATTTAGCGCAAAAAACCGAAGCAACGAGGGGACGCCTCGAAGGCAATAAGCTGAGTGCGAGTCACGCACTACAGCTTGATGTTAAAAACTGGGCGATCAATGCAAACCTTATATCTAGTTTTTCGAGCGCGATCGCCTGTTTCCGGAAACTCCCACAGACTTTGACCTCTTCGTTAACCGTAAAGTAAACTTAAGAGCAGCCCCTTCACCCCAGTTAACCTATGCCGCGTTGGTTTGAGATCTCTGGTACTGATAGCGTGCAATCTAAATCCTGGGTAAAAACAACAAAATAGTCATCAAAAAATAGTAAAATGACTAAGTTGCTGGAGCGTGCGATCGCCAAAAAGGCAAGAAAACGATGCTTAATAGTAGGCGATTTTCTTTCGTCGAGCGTACCAATAGTGCGGGTCGGTCTAGCACAATACCTTATTTGCCGATCTCTTTGAATTATAGGGAAAACTCTATTGATTATGACTCTAGCAATTGCCCTTGAACCTGCCCCTATAGAGACTGATGCTTATGGTGTTGTGCGAGTGTCTAGAACTCGTGTCACTCTAGACACTGTTGTGACAGCTTTTTTAGAGGGATGTACGCCAGAGGAAATAGGAGAGCAGTATCCGTCGCTTCAATTATCAGACATCTACCTGGTCATTGGTTACTACCTTAGACACAGAGATGAAGTTCATGCCTATCTTGCAGAACGTCAACGTCAAGCAAATGTGATTCAACAAGAGGTTGAGCAGCGCTTTAATCCTATTGGAATACGAGAGCGCTTACTTGCTAGGCGAGATCGATCCAGGTGATCTGAAATGGCTCAATTCCTAGCTGATGAAAACTTTAACAACCAAATTGTACGAGGTGTTCTTCGTCACAGCCCAAATGTTGATATTGTGCGCGTTCAAGATGTCGGTCTATCCGGAGTAGATAACCCAACCGTTTTAGAATGGGCAGCCCAAGAGGAACGAATAGTCTTGACTCATGATGTTGCTACTATGACAACTTTTGCCTATCAACGCATCTAAGTCGGATTGCCTATGCCTGGGTTGTTTGAGGTGAGCCGTCGTGTTCCAGTAGGGGTGGCAATAGAGGAAATTATCTTGATTGCAGAGTGCAGCCTTGAGGGAGAGTGGGAAGGACAAGTAAGATTTCTCCCTCTACGATAGGCAAGAGACTAAATTCGTTGACCAATCTTGACCCTTGGACTCAAAGCTTAGTCGGTGTGATTCAGTTAAGTGCAGAAGATCCTATAGATCCCTATGTGGATTATCTGGAGGAAAAGTACACTTAAGATACGATGAACTGTAACTAGTGTTGTTAATGTAGGGGGAAGCTAAGTAATGAAGTGTTCATTTCTCATTACTGATGATGAAAGTTTAAAGGAAACCTTTCATTGGTTGCATTCTGTAGGGATATGCTGGGTTAAAACGCCTGAAGATGTACACGACTTTGGTTCAATTGATGTTGAATTAAATAATACGTTATCTATTTTAGAAATTTTTAGTCAACTTGACGTTTTAAACAATTGCCGAATCACAAGTCAGGGAGTTTCATTTTACGTTATTGATATTCCTCTGGGGTCTTTCAAGGCATTTCAAGAGGGTACGACACCAGCCATCACCGGAGAAAGTGCTGATGGGGTTATCTTTTGCCCGATGAGCAATGTAAAAGCGATCGATACATTTGGTAGCTTGCAAGCTAATAAAGACAAATCTACACAAATTGGCAAACGCTCAGAATGTAGTTACGCTGGCTAACAATTCTGGTGCAGCGGATTGGCGAAAGCCACTGTAGAGTTGCCACTGTAGAGTTGCAAAGGTATCGGCAACCGCTGACCAGAAACGTTATCTCGTAAATGTAGTCCGACCTTGAAGACGATGGGCAAGATCGATCGCCAATGAATGCGCGACAACAGGTTTCCCGAAATTTGGTATAAAAAAACAGCCCCCCTCAGTCCTCTCCCATGTCCCCATCCCCCATCCGAGTCTGCATTACCCTAGGAACCCGTCCCGAAGCGATCAAACTCGCACCCGTCATTCAAAAATTCCAGCAGTCTCCCGCCTTCGAGACGCAGGTGGTGCTGACGGGACAGCACCGGGAAATGGTCGAACAAGTGATGCAACTATTCGATCTCAAAGCCGATCGCGATTTGGCGATCATGCAGCACCAGCAAACCCTCACCGATATCACCTGCCGCAGTTTGCGGGGTCTAGAAGACCTGTTCGCCCAATTGCACCCCCAATTCGCCATCGTCCAGGGAGACACCACCACGGCGTTTGCAGCGGCACTAGCGGCGTTTTACCAAAAGATTCCCGTGGGACACGTCGAAGCGGGATTGCGAACGGATAACCTCTTCGATCCCTATCCGGAAGAAGTCAACCGACGGCTGATTTCTCAGGTGACGCAATTGCATTTTGCCCCCACCACCCAAGCGGTGGAAAACTTGAAGAATTCCGGCGTGTTAGGCGAAATTCATCGAACGGGGAATACGGTGATCGATGCGCTACTATCGGTTGCCAGCCGCCATCCCGACTGCCAAGTTCCGGGGTTAGATTGGAGTGCTTATCGGGTGATGCTGGCGACGGTGCATCGGCGGGAAAATTGGGGCGAACCCCTCGAAGGTATTGCCAAAGGATTTCTGCAAATCTTAGATAAGTTTCCCGATACGGCGCTGTTGTTGCCCCTGCATCGCAATCCCACGGTGCGGGAACCGTTGCAGCGCTTTTTGGGCGGTCATCCCCGCGTGTTTCTCACCGAACCGTTGGACTACGCGCAACTGGTGGGGGCGATCGATCGGTGTTACCTGCTGCTGACCGATTCGGGAGGATTGCAAGAAGAAGCCCCCGCCTTGGGCAAACCCGTGCTGGTGTTGCGGGAAACCACGGAACGTCCGGAAGCGATCGCCGCCGGAACCGCTAAGTTAGTAGGAACCCAGAGCGATCGCATCGTTACTGCTGCCAGCGAACTCTTGAGCGATACGATCGCCTATCAAGCGATGGCAACGGCAGTCAACCCCTTTGGCGACGGTTTTGCTACCGATCGCATCGTCGAAATCGTCAAAGATTATTTTCGGGCGTAGTTTAGCAGCAGTTCGGGAGTCAGTGCTTCGCACTGGCTGCGCCGATGGGAGTTACAGCACTAAGCATCTGGATTCAGACAACTTCTCAGCTTTTCCCGATCGGGATTTGTAGCAGCATTCAAACCCTTCTGAAAAGAGCCTTCTGCTTTCTGCCTTTCTTGATAATTGGTCGCGGCTAATGAATGACGATAGAATTTAGGCCAGTTTCTTGCAATTATCAATCATTTCTAAATATTCGAGTGAGTCTATCGGCTTCAATTGATCGATCCTCTAGAAACCTAGTTTCTTTCAGTTTGCTATCAGAGTATTCTCACTTATGCAACAGTTATTTCAACGGTTTTTCCCGAGAGTTATATTTTTTATCCTGACGATCGTGATGTCAGGAATCGGCTATATTGCCTTTGGTTGGGAACCTCTCGATGCCATCTATATGGTCGTCATTACCATCTTCGGCGTCGGATACGGAGAAGTCCAACCTTTGGAATCAGCCAGTCAAAAAGTTTTTACAATCTTAGTGGTGATTGCGGGAACGTCGTCTACCGTTTACATCGTGGGAGGATTCGTACAAATGATCGCAGAGGGAGAAATTAACCGCGCGTTGGAGAAGCACCGGAAAACGCGAGGAATCGAAAATCTGCAACAACATACGATCGTGTGCGGTTACGGTCGTATGGGTCAAATTTTGGCGCGGAAATTGCACGAAGCCCAACAGCCGTTTGCCATCGTCGAAAGCGATCCCGATCGTGCCGAACGCGCAGAATTAGCGGGATATCTAGTGCGTTTGGGGAATGCTGCCGACGAAGAAATCTTATACTCGGTGGGGATCGATCGCGCCAAAAGTTTGGCAACTTCGTTGTCCGACGATGCCACCAACGTCTTTATCACCCTGACGGCACGCGGATTAAATCCAAACCTATTTATCCTCGCTCGCGGGGAAATGCCATCTACGGAAAATAAGCTCAAACTCGCCGGAGCCGATCGCGTCGTCCTCCCCGCCACCATCAGCGCCCTGCAAATGGCAAACCTGATTACTCACCCCACAGTCTTTGAGTTTGTCAAACAAGATGCAGGACGCAGTAACCTCAACGAATTACTCGCCCAACTCGACCTGCAAATTCACGAATTTACGGTCGCGCCAGACTCTCCAAGCATCGGGAAAACTATTTTCGATCTCGAAGTTCGGGGTCAGGGAATTTTTTTGGCAGTTGCCTTGCGCCAAGGCAACGGAACAGTGATGACTCATCCCCCCTCGGATCTCGTATTATCTGCCGGAGATACTGTTTTGGTCATGGGTCATCGCGATGATTTTGCTCGATTTGCTCGCCGTCAACAACAAGGTCGCTATCGGAGAGCGAAACTGTAGTTGTCTAAAAGAGGGGGATCGGGGGCAATGCAAGTGGATCGAAACAGCTCGCGATCGGCAAAAGCTGAAGGAACTGGGAAAAAGGCATTTTTCAATCGAAGAAGCGATCGACCCTCCGAACTGGGAATGCGATAAAAACAAAGAGGGGATCGCTATTTAAACATTCAGAGCCGAGGAGTCCGGTCATTCCTTAAGAAGGTTGTTGATAAACCGGATAGGGGGGAATCGAATTGCGAGATCCGATTCGGATTTTGAGACGATTGCGATCGCGATCACGAGATCGTTGCGATCGCGATCGTCAGGGTCTAAAAATTTAGTCACCTCACTCTCAATTTATCTTGCCTAAACTAGCATTAGTTCACTACAATACACTGCTAGCCTTTAAAATACAGTCGGAGGATCTGGGAATGTCGCAAACGAGCCAAAAGCCCGCAGAAAAGGAAAAGCCATTGCGCCAAAATCCTTTCACCACCTATCGAGATCCGGTTACGGGTCAGTGGGTCGTCGTGAAGCCCTTACCTCAGCAGTCCTTCCCGATCTAAAATCGTTTGGAACTCGTCGGCTGTTGCCGAAACTACCGATTCCACCACAAATTTACACCGCAGCGATCGCGCGAGTTGCAAGTCATCGGAAAAAGGGTAAAATCATTACATTATCTTCGGATTGACCGCGAATCGCAAACCTTCAGACCTCGGGGTGCATTTTTTTAAACTAGAGCGAGGGGATACACTGCTCGATCCTGATATAGAGCCGAAATTTAAGTTTTATATTCTTACTCAAAGGGAATATAAATTAGTTAACTTTATCGAGAACGAAAATACTCCCTTCATTGCCTCTCCCAATTCTCATCGTTTCATCCAAATAGGTAATATCCAGCCACCCTCGTTGTTCTCTAGCGGTAATTTGAAAGTCGATCGCCGCAAACTTTCGACCCGCTTCGATTTTCTGGATAAAGGAGTTGGGAGATTGATAGCCGATGGGACGCTGCAATCCCGAGATCGCTCGCTCGAAACGAACATTGACTCGGCGATCTCCCACGGGTTCAAATCGAGCGGCAACGCTCACGATTCCTTCGAGTAACGGCAAACCCGAGATTTCCGCAATGTTATAAATTTTAGAATCTCGAACGCGGATACACTGGTAAATCGCACCTAGTTTAAATAATGGGATCTTATCTAGTCCCAATAATTCTCGACTAGTCGTGTACAATAATCGCCAGTTGCCCTCCAGTAATTGTGGCACTTCCAATGGTTTGGGGTTGGGATTGCACTCTTCCAATTGAGCGACGAGGGATTGAATATATTGCTTATCCGTTGCCGTGGCATTGATTCCCCGATTTTTATCGGCAAGTTCCCGTAATAGGTTTCCTTTGGTCAGCATAAAAGGGGTAATGGGTAAGGGGGAGATTTTTTGCGATTAAATTGTTAATTTTTTAATCTTAACTTAGCTTAGTTTAGCTTATTCAGAAGTTGCCAGCACTATCCCGTACCTTTTTCGACTTCTTTGACTAAATGTCCGACTTGGATTGCGATCTGCTTTCCTTCCGTTCCTCGAGTAAAGACGAGAATTTGTTTGACCATCGGTAACATCTCGTCCTTCCGGAATCAACATCGCGACGTTTCCGTCTTCATCCAAAAAAAGATTGGAGGGAAAAATCGACAAAAACGGATGTTCCATCAGCTAACAAATGCTCGGCTTCAAATCGCACCAATTCACCTCGTGCTGCCTGGAGAATTGCCTGTTGCAATTGCTGTTGCAGTTGGGGAGAATGAGTCCACCACGGGGTTTCCTAAAAGAAGTGTCCGATGGCAGAAATCGCATCTATGTCTGGCGAGACCGTCAAGGGCGAAGAAAGAATGACCTGCTCCCAAGTGGGTATAGCAGTTTCCATATCGGTGAAAATTCGTTGATTGTTTTAAACATCTCGAACGATCGCCCGAGTGTCTGCGGGAGTGAATTGGGGAGACAGACGCACGATCGCTTGTTTGACAAACGATCGTGCGAATTCCGTCCGTTGATTTTGTTGGAACACTTGTTTGAGAATCGAGCCGAAAGCGTCCCAATTCCAGGATTTGGGTTCGGTGGTTTCGATGTCTTGCTGTTGGAAGTATTCGATTAAACTCAAGCCGACAATTCGGGTTAAATAAGCCGCACTGATGCCTTGAATGGCTCCCCCAGCGAGATAGGTCACGGCAGTTGTTTTGAGAATCGTACCGATCGTTTGGGTAGACAGTTCTACTAAGCCCAATTTTAATAGGAGTTCGCCCAAATTAGCGGCAGCAACTTGCGCTTTTTCTAGGGAAACTTTCTGCTGGTAAATGTTGCCCAAATCGACAATCATTTGGGTATTGGCGGCTGCGGTTGCCAACAAATCTAAGGCGGGGAAGGGATTGGCAATTGCGGCTGCGGCAGTGACCCATTGATATTGAGTAATAATCGGTAATGCTCGATCGCGACGAATTTGATTTAAGTAAATCTTAATATCTTGCTTTAACGCGACTGCCGCACGCAGTACGCTGGCGAAAATCAATTTCGATTTTTCAGTAGTGAGAACTTGCGACAACCGCGCTGTGAGGGTAGAAATATCCGGAGATTGGGGTTCGAGGGATTCTGTTACCGTATCGTCGGCTTGATGGCGCACCACTTTGACCGGGGCAGGGGCGGCAGCAACGGCAACGACTTCTTCAGTCTTGAGTGAGCCTTGCAGTCGCGATTGAAGGTGTTGCAACAGATCGGCGCGATCGCCGCTCAAGCACCGATCTTGCTTGTTCCAAACGACGATCGTCCGCTGTCCGGCGGCGACGCACCGCTGCACCGCATCGAATTCCGGATCGGTGATGTCCCCGGCAACGACAAATAAGACCAAATCAGCAGTGGGTAAGATCGAGTCCCCATCTTTCGCTTCCCGTGTAAATAAGGCGGGAACTTCGACAAAACTGACATCGGAATTTTGCCCGATGTCGCTGGATTGTAAGACCTCAATTAACGCGGTTTTGCCCACGGCTTGCCCCCCAGCAACGGCAATACACACCGATTGGCGATCGAGGGATGGCGTTAATTCATCCAGTTGTTGAGTGAAATGGGCTAAATTACGGGTAGGTTCGGTTTTATTCCCGTCCAGATTGGCGATTTCCGCTTCCAGTTGGCTCAATGCCGCTTGCGTGCGGGCGATCGATCGCTCTGCTGCCGCGCGATCGATCGTTGCGGGTAACGGTGTCAGGTCTAATTCGGGGACTCGAGGTTTAAACAACCACGTTCCCGCTCCCACTGCCACCAGTCCCAACAGTCCCCATTCTCCCAACTCGCCGCCGCCGGATTTGTCCAACCCTTCCCACAAGGCAAAGGCGACGGAAAGTCCCAATCCACCCACTAAAATCGGTCGCTGCAATATCCCAGCCATAATGTTCGATTATCCCCATCGTTGCTGCCAGATCGGTTGGGAGCGAGGTCGGTGTCGCGCTTCGTTCGTCCCATTTCGACCTGGCTTTGAAATATTCCTATTGTATCGAGGCACGGCGATCGCGATCGGGGTGGGAACCCATCGATCCGAGTTCGGTATAGCAGAAGGCATAAGGAAAGCAGATGTACAAAATTTAGCGAGATTGCTCTAATTCAACGAGGCGTTCTTCAAATCCGTCTATTCTCCGCTTGAGTTCGATAACGAGCGTAGCCAAACGATCGAACATCGGATCGCTGGCAGTGGTGGCAGTTTGGGAGCGGTCGATCGCGGGAACTTCTACTGGATTTGGGTTGGCGCGATCGAGGCGGCGAAGTTGCGAACTGAGTTGGCTGACTTCGGTTTGCAATCGATAAATATCGGACTCGAGGCGAGAAATCCGGGATTCGTTAATCGTCGCACTGACAGGCATCGCGGCAAATGCAATCGCTATCCCAACGAGACAGACGATCGCGACTAGTTTCCAATGCCTCCAACTCGATTTCATAACTCAAATAAAGTCTGGAAATTGGCATCTGGAACGGGAGGTTCGCACAGTAAATCGGTAACGAATCGATGGATTTCGCCAGACCGATCGGCTTCTTGACCGATTTCCGAGAGATCTTCGCCATCGAGTTGCGAAACGCCTAAAATCGAAGCTTTGGGCGCTCGATCGCCTGCCAAACAATCGGTCTTTGCACCCACAGTTGAATCGTTCGTCTCAAAACCGAGAGGAGCGTAACTCTCATCGGCTAACGTTTCCGAATGGTGACATCCGGTTAACGATTCTTTCGGGTTGAAGTTCTCTCCATCGATGCCTAAAATTTGTTTCATCGTTAACGTCCTCGAAGGCGCGATCGATTGTTATTCTGCGGCATTCTTGACCGTAGTTTTATTGTAGGCGATCGATTTGAGTACGGATATAAATGTTTGTGAAAATTATCAAAATGAAGATGGGGAATGGGTAATTGACCAACCCCAAATGACAAATGACAAATGACCAGTGACCCACGACCGTTTAAGATAAATACCGAAGACCGATCGCCCTTGTATTGCCGGACGCAGCCCTATGAGCCTCACCCTGTACAACACCCTCACCCGTCGCGAAGAACCCTTCGTTCCCCTCGAACCCGGTCGAGTGCGGATGTACTGCTGCGGCGTCACCGTCTACGATTACTGCCACGTCGGTCACGCGCGATCGTATACGATTTGGGATGTAGTGCGGCGGTATCTGATGTGGCGCGGCTACCAGGTGCGCTACGTGCAGAATTTCACCGATATCGACGATAAAATCCTCAACCGTGCCCGAGAAACGGGTTCGACCATGCAGGCAGTTGCCGATCGCTTTACCGAGACGTATTTTGAAGATATGGAGCGGTTAAACGTCCTCAAAGCCGACGAATATCCTCGTGCCACCCACACCCTTAACGGCATTCAACGCCTGATTCGCGAGTTGGAAACTCGCGGGTTCGCCTACCCAGCTAATGGCGATGTTTACTACCGCGTGCGCAAATTCGACGGGTACGGCAAGCTGTCGAACCGCAAACTCGAGGAGATGGAAGCCGGACGCAGCGGTCGGGTGGAAGCGGCGGACGCAGACGCACCGAAGAAGGAAGATCCCTTCGATTTTGCCTTGTGGAAGGCAGCCAAACCCGAGGAACCGTTCTGGGAGTCGCCGTGGGGGAATGGTCGTCCGGGATGGCATATCGAATGTTCGGCAATGGTGCGCGATTGCCTCGGCGAAACCATCGACATTCACTGCGGCGGTGCGGATTTGGTGTTTCCCCACCACGAGAACGAAATCGCCCAATCGGAAGCGGCAACGGGAAAACCCCTGGCGAATTTTTGGCTGCACAATGGCATGGTCACAGTGAGTGGGGAGAAGATGTCCAAATCCTTGGGCAATTTCACCACCATTCGCGATTTGTTGGACGGGAAATGGTCGGTGTATCCCCAAGTGGTCGATCCGATGGCGCTGCGATTGTTTATCCTGCAAGCGCACTATCGCAAGCCCTTAGATTTTACCCCAGAGGCGATCGCCTCGGCAGAAAATGGCTGGAATACTCTCAAAGAAGGTTTGCTATTCGGCAAGAAGTTCGGGGAAAAACTCGGCTGGAACGATGCCGAAACCGAAACGATTTCTGCGTATCAAGAACGATTCCAACAGGCAATGGATGGGGATATCAATACCCCTGGCGGTTTGGCGGTGGTGTTTGAATTGGCGAAGGCATTGCAGCGAGAAGGGAACGTCTTGGTGCATCAAGGCAAAGCGGATACCGATGCGGCAACATTGCAGCAGCAGTGGCATACGTTGGTTGAGTTGGCGGAGGTGCTGGGGTTGGAAGTGCGATCCCAGGAAGAACCCCAAACGGCTGTTGGAGGGTTGACCGATGCGGAAATTGAAGCTTTAATCGATCGCAGAAAAGCCGCACGTCAAGCCAAAAACTTTGCCGAAAGCGATCGCCTGCGCGACGAACTGAAAACCTCTGGGATTACGTTAATTGACAAACCCGGCGGCATCACCGAATGGCATCGTTAATGTTGGGATCTATGAATATATCCCAGATTGCGCTATGAAAAAACCCAGCTTCGCCAGGAAACCGGGTTGCTATCCGTTCGCTAGAGAGGTTATGCATTAAAAGGGAGCTTCGTAACGATTGAACCGTTGTTTGAGGATCAGCCAGAAAAAGGGCAGCGATTCAACGAGATAGCGTTTCCACAGGCGCTTGGGTTCTGTCGCTAAGCGATACAGCCACTCCAAACCCGACTCGCTCATCCATTTGGGTGCCCGGCTTTTTTCACCCGCTTCAAAGTCGATCGTCGCTCCGATCGCCAAGAAGATTTTAATATTGGGGAGTTGTTCTTTATACTTGGCAATCCACTTTTCTTGTTTGGGCGCACCCAGTCCCACTGCCAAGACCGTTGCACCAGATTCTTTGATTAACTCGAGAATCTTTTGACATTCTGCCTCGTCTTTTTCAAAGCCAAACGGCGGGGAGTAAGAACCCACAACCATTTCGCGACCCACTTCGCGATTGATGCGATTTTGGGCTTTGCTAGCCACACCGTCTGCCGCTCCCAGCAAGAAGATCTTCATGTCTTCGTTGTCACTGTAGTAGCGATAAAATGCGGGAAAGAAATCCGAACCCGAAATTTTTTCGCGAATGGGCTGACCTAAGAGCTTAGAGATAAAACATAAAATCTTGCTATCGCAAATAATATAGTTGGAGGGTTGGTGATAAATTTGATAAAACTCCGGATCTTTCTGAAGTTTGACAATATGATCGACATTAGGGGTGAAGACCACCCCGCCATCCTGGGCTAATTTTTGGAGTAACTCATCTTGGGATAAGTTATCGATCGAGACGTTCAGCAATCGAATTTTTTCCATGATTCTTGCCACGTTTTGCACCACTCTCGGTTAACTGGATATTGATCGAGCGGGAAGCTAAATTTGATAATCGCGCTCTCGATTATGTTTATTCTAAGTCCAGTCCTGTAAAGAAAACGCGACCGATGGATGGCTTTGTGTAAAACTTCGATAAAGAATGTCCGATCGCCGAAAAAGAACGGAAAAATCCGGGAATACTAC
Organism: Oscillatoriales cyanobacterium M59_W2019_021; assembly: GCA_015295945.1. Lineage (GTDB taxonomy): Bacteria > Cyanobacteriota > Cyanobacteriia > Cyanobacteriales > Geitlerinemataceae > DVED01. The sequence continues at coordinate 19,056 of DVED01000179.1, read as the reverse complement.
GTCCTAAAGACTTTGCCAAGTTTCCCATCCCGTTCGAGCGATCCGGAGCTTTACAGTTTCTTTACAAACCCCTTTAACTTCGGATGCCAAACGAGCCGATCTTAGGGTAGAACCGAAACTTACAGGATTTTTTCTAACCCACAAACGAGGGTTTTGAGTTGGGTGACTTTACGGATCGACAACAACACCCCCGGCATATAACACGCGCGATCGCTCGTATCGTGACGCAGGGTATAAATCTGACCGGGGGCGCCGAAAATCACTTCCTGATGGGCGATCAATCCTGGCAGGCGGACGCTGTGAATGCGGATGTTTTCGTCGGCTAAACTCCCTCTAGCACCCGCCAAATGTTCGGTTTCCTTCACCTGGGGCGGATTGAAAGTTTTACCCAATCCGGCGAGCATTTGCGCCGTTTGCAGTGCCGTGCCGCTGGGGGCGTCCGCTTTTTGGTTGTGGTGGAGTTCGATAATTTCCACATGATCGAAATACTGAGAGGCACGAATAGCAGCCTGTTGGAGTAAGACCATGCCGATGGAGAAGTTGGGAATAATCAGGCATCCCGTGCTGGCTTTCTCGGCAAACTCCGCCAACTCCTGAATTTGCGCGGCACTCAACCCCGTGGTTCCTACCACCGGACGAATGCCATAAGCGATCGCCGATCGCACATTATCGTACACCGAATCGGGATGGGTAAAATCCACCATCACCCCTTGCTGTTTTTCCTGAGTTGCCATGACCAAGGTGCTTTGCAACTCGTTCAGCACGGGAACTTCCAGCGGACCGCAGCCGACGACTTCCCCAATATCGCGACCGAGATACTCGGCATTGGTATCCACTGCCCCCAGCAGCATCATATCTTCGGCGGCGGCAACCGCTTTAATGACCTCTCGTCCCATTTTGCCCGTCGCCCCGTTGACGACGACGGGAATCGGCTCTTGACTTGCCATAGTTAAGCCCTTGACTCGAACTTCACTTGCTCAGAATGACATACCCGGAGCGATCGGGGCAAGGGTAATCGCACGGCGGGTTGGGTGTGCGAGGGTCTAACACAACAGCAAAGGGCGCAGTTTGCCATCGTCCTGTCAGCACACCGCGCCCGTTTTTTGCCCTCGAGATCGCCCTCTCTCTAACTCGACGAACGATTGGATGGAAAGTTCTTTTTCGGCAGGCTACTGGAAGCAGAACCTTCTTTGGGCTTATTCCGAGGAATCGGCTTAGACGGGGGTCGCCGTTCTCCCTTATCCTTATCGCCCCTGGGTGGATAGCGAGATGGCTTGCCGGAATAGCCACCGCGATTTTTATTGCGATCGAACCGTTTGGAACCGCCCTTAAACGGTTTGCGAACCGGCAGTGCGCCCATATCGTGACATTCTTGAATCACCAGATCGTTGCCCTGGCGGCAGACATGAAATTCCCAAAAATGACCGACGGGTTTGCCGGGAAGAGTGCCCACCAACTTCAGCTTGAAAAACTTCGGCTTTTCGCCCTGTTTCCGGGGAGCTTGCTTGATTTTGACGACCAAATAGCCCTGTTGGCGATCGGCAAAAATTACTTCTCCTCGAACGGAAAAGTAATTATCTTCGACATCGATTTCGGTCGATGCCGCATCGGTTTCCTGCTCCTCAGACGATGCGTCCTCCTCGGCTTCGTTGAGGGTTTCGGGTTCCCAAACCCCCACGATTTGGACGTGCAAGTTCCCGTCTTGCTGCCCGGTGCGGGGATAAACCACCCACAGGTGAGTTTGCTGGAGATCGATGTGGTTTTTCACCAAACTCATAACTCGTCCGAGCAGAACGGCATTAATCGGCGTGCCGTCGCTACTTGCCATCAGCGCACCTCGCGTGATCTGGTCGATCGAAGGCGCGTACTGACCCCGAACCAAACCGATTGCCCGATATTGTCGGGGCTCGCTGGGAGGGGGAATCGGCTGGTGTCGAGAGGTCTTCGGAGATTCAGTCGAGTCGGAGGTAGAGTCCTCCGAAGTAGGTTTGGGGGTTGCTTCCCCTGGGGAAGGATCGGCAGTTGGTGTTTCTTCGATTTCCGGAGCAACGGATGCGGGAGTGCTAGCCTCAGCAACGGGAGGCGTTTGGGGATCGGGTGTTGGTGGGGGTGAATTGGGCGATTTCGACGATCGTTTGGACGATGAACTCATAAAACCTCCTAGCGGCGGAGACACATCCCTAAAGAGTGGACATTTAACGAAGACACTGCACGATTCTGCAAAGTTTGCCCGTTTGGTCTCGCCGAGCGAGTGGGGACTCCACGATCAGAATCCGTGCGAGGCGCTATTGGCAAAATCGGACAATAACGCCCCAGTCTGCCTATTGTACTAAATGCAACTCTCCTCGGGGTCGATCCGCACGTTTTCTGTAATTTCTTTTTTGGGGTTGGGGATTGACTATTGGCGTGGGGGCTATTGCCGATTGCGGGTAACCGCTCGATGGTCGGTTCTCCAGTCGGACTCTCTCCCTACAATGCCGAGACGTTACTAGAGACATCTGCTAGCCTTAGAGAAGAGTGCGGTCAAGACCTGCGAGATTCTCAACCCCAACCCCACCCTCAAATTCCTTCTCGAGTCCCAGATTGATGGGATAGTTCGAGTCAATCGGCATCGATCGTCACCCGGTTGACCGCTAGGGAAATCGTTCGAGCGACTGTGGAGATTTCGGTGTCAGAATGCCCGAATTTTCCATCAACCGATCGAGATTCTCATCCGTTCTAAAAGTCCTCATAGCAATGACGGTCGCGATATTTGAAAGACCTTCTGCAATCTGATTTATTTATGAATTCCTCGCCAAAATTGCGTACGATCTCAGACAATAAACATTCACGGTCTCAACGTTGAGTTTCAGGGGCGATCGAATTGGTGATGGCAGCAACGAGTTTGGAGGCAGGCGACGGGTTGTGGCAACCCAGTTACTTGGGGTGGGACGGCACGGCAGATTTTTCGATCGCCCTCTCGTTTTACGCGATCGCCATTGCCCTCCTTTATTTAACCCGCAAGCGCCAGCAGGTGCGCCGAGATTGGTCGATCGCGTGGATCGTGGCGTTTGCCGTCGCCAACGGGACGACTCACCTCATAGCCGGGTGGGTCGATCGCCATTTCGACGGGGAAATCTTGGGCATCGTCAAAGCCGCAACTGCCGTCGTCGGGGCGATCGCCATCGCCCGCATCCTCCGCCAAGTCGCCCGCACCCTGACTCTACCGGGATTACCCCACTTGATCGCGATCAACCGGGCGCTGCGCCAAGAACTCGTCGAGCGCAAGCAAACCGAATCCATTCTGCAAAATGTCCTCGTGGGGACGGCATCGGCAACGGGAGCGGACTTCTTTCCCGCCTTGGCTCGCCACCTGGCATCGTCGCTGGGCGTTCGTTACGTCTCGATCGTCCAATCCTTGCCCGACGGGTTCCAGCGGGACGTGACTCTGGCATTTTGGGATGGCAACCATTTGGTGGAAAACCCAGGAGTTGCCATCGACTTACCGCCGTCTCGGCGAGTCAAGCAGATGCGAAAAACCGTCTGCTACCCCGATAACCTCCAAGCCTTGTTCCCAGACCATCGAGAAATCTCGCGCCTTAACGCCCATAGCTATCTGGGAATGCCCCTGTTCGACAGCGATCGCCAGCCGATCGGTCATTTGTGCGTGTTGGATGACAAACCCTTTCGCGATCCGGAGCGGATCGAGGCGATCGTCAGTGTCTTTGCGGGACGAGCGGCGGCGGAACTACAACGCCAATGGGTCGAAGAAGATCTCAAAACTGAAGTGCTAGAGCGCCAGCGAGCGGAGAAATCTCTCCAGAGCATCGTGGCTGGAACCGCAGCCGTGACGGGCGAGCGATTTTTCCCCGCCTTAGTTCACCATCTGGCGACCGCCTTGGACGTTCGCTACGCCATCCTGTCCGAAGCCGTTGCCTCGAATCCCGATCCGCCCGTTTTCTGGTCGAATGTCAGTTGGTCGGCGATCGTGCGACACTACCGTCCCGACGACCTGGATTTACCCCCCTTTCCCGATGCCGAAACCCTGGACTCGTTCGAGGCGGGTGGCGCGTTGAGAGTGCCGCTGTTCGGAACCTCGCAACGGGTGGTCGGGCATCTGTGCTTGCTCGACGATCGCCCCATTCTGCGCAATCGCGGTACCAGTCAAATTATTAACGTTTTTGCCGCCCGCGCGGCAGTGGAACTCCAGCGCAAATTTGCCGAAGTCGCCTTGCGTCGCGCCTACGACGATTTGGAAGGGCGAGTTGCCGATCGCACTGCCGAACTGTCCGCCGCCAACCAATCCCTCGCCACGGAGATCGTCGAGCGCCAGCTTGCCGAAGCCCAATTACAAGAGCGATCGCGCCAAGCGGCATTGGGTGCCGATGTCGGTTTTGCCCTCACCCAAGAAGGCACCCTGCGCCAAATTTTGCAGCGCTGTACCGAAGCTTTGGTTCGCCATCTCGACGCGGCATTCGCCCGCATTTGGGTGCTAGACGCCGACGATCGATGCTTGGAATTACAAGCCAGCGCCGGGATCTACACCCACATCGACGGCGCTCACAGCCGCATTCCGGTGGGTCGGTACAAAATCGGTCGCATTGCCCAACAGGGCAAACCCCACCTGACTAACGAAGTCCTCGACGATCCCCAAATCAGCGATCCCCAATGGGCGCAGCGGGAAGGCATGGTGGCGTTTGCCGGCTATCCCCTGATTGTCGAACAGAAGGTGGTGGGGGTGATGGCGATTTTCGCCCGCTTCCCCCTGTCAGAGGTGACGCTCAACGCCATGGCAGCCGTTGCCGACCAAATTGCCATCGGCATTAACCGCAAACAAGCCGAAGAAGCCCTGCGCGTCAGCCAGCAGCAACTCAAGAGCATTCTCAGTTCCCTGCAAGATGCGGTGTGGTCGCTGTCGCCCCAAGACTTCGGCATCGTCTACGTCAGTCCCGGTGTCGAGTGGGTCTACCATCGCCCGGTAGCGGATTTTCTGGAAAATCCCCATTTGTGGTGGGAGGTCATCCATCCCGACGATCGCCCGAAAGTGGAGCGGGAATGGCAGGCGATTCGGGCGGGGAAGAGCATTGCCTGGAGTTTGGATTATCGCATCGTCCTCCCGTCTGGGGAAGTGCGATCGGTCTTAGATCGCGCCCACGCCATTTTCGATGCCGACGGTTTGCCCCTGCGCGTCGATAGCATCGTCACCGACATCACCGAACGCCAGCGCTACGAAGCCGCCTTGGAGCGAGAGCGGCAGCAACTGCGACAGATTATCACCCACGCTCCCGTCGCTATGGCGATGTTGGATACCGAAATGCGCTATCTGGCTCACAGCAATCAGTGGGTGACGGATTACCATCTCGATTGCAGCGACTTGATCGGGCGATCGCACTATGCCGTGTTCCCCAATCTGCCCCCCCATTGGCGCGAGATTTACCAGCGAGCTTTAAAGGGAGAAATTCTGTCGAAAACCGAAGAGCAGTTCCAACTCGATGACGGCACGTCGATCTACTTGCAATGGGTGGTACAACCCTGGTACGTCAATCCCCAACCCCAAGATCGCTTCGGGGCTGCCGACGAGATTTCGACGACCGATCGACCCTCCATCGGCGGTATCGTTATCGTTACCCAAACTATCGATCTGTGGGTGGAAGCGCGAGAAGCCGCCCTGGAATCTACGCGCCTGAAATCGCAATTTTTGGCAAATATGAGTCACGAAATCCGCACGCCGATGAATGGGGTGATCGGAATGACGGACTTGCTATTGCAAACCCCCCTCAACGCCCAACAGCGCGATTTCGTCCAAACCTTGCAAAATAGCGGTAAGAACCTGTTGCTGTTGATCAACGATATTTTAGATTTCTCCAAGCTGGAAGCCGGGGAAATGCGCCTGAACCCCATCGATTTTAATTTGAAAACCTGTTTGGACGAATTAGTCAATTCTCTCTCGATTCAGGCGACGGCAAAAGGACTGGATATTCTCACGGCGATCGACGACGACGTGCCGCTCCTCCTCAACGGGGATGATTCTCGACTCACTCAAGTGCTGACTAATTTAGTGGGCAACGCTATCAAATTTACCGAGGAAGGTGAGATTAGCATTGAAGTCCGCTTAGATCCTGGAGATGACTCGTTTCCCCAGCCGTTAGACGCCTCCGGGCGGGGGAAGATCTCCCCCTTAAAGCTACGCTTTGAAGTCCGAGATACGGGCATCGGCATTTCTCCGGAAGGTCAAGCCAAACTGTTCCAATCCTTTTCGCAAGTGGATGCGTCTACCACGCGCAAATATGGCGGGACGGGTTTGGGGCTAGCCATTTCCAAGCAAATCGTGCGCCTAATGGGGGGAAGCATTGGCGTAGACAGCGAAGAGGGTAAAGGTTCGACGTTTTGGTTTACCGCCAGTTTCCAAGGGGGTGATCGATCGCTGTCCGTCCCCTCGGCACCGCAACTCGGTTTGGCGAGAAAGCGGATTTTACTGGTCGGTGCCAGCGATGCTAACGGTCGCGCGATCGCCAGTTGGTGCGCGGCATGGAGCATCGAGATCGCCCTGGAACGCGATCCGGCGATGGCACTGGGAAGGGTTCGCAGCGCCGTCGATCGCGGGATGCCTTACGATTTGATGCTGTTGGATCTTCCCCACACCGATGATTTGGAAGATCGCTTCTATCGGGAGATCGAAGCCGATCCCCTGTGGTCGCAGATGCGTTGGCTCGTCCTCGCCTTTATCCAACAGCACCCTCAAGTCAAACGCGCCCTCGATTTGGGGGCGGTGGGGTATCTGCTCAAACCCCTCAATTCTTCGCGCCTGTGGGATACCCTGTTCGCCCACCTTCAAGATTCGCCGTCTCCGACCTGTTCGATCGAACCCGCCCCCCCGATTCCGGAAGACACCCCCCAAACGGTCAAACCCGAATTGTCTCACCTGCACGTCTTGTTGGTGGAAGATACGCCCATCAATCGCAAGGTGATTCTCAACCAACTCAAACTCTTGGGGATCGATGCCGATTGTGCCAATAATGGCGAAGAAGCCCTCGATCTGCTCGACGGGGAGGTCTACGACATCATTCTCATGGATTGCCTGATGCCCGTCCTAGACGGCTACGAAACCACGAAAGTCTTGCGCGCGATCGAAGGCGACCGTCGCCACACCGTTGTTATCGCCCTGACGGCGAACGCCATGAAAGGGGAGCGCGAAAAGTGCTTGGACGTGGGGATGGACGATTACATCAGCAAACCCGTGGCGATGGAACAATTGGCGGCGACGCTGAAAGTTTGGTCGGAGTGGCTGCGAGAGCGTAACGGACGATCGACGGCGGGACGTCCCGCTTTCGAGAATCGAGAACCGATCGCCCCACCGGAACCCGAAGCGCCGATCGTTAATTTAGAGCGCTTGCAAGAGCTGATCGGCGACGATTTCGACTTTCAACAAGAAGTGTTGCAAACCTTTATCGAAGATGCTCCGCGCATCCTGCACCGCATCGAGATTGCCGCAAGCGAGCCGCCGGATTTTACGGCTTTAGCCCAAGCCGCCCACCAACTGAAAGGGGCATCTTCAACCGCCGCGATCGAACGCATGCCCGAGATTGCCTACCGCATCGAACAACAAGCGAAAGCCGCTTCTCTCGACGGCATTGCCACTGCTATTGAAGACTTAAAAGCGCTACTCGTGCGGGCGAGAGAATGGATCGATCGGTTGAGGGCAAATTCGGAAGTTGCCGGGGTTCAGGAGTAGGTCATCGAGATCCGGGAATTGAGAACCAGAGCGATCGCCAATTGCCGCTTCCAAAATCGTCACACTTATAGCACTACGCGCTTAGGTTAGGACATGGTAGCTGGGCGAAGCATTTGCATAAACTTTGCCATCTCGCGGACAAAATTGTCGGGCAAATGCTTCGCCCCTACAAAATTTTGTCCTAATGTATGCACGTAGCGCTATATCTCGATCGACAGTGATACGATCGATTCAAAAATTTTCCGAAATTGTTATAGTTTTTGGTTCGTTTCGACCCTCCAAAAGAAGGAGCCTAGAATCATCGTTTTGGTGATGTAGCCCTCGAAAAAATTGAATACCCTAAAGATATAGCTAAGCGCATGGCGCTTAGGAAAAAGGCACAATTTGAAACCCAGACTCGTTAACCTTTTTCCTTGGAGCCTTCTGTCCTCTGCTATATAGCGATTGTCGTAACTTTCTTCCTACGATCGGATTGCCTAACGAATGGAGGAAGAGTTCGGCAGAAGCTATTGTCATTTTTCCGATCGATTCTATCTTGGGCGATCGGGGAGTAAGCTCGTGGCATTTTAATTGCGTGCCAAAATTTAGTGAAGTCCCAGTCCGATCGGAACGATGGGAATCTTTAGTTCTCGCGACTTGAGGCTTGGCCAGGAGAGGCATTTACCCATGTTTTTCAAAAATATCCCTATGACTAGTATCCCAAAAAAAGCCTGTAAAATCCTCTTGGTTGAGGATAACGATCTGTACCGATCGAGCTTGAGCGAACTGCTAGAAACTCTGGGCTACGACGTTCTAGCATTGCCAGATGGGTTCGCATTCTGGCAATGTTTAGATAAGTACAAACCCGATTCGATCCTCCTCGATCTACACTTGCCCACCTTAGATGGTTTTGCTCTCATGAAAAAATGGCAAACCTCCCTTTATTGCCAGATCCCGATTTTGATTCTCTCAGCTTCAGAATCAGCCGAAGAGCGAGACCGAGCTTTGGCTTTGGGAGCGCGTCAGTTTTTACCGAAATCGATTACCGTGCGCGAACTCGATCGCGCCATTCAATCGGAACTGAATAATGAACGATCGGGTTGAGAAATCCGGGCCCCATTCACTTTTATCAGACGATCGAGAGATGGGGCGATCGGTTGTAATTCTTAACACGGAGTTGAAGCCAAAAAGCGGACTTCAATTCCCCAAGCGAGCTAGTATAACCCTATACAATCGGCAGTTTCTTTAGTGCCACCGATACTGCCGCTACCCCTCCCCTACTCACCATCAACGTACCCATCGGCTTGCCGTTTGGTGGAGGCACAAGGCTGGTACGTGGATGCCCAAGGTGGGGTGATTTTGACGGCAAATGCCCCGACAGTGACGCCGCAAGGGATCGTGTGGGGACGATCGAGTTGCGATCTCCCGTCATCCAGCGATCGGTCTTAACTCTCCATCCTGTTGATTCTTCTCCACTCGCAATCGACCGAAACCATGGGGCATAATCAAAGAAGGCACGGACAAAAAACGATGGTTGGCCGATGGCAGTTTACTCGCCTAGCATAATTTTAGTTTGGAATATTGCAGCACTCGAAGCCAAAACCGGACGGGCTTCGGAAATCGATCCCGCCCATCTGTTATTGGGGGTTTGCAAGCTGTGCGACCTCGATCCCGATCGCTATTGTCCTCGACCGATTCGGCGCGATCGCGCGCAGCGACAGGAGTTTGAAACCGATATCGAAACCCTCAAACAGTGGTTTGCCTCCTGGGGACTCGATCGCACTCGATTTCGACGTCGCTTGCGATCGATCGTCAACAGTTCGACAACCCAATCGAATCCATCGGGGGTGATGCACCGCAGCACCCTCTCCCGCCGCGTATTCGAGCGAGCGGAAGAAATTTCCTCCCTGCAAGCTGTTGATCGACCCGTCCTGCGTCCCTACCACCTCCTGCAAGCACTCCTGGAGTTACGCGAGTCTCCCTGGGAAGGATTGCTCGAAGAAATGGGAATGGGTAACCTGGAAAATCCCCTCGCCAACCGCGCGAGTACCGACGAACAACCCGCCCCCAATACCCCCATCTGGATGGAAGCCGAATCCTTCTTTCCGCCTATGACTAAGGCAGAAACCCCCTTTCTCGACTGCTTCGGACGAGATTTGACCGAACTCGCCCTTTCGGGTCAACTCGATCCTGTTATCGGGCGACAGGTGGAAATTCAAAATCTTGCTAGTATTTTGATGCAGAAGCGCAAGCGCAACGCCATCCTGGTGGGGGAAGCCGGGGTGGGCAAAACCTGTATCGTCGAAGGACTGGCACAGTGGCTAACCCGAACAACCACGCCCCCCGCCCTCAAGAACAAGCGGATCGTGGAAATTGCCATGTCGGGATTGCTGGCGGGGTCAAAGTATCGGGGCGAGTTTGAAGAGCGGATGCAGGCGCTGATTAGCGAGGCGACGGTTGCCAATGACGTGATTTTATTTATCGACGAAATCCACACGGTGCTGGGTGCGGGGGGTGGCGGTGCCAGCGATGCGGCGAATATCCTCAAACCCGCATTGGCGCGAGGCGAAATCCACTGTATCGGCGCGACCACCATTCGCGAATACCGCCAGACCATCGAAACCGATGCGGCATTGGAGCGCCGCTTTCAGGCAATTTGGGTTTCGGAACCCTCGCCGGAAGAAACCATCGCCATTCTCCAAGGGATTCGTCCCCAACTGGAAAAACATCACGGTCTCGATATTACCGATGCGGCGATCGAAGCGGCGGTAGAACTGGCGGAACGCTATTTGACCGATGCTAACTTCCCGGATAAAGCCATCGATTTAGTCGATCGCGCTTGTGCTGATTTGCGGTTGACCGTCGCTCAAGAACACATCGATTTTTCCCGCAGCTGTCGCATTGGCAGAAGCGAAATCTTGGCAGTGGTTGCCCAACGCTGTCGGTTGCCCCTAGAACGCTTGACCCAAGGAGAACGATCACGCCTCCTGCAACTTGAAGATATTCTGAAGGCTCGGGTCATCGGTCAAGACGAAGCCACCAGCAGCGTTGCCAACGCCATTCGCACGGCACGGGCGGGGTTGAAAGACCCCCACAAGCCCATCGGGGTGTTTTTATTCGTCGGCTCGACGGGAACGGGGAAAACCGAACTGGCGAAAGCCCTTGCCGAATGCCTGTTCGACGACGATCGCCGTTTAATCCGCGTGGATATGTCCGAATATATGGAACCCCATTCCGTTTCCCGATTGGTGGGTGCGCCTCCCGGTTATGTCGGCTACGAACGGGAAGGACAACTCACCCAAGCCGTTCGCAACTATCCCTACAGCGTCGTTCTGTTCGACGAGATCGAAAAAGCCCATCCCCAAGTTCTTGATATTTTCCTGCAAATTTTTGACGAGGGGCATTTGACGGACAGTCACGGTCGCTACGTCTCGTTTAAGGAGACGGTGATTATTCTCACCTCCAATTTGGGGACGCAATCTTTGCACTCGGCGCGATCGCTCGGCTTTGAACTCGACACCGGAGGACTCGGGGAAATCGATCCCCAAGCTTACCAGCGACAAATCCACGAAACCGTCCGCCAATCCCTGCGTCCGGAGTTACTCAACCGGATCGATCGCCTGGTTTGGTTCTATCCCTTGACCGCTCCTGTCGTTCGCCAGATTATCGACAAACTGTTAGCGAAGTTGCAACAACGCCTCCAGGCACAGCTACTCGATTTGAAATTGACCGACTCAGCGTACGAGTTGCTGATGGATAAAGGTTACGATCCCCAATTTGGCGCCCGGGAAATGGAACGGACGATCGAGCAATTTCTGGTACAACCTCTCAGTCAATTCCTGCTAGAGGAACGCTTTGTGCCGGGAACGACGATCGAGGCACGGGTGGAAAACGGACGGCTGGTTCTAGTAGAGGGCGATCGACTCGCACGAAGCTGAGTTTTGTTGCATTTTGTTGTCTTTTGTTGAAGTGCGCCCCCAAACGTAGTAACTTGGCTGACATTGACCGGAAAAGTACGGGAAGCTACAATCCCCGCGCCTTTGGGGTGGGGATGAGGTGACTCGAGCACATTTCTCGGCTGTCGGAACGACAGTAGCGTGTCAAGAACCTTTGATTTCTAAAACCTTAAAACGATTAAGGAGTTTTCTTAACTATGTCAGATACGCAAGTTTTTGTGGCATTGGTCATTGCCCTGATTCCCGGAATTCTCGCTTTCCGGCTATCCACGGAACTCTATAAGTAGAGAAATTTTCCGGGTAGCCAAAAAACCTCCAGACTCGCTCTGGAGGTTTTTGGATTTTAAGACTCCCAAGGTGCGTTTCGGCGCTCAACACATTCTACTGGCTTGGCAAGCTACTGCGCCCTAGCCGCCGTTAAAACGATCGGGTGAGAGGCTGAGTTGCTAAGGGTTCCAACCCAACTTGTTCGAGCAGATCGTTCCACTCGGTTGTCAATGTGGGATCGTTGGGGTCGGCTTGCTGGGCGGTAGCGATGGTGTTGAGGGTATCGTACCAAACGCCGGAAGCGGCGTAAGCCACTGCCCGATCGATCGAATTGGCGGCGGTCTCCATCTCCGCAGGGGGTTCCACCCGCTTTACCCAACCCACTACGCCGTAGTTATCCGGACGCAAGAAACCGTCGGCGGGCATGGGGGCAAAGAACCAGGTATAGGTTTTATTCAGTTCCAGTTCCGGTGCATCCTCGGGTAGGGTAATGCGGATAATGCCGCCTTCGCCAGACAGTTCGATCGTGGTTTCGTACAGGTTCTGGCGGTGTTCGTCCTGTACGCTGAAGAACGCTTTCTGGGGAGTGGGTGTCGGGGGGACGTAAACTAAAACCGTCGGGCGCGGGGCGATCGTTCGTCCGTATTTTGCCGGAGGGACAAGGGGAACGATCTCTGTCATGAGTTCCCCTCGCGTCCCGCTACCTGTTGAGGTTTGCGGCGCGGCATCTTCGGGTGGGAGGAAACCTTCTTCACCGCGAATGCCACCACCCGTCGAGTCTGCCGGAGCATCTCCGGGGGCTTGGAACTGTACGTTACCTCGGATACCGCCTCCGGTAGACGTATCGAGTGCGGCATCGTCAGGGGCTTGGAAGCGAATGTTACCGCGAATGCCGCCGCCCGTCGTATCTGTGGGAGCGGGATCGTTGGGGGCATTGAATTGGATTCTCGCGCCAGCAGATGCGGATAGGCTCGATCCGATGGCAATCGTGCTGGCTAAAGTGACAACAGTAAAGGTTTTAGAAATAAATTTATAAGAGGTCATCATGGGTATCTCTCCTAACGGGTAATCTGGCTGTCGTTACAACCAATTTCCAACTAATACAAAGGGCGCCCAGAAAAACGGATGGTTGTAACGGGGATCTTTTAGGAGTTGGATTTGGGCTTGGCGCAGGCTTTCGGCTTTAGAAAGTTTGGCATCCGAGCGAACGAGTCGATCGTAAAAGGTTGCCATCAAATCGGCAGTGGAGCGATCGCTGACCGACCACAGGGTAGCGAGAGTACTGCGAGCGCCTGATCGCAGGGCAAACCCCGCCAATCCTAATGCGGCTCGTCGATCCCCGGCTGCGGTTTGGCAGGCACTGAGAACGAGTAACTCCACCGGACGATCGCTGCGTTCCGGACTGTTAAACAGGCGATCGAAGTCATGAACCTTAATCTTGTCTTCCCAAGTCAACAAAAAAGTTTCCTCGGGGTTAGAACTAAATTGACCGTGAGTTGCCAAATGCACGATGCCGAAATCTTTGGCGTCGAGCTGCTCTTGGAAGCGTTCTCGGGTAAATTGACGGTTGATCGACACCTGAGCGTCAACTTCCTCGGCAATTTTCTCTAATTCTACCGCCACCCCTGGCAATGCGGTAAATCCCTGACGCGCTTCGGTTAAGCCTACGGCTAACGTTTTAAGTTGGCTTTTTTCCAGGGCTTCTGGAAAAAGCTGCAATCCCGGACTTAATGCAATGCCGTACTGTTCGACGAGATATTGCCTGCCATCGTAGAGGACACCCATTGGCAAGTTTCTCAAGAACCCATCTAAAACAAATACCAGCGTTTTGACCTGTTGGTTTTCTAGCTCGGTTTTAGCTGGACGAATTAGCCAATCGTAAACTTGCTGGGCTACAGGTTGATGCTTATCCTTAGAATACCCTAAATAGATGGCAGAAGACAATTGTTGGAGAATGTTTTCGACGCGATCGCTCGGTAACGAGGTGCTGTAATGCTGCAAACTTCCGTCGGGCAGCGAGAGGATGACTTCGAGACGATCGTTCAAAATAATCGGGTGCAGTACGGCAGCATGGGGATCGATGGTATCGATTTGCACCGGGCGGGTTTCCAAACAGGCTTCTTGGAAAAAGTTATCCAGCTCGACCAATTGTAAGGCTTCGATGACATCTCGAGCTTGTTTGAGTTCGGCTTGGGTGGCGCCCGCTTGTAAGAGCAAGCTGGTATACTCGCGGTAAATGGGTTCGATGCTGTCTTTAAACGCAAACTGGACGTCGGAACTGATGGCGATCGTGTCGCCGCGCAGGGATTGGAGCGACTCGAAGGAGGTCGCATAGGCAGCCAAGGCTGCGGCGCGATCGCCCCCTTTTGCCAGCACGTAGCCCAATTGCGACGCCGAGCGGGCGATCGCATCGTCGGCATCGATAGCTTGAGCGATTTGCAAGGCTTTTTCGGTCGCGGCTTTCCCCTCTTGCCACTGCTGCGTTTGGATGTAGAGCTTACCCAACTCCGTCAGGGCAGATGCTTCGGCACGGGAATCGCGTAATTGGCGGGCATCTCCGACAGCGGTGGCTAGCTGTTCGGCTGCCAACTTCAGAAGTCGAGGGTTGTTATTGGGGTTTTCCGGCAACTGCATCAAACTGGCGGCGAAATTAACCCGCGCGTAGATGGCATCGCGGCTGGGTTGCAGTTGGGAGAGCCGCGATTGCAGTGGGGATACCAGAGCGAAGGTACGCTCGAAAGCTCCCGTGGCGATCGATAAGCTGAATTCGTTGAGTTCGGCTTGGGCGATCGCCATTTCCGTCCCCCCCCGTGCGGCTGCTTCTCGGTAGTAATCCAGGGCAACATCGTATTGTTGTAGCTCTCGAGCGATATTCCCCAAGTTCAATAGCGTTGCCCCCGTATCCGTGGTGATGCCCAAACGTCCGGAGATCGCCCAACTTTGTTCCAAGACCGCTTTGGCTTCGAGGAGATTTCCCACGGTTTGCAAGGCGCGTCCCAAACTTCGCAGTCCGTCGGCTTTCAGGGTAGAGTCGGGTTGAGATTGCAAGTCTTGAGTCATTCGAGTCAAAATCGCTCGCGATCGCCGATATTGCCCCAAAGCTTGTAAGGCTTGCGCTTGGTTGATTTGGCTGCCCAGTTTGCCGATCTCGTTGCCCGCTCGATCGTAGGCGGCTTCCGCTTGCTGCCAGGTGGAGAGTGCCGCCTCCGATTGCCCCATTGCCAATTCCCAACTCCCGCGATGGTTGAGCGCTTGCGCGAGCAAGATCGTTCCCCGAGTGTCGAGTTGGGGTTGGTTGTGCAGCAGATCGAGACTGCGCTCGATCGCGACTTGTGCGTTTTCCCACTCTCCCAAATCCCGAGCGACCACCGACAGGTAATTGAGAGCTCGAACTTGGTTGAAAGTGTCCCCGCTTTGTTGGTAGGCTTCCGCCGCTTGCTGCCACAGTGCTGCCGCTTCCGCCAGCCGTCCGGCTTGGTAAGCTTGCTTGCCTTGTTGCAGAATGCTATCGGCATCAAAGGAGCGAACGGCTGGCGGATCGGACGCGAGGAGATCGCTGGTTGCCATTGCCGGAATTCCCACCCCCACCAACAGTGCCGCCAGAGCGGCCAATCCAGTTAAGCGTACGAACAGGCGAAAACCCCGATCTCCAAACTGCGATCGCATCCATCGGGATAACTTTTGCCGAGATAAATCAATCATTGTGAAGGAGTTTAGGGGTTTTGCGAGCAAAGGGCAGCCAGAACGGTGAATACCCCCCTACCATGGGTTCGGTTATTTCTTCGCGACTTACCTGCGATCGTCCGGAATTGACGCGCGTCCGAAAGCGGGTGAAATGGTGAAAGCTTGGGCGGGGAGATCGCAGGGTGTGGATCTCCCCATCATTTGAATCGTCCGCATAGACTTTACTTAGTATATAAATCTCGCTTCATTTTGTCTCGATCCATCTGGTAATCGCCAACGGCATCGATCAACGGAATGCCGAAAGACCGATCGATCCAGATCGTGACATCGAGATGTTACGAAATTTCGCAGGTTACAGGAGATGCGGTAGATGCAGTCACGCACTCCGAATCGATCGATTCGGCGTGCGGGAAGTTTCGGAAATGGGGAGATCCGCCTCCACATCCGATCGAGGTCGAAGAAGGGTTGCAGACAGGGGGGCAAGCGATGTCGCCTTCCGATCGCGATAATTCTACCAAACTCGAGGTCGTATTGATGTCCGGTATATTAAGTTTTACAAAAGAGCTTAGATCGATCGATTAACTTTTTTGAGCTAATAAAACTTCTGATGCGGTTAGTTTTAAGTCCGGAAAAGTTATCGACTCGATCGCCCGATCGCCTTGAAAAACAGCTTCTTCATACAGTCCATCAACTAGGATTAGCACGGTCACTCGATCTCGATTGGGATCGACGATCCAGTATTCAGGAATTCCCCGCGCGGCATATTCCGATCGTTTGTAGCGATAGTCTCGATCCTCATTGGCTTTCCCCGGAGAAACCACTTCAACCACTAACGTTGGCGGGGGCATATCTTGAGTAACCGTCGCTCGTTTGTCATTGATCGCCGCCAAGAATTCTTCAGTTAAGATCGTCAAATCTGGCAAGCGAACGCGAGTTCGTTGACCCGTCACCACAATTTCGGTATCTTTATGACGAATGAGTTGGATGGGAACGAATTTTAAAAATTCTACCAGTAGGTAGAGAGAAATTAAATTATTTTGATCGCTTTCGGGAGGCATTGCTACTAATTCCCCATCTACAAGTTCGTATTTTGTATCTGTCCCATCGTCGTAGTTCAGGTATTCTTGTAGGGTGAATTTTTGCTGTGCTAGGCTAGTAGTCATGGCGATCGCCCTTTCAGCTTCTTAAAGTTCAAATTACATCAATTATACTCTTCAATTTTTCGATCGAGCTTGGTTTAGAGCTTCTTCGCATCCGCCAGATCGCTAAAAAACCCGATTTTTTAGAAAAACCGGGCGCTGAAAACCGATCGCACTTTGAGAGATCGATCATTAAGCGGAATTTTTAGGGCGATGGAAGCGAATTCCTAAAAAGATATCGTAGACAAAACTGAAAAAGTTTTTACCCCCTTCAAAAATTCCCAAAGACTGGGGCGATCCTTTTTCGTCAAGCAGCGGTTTTGCCGCGCGATAGGCGCTTTGATAGGCATACCAAGGAATATTCGGCCAAAGGTGGTGAATCAGGTGGTAATTCTGTCCTAAAATCAGGACATTCAGTACCGGACTGGGGTAAACGCGGGCATTTTTCCAACGATCGCGTTCTTGGAACGGACGATGGGGCAAATAGTCAAAAAATAACCCCAAAGCCAAACCCACTACTAACGCCGGACAAAACCAAAAATTGAGAATATAGCCGACAAAACCATACTGGATGGAAATATAAATCAGAGCGGCGACGAATAAGCGGCTGAGAAACCACTCCAGCAACTCGTATTTGCGCCACAACCGCCGCTTGAAGAAAAAGATCTCGTGATAGAAGAAACGGGCGGCAATCAGCCACAGGGGACCGCCCGTGGACACAAAATGATCGGGATCGTTGTCGGGATCGTTGACGTGAGCGTGATGCTGGAGATGGACGCGGGTAAAAACCGGAAACGCAAAACCCAACATTAACGCGCTGCCGTGTCCCAACATGGCATTGGCAATTTTGTTGCGGTGGGCAACGTTATGAGAAGCATCGTGGATGACGGTTCCCGCCATGTGCAGTGCCAACACGTTCATCATAAAACAGCACCAATCCCACCAACCCCAACACCAGTATCCTACGGTGGAGAAGATGACGATCGAGATCGCCGCGATAAACATTACTAGGGTCGGATTGAAGTCTCCGGGGGGACCCATAAACTCTTTGGGAACAGTCAGTGGCTTTTGCGCCTCCGCGATCACAGTGTATGCTCCTTTGATTCGATAATGACGGTGTTCAGATGGAAGTTAAGTTTTGTAAAACTCGAGGGGACGGCAAAAGTCGGCATTATGACGCGATTTTACCCAAAATTGGGACTCGCGCAAGACTTCAGAGCCGAACTTTCTCGCCCATTTTAGAAAAGAATCTTCATAAAATATATCAAAGTGTCGATCCCTTGCTCGTTTTTTCCGGCGATCGATCCTCCCAGATCCTGCGGGTGGAAGCAAGGGACAACCTGCCACCCAACCACCTGACAGTTGTTTTTCGGTCGGTTGCGGGAACTTTTCCCCTGAACGATCGTCGGTTAACTATTGCTACACTGACGGAGTTTTGGCTATGTCGCGGCAACCGATCGATCGGGCTACGGAATTGACCCGGATAGTATGGGGTGGGATCGGTTATAGTCTCGCCTTGACATTCACCCTCGCTATCGGGATTGCCCAAGCCGCAAATCCCAAGTTATCCGTCCGACAGTCCCAAGTGCCAGACACCTCTCAAACTGAGGAATCGACCCCCACACCCAACGACGATGTAGAAGAACGCTTTTCCTGCCAGTTGGACGAGGGACGGTATACGGTCATGTACCATCCCCAAAGCCAGCCCGATCGCGCTTACCCCTGGGCAACCCCCACCGAACTGGGCGGCGGTTGGACAGAAGAACGCCGCTGTAACGAAATTGCCCGTCGGCTGGAATTTTACCGCAGCGATGGCTTGATCGAACTGGGAACTAGCGTGGAAAACGGATACGATATCGTCTGCGTGACCACCGAAGCCGATTCCCGCTGCCGGATCGTCCTCACCGTTCCCCCCGGTCAAAATCCCCAACAAACCCGCGATTTGGTCTTTGATAATATCGTCACAGCCGATCGCGGACAGTCTACCGAAGCCATCAATACCCTAGCGGACAACAGCAACGACATTGACGTACTCGAAGATCTGTTAGGGGTTGAATTCCCCGAAGGCAGGCGGCGTCCCCAAATTTCCAACGGGATCGACCTCCGTCCTTTCCTAGATCCGGCGGACGGCAGTACGGGGGCAATGCTTCTCGAACAAAATGCCGCCTCCGACAATCCCCGGTTCGATCCAGAAAATTTCCGGTAGCCGTCCGCTCCCGTGCTGACCGAAAATAAAGGGTTTCAAGCCCCGTCCTTTAGCGCAGCGGAGGACGGCTTTTTATTCTCAGATTCTATCAGATCGTCTATCAGTTGCCTAAGT
>DVED01000043.1 GCA_015295945.1 Oscillatoriales cyanobacterium M59_W2019_021 | reverse complement strand
TGTTAGTGGTTAGTGGTTAGTGGTTAGTTGTTATTGGGGAGTTGCTAGTTGCATTCACGGTCTCCGTGTCCCCGTGTCCCCGTGTCTCCGTGTCTCCCTTCCCCTGCCCCCCGGCTTCCCCGGCTCCCCCGGCTCCCCCTGCTCTTTTTCTCCCGAACTTCTGTGAACGCGATCTTGAAAGTAGTTAGACCCCTCGTGCAAATCATTGAATCCAATTGGCAAACGGTGACGCTATCGGAGGTGCAGCTTTCCCAGTGGCGGGGTCAGAGCGTCTTGTACCGATCGATCGGCGGTTCGTTGCGGGATTGGCGGACGGGCAGTTGGTTGATGGGATGGTCGGAGCCTTTGGGGGCGTTGTTAGTCGCCCTGGTTTTCGCCCTAGCACCGTTTGTCTCCACGAGTTTAATCGGGGTGTTGCTGGCAGCCTGCGGTGGATTTTGGCTGTTGCTGACCCTTTCGGATGACGGGAAATGGGGGTTTACGCCCATTCACTTACTGGTGTTGCTGTATTGGGGAATCGCCACGGTGGCGACGGCGATGTCTCCGGTGAAAAAGGCGGCGATGGTGGGGTGGGCAAAACTAACCCTGTTTTTATTATTGTTTGCCTTGTGCGCTCGGGTGTTGCGATCGCCCCGGTTGCGATCGGCTCTGATAACGCTATACCTCCATATTGCCACGATCGTCAGCGTCTACGGCTGGCGTCAGTGGTTCTTCAAAGCGGAAGCCCTCGCCACTTGGACCGATCCCACTTCAGAAATGGCAGGCGTTACCCGCGTTTACAGCTACGTCGGCAATCCCAACCTCCTGGCAGCTTACCTGATCCCTGCCGTATTTTTGAGCGTGGCGGCAGCGTTTGCCTGGCGGGGATGGCTGCCGAAAGCCTTGGCGGTGGTGATGTTTTTCCTGCATTCTTTGTGTTTGGTGGTAACGTTCAGTCGCGGCGGCTGGATCGGCTTGGTGGTGGGGGGATTCGTCCTGATGCTGCTGTTGGTCTACTGGTGGAGTGTGAAATTGCCGGAGCGGTTCCGCAAATGGGCGATTCCGGCAACCTTGGGGGCTTCGGCGGTGGCTTTGCTGCTGGCAATTGCCGTGGTAGAACCCGTGCGGGTGCGGGTTCTGAGTATGTTTGCGGGACGGGAAGATAGCAGTAATAATTTCCGGATGAACGTTTGGGCGGCGGTGTTGGAGATGGTGCGCGATCGCCCGATTTTGGGGATCGGACCGGGAAATACGGCATTTAACAAAATCTATCCCCTGTATATGCGCCCGAAATACTCGGCATTGAGCGCTTATTCCGTTCCCTTGGAAATTGCCGTCGAAACGGGTTTTATCGGCTTGTTCGCCTTCCTATGGCTGCTGCTGGTGACGTTGAACCAAGGGGTGCGGCAACTGCAACGACTGCGAAATGTCGAAAGTCGGGAAGCCTATTGGTTGATGGCAGCCATTGCTACGCTGTGCGGTTTGCTGTCGCACGGATTGGTGGATACGGTGTGGTATCGTCCGGAAGTGAATACCCTGTGGTGGCTGTCGATCGCCATTATTGCCAGTTACTATCCGGGACGGGAATCGACCTCAGAGGCGATCGATGATGAAAATCCTTTCCCTCCTTTTAGTTATTAGGGATTTGGGATTGGAAGTAATAAGTAATAAGTTTTTGTAGAGTGTGTTGAGGAACGAAACGCACCATCACCCATTACCCATTCCCTTGAAAAAATCCCTTCTGTTGACCGTCACTGTTACCATGTTCTGGGCCTCCGTCGCCCGATCGGCGGTTCCCCAACGCAGTCAAACGGGAATGGTGGTTTCCGCGCACCCTCTGGCCAGCGAGGCGGGGGTGGAAATGTTGCAAGCGGGGGGAAATGCCGTCGATGCGGCAGTTGCCACAACATTGGCGATTTCCGTGGTGGAACCCTTTTCGGCGGGGATTGGCGGGGGCGGTTTTTTGCTGCTGTATCCGGCGGATACGGGGGAAATGAAGGCGCTGGATTTTCGGGAACGCGCCCCGGCTGCTGCCACGCGCCAAATGTACCTGGATGAGGCGGGAAACCCCATTTCCCGAGCCAGTTTGGACGGACATCGGGCGGCGGGCGTGCCGGGAACGGTGGCGGGGTTGGCGGCAGTGCATCGGCAATACGGGACGCTACCGTGGCGGCAAGTTGTCGCACCCGCGATTCGTCTGGCAGAAGAGGGATTCCCGGTGAGTCAGCGGTTTGTGGAGGCAGTCGATCGACGGCAGGAGATGCTGTTGGGGAATCCGGCGGCACGGGAGGCGTTTACGCGGGATGGGGAAGCGTATCGAGTGGGCGATCGCCTCATCCAACCGGATCTCGCCGAGACTTTAGAACGCATTGCCGCCGATCCCCAAAGCTTTTATACCGGGGAGATTGCCGGGGCGATCGCCGACGATATGGCAGCCAACGGCGGACTCGTGACTCGCGAAGATTTAGCCGCCTACGAGCCGATTTGGCGCGAGCCGATCTGCGGAGACTTCCGGAGGTGGAATGTTTGTTCGATGCCCCCTCCGTCCTCGGGTGGCGTCCACTTATTGCAAATTCTCAACCTCATGGGAGATACGGATTTGGCGGCGCTGGGTTGGCACCATCCCGACGCGCTGCACCTCCTCATCGAATCGATGAAAATTGCTTATGCCGATCGCGCGGAGTATCTAGGCGATCCGGATTTTGTCGAGGTTCCGGTGCGGCAGTTGGTGAGTGGGGAGTACGCGCGGCAACGTCGAAGCGAGATTACCATGGATCGGGCGCGAAACTCCGAGGAAGTCAAACCCATGGATGCCGAAACCTTGGAACGGTTGCGGGAATCCCCGGATACCAGCCATTTAACCGTCGTTGACGGCGATCGCAATGCTGTGAGTCTGACGTTTACCGTGAACGGCGGTTTTGGTGCGGGGGTGGTTGCCGAGGGGACGGGGATTTTGTTGAATAACGAAATGGATGATTTTGCGATCGCCCCTGGAGTTCCCAACTTATTCGGGTTAGTCGGCGGCGAGGCCAATGCGATCGCCCCCCGGAAAACCCCTCTTTCGAGTATGACACCGACGATCGTCACCGAAAACGGGGAACTGCGCCTCGCCTTGGGTTCTCCCGGCGGTAGTACCATCATCACCACGGTATTACAAATTCTCCTGAACGTATTGGTGTACGACATGGATGTGGCAGCGGCAGTATCTGCCCCCCGCATTCACCAGCAGTGGTTGCCGGAAACCGTGGCGATGGAATCCTGGGGGTTGGATGCGCTGACGGTGGAAGAGTTGCGCCGTCGGGGACACGATTTGGTGACGTGGGGAACTTGGGGGAATGCCAGCGCGATCGAGGTGATGCCGGATGGAACGCTGGAAGGGGCTGCCGATCGCCGTGGAGATGGGGAAGCGGTGGGGTTTTAGGAAACTTTAGAAGTCATTGCCCACCGCCTTTGGGGAAGCGATGGTCAAAAATAGAAAACACCCCATCGAGCGCTCGATGAGGTGTTCCATCGTTCTCTAAGTGCGAAATCTAATTCGGGCGAACGCACTTAATCGCTCGCAACGTTGCCGCCGCCGCATAGTTCCGCAACGCCGGAGAATCGGGTTCAAACCGCGTTCCCGTTTCGTTCACCGCAGAAGCAACCCCGCAATAACCCGACATTTGCCGAACTAAACCGCTTGCCCAATGGTTGGAAGTATCCGAGAAGGTTTGAGGCGGTTGTTTTTCAGTCAGAGTCGGATCGAGTCCTTGCAGAGCCAGACCGTACTCCGAGGCACGACGCAACACCGCCATCATTTCCGCACGGGTCACCACTTGTGCCGGACGGAACGTTCCGTCGGGATAACCGCTCACAATATTATTTTGCTGCGCCCAGAGAATTTTGGCAGCACTCCAGCGAGACGCATCGACATCGCGATAGGGACGAGTCGTCACGCTGCTAGGAATATTTAAATTCGTGTTGGGTAAGCTTTTCAGAGAGTCCAACACCATGGAAACCAATTGTTCCCGAGTCAAGGCAACTCGAGGGCGGAAGGTATTATCTGGAAATCCCGAGATGAAGCCAATTTTCACCGCTTCCTCAATATTTGCCGCATAGATATCGCCGCGAATATCGGAGAAGGCAGGTGTTGTCGTCCCACCACCCGTGGAACCACCACCCGTGGAACCGCCACCCGTGGAACCACCACCCGTAGAACCACCACCACCCGTCAGTTCGCTTAACGTCAGGTCATTGGTGAGGTAAACGTGACCGAGAGTGCGTCCTTGGTAGCTCCGCTTGGCAAACCGCCATCCCGGATTGAGGACGATTTTCGCAAAATCGGAAGTCGTACCGTACACGCGACCGATTTCGAGGGGGGTTCCCGACCGAAAGGGAACGCCAGTCAGAATCATATCCCCATCTCGTTTGAGGACTCTGAGACTATATTGCAATCCTAAATCTTCACCGCCAACGCGAATCGAGTAACCGTTACTATCGGTACTGCGTCCGCAGATTCCCGTAAAGTCAAAGGTTAAGAGTAAGGGAGCGACAATCGTCGGCTGAGACCCGCTTTCGCTCCAGCAAGCACGAGTATTGGAAATTTGCTCGACAATTAACAGTTGGTGGTTCCCGGTTTGACCCACGGGAGACGCAATGGCAATAAACTTACTTTGATCGACTTCAACTTGGTCGAAGGTACTGGCAGAAGCAGGCACAACCGGACTAAAAGTAGAGAGAATGGCAGTGGCAAACGCCGCGATTTTTAATTGTAGGGATGTATGTAGTGCAGATTTCATAATGTCGTTAATGGCTGGACGAACTCCTCAGATACCCTTCTATTTTCACGAGATCTAGATTAAATGATTATCGCAGGTCGTTCTAGTTTTTTAACTGTCCACTGTCTGCTGTGACACCAAAATTAGTGGTTGAAAACCGGGAACAATGTTGATTTCAGTAAGGGTCAAGACAGTTTTCGGTAGAGATGAGCAGGGGGAGCCGGAGGAGCCGGGGGGCAGGGGAAGCAGGGGAAGCTGTCTTGAGCAGGGGGAGCAAAGCGACTAACCACTAACCACTAACCACTAACAAATCCCAAACCCCAAACTCCCAACCCCAAATGACAAATGACCACTAACAAACCCCAATCTATTCTTCATACTCTGCGGCATAGGTCATCACGCAAGTTTCGCCGTAAGCCGTATGGGTCGTACAGGCAACACCCGTCATCTGATATTCTGGATTGAGTAAGGCTTTGCGGTGTCCGCGATTGGGAACCCCATCGTCAATAATGAGTTGCATGACGTGCCATCGAGCTTCACTCAAAGTATTGTCGCTGAAACTAATATTTTCGCCACAAACTCCCGTACAAGTTCCGTAGCGGTTCATGCGATCGATCGGTTGGCTGCCATCCGTGCCGATATGACCGACTAACCCGTTGGAACCCAAATCGATGGCGTGGTCTCGCGCCCCGATCGCCAAACCTTCTACAGGTGTTAAAATCGGGACGGGACGCGCGGTTTGCAAATCGGCGATCGCTTCTTCTAACGCACTCTTTCCTTCCTCGACCATTAACGGATTCACCCATCCCGGAAGCTGAATTTTGTTGCCGTCATAATAAGCTTTTAAGGCTACCAGTTGTTCGGCATAAGCGGCAGGATTAGAGCGAAGTTTATTCGTTTCTTCGATAATTTTTTGTTCTAAATCGGAGAGGTACTTAAACTCTTTGGTCGTGACGATCGAACAGATACTTTCTTTATCGCTATGGGGTCTGCACGCCACACCCGCCGCTCGGTAATTGGGATCGAGCAATTCTCGGCGCGGTTGCCGATCGAGATAACCGTCGCTCAGCAAAATGGGTAAGATAACACCTAAAGCAGTTTTTTTACCATATACGGGAATTTGTTCGATGCCGCCCCCTTCCATTTCTCCATACTGGCGAATATAGGCTCGAGAATCATTGCCGTCAGGATCGATCGTTCCCGCTAAACCCCACTGTCCGACGACTGCTAGTAAGCCTTGAAGTCCCTTAGAAATTCCGGCAGAGTAACGCAAAGGGGGTAAACTTTGCATCGATTTTAGCTCTTGAATGACTTCATCGAGTACGGTGACTCCTTCGCGGGTCACGATCGGTTCTTCTCCAGGAAGTTTGAGGAGATTGCCTTCGTAATAAGGTCGAATACTTTCTAGAAAATCGGCATATCCAGCGGGATTGGTTCGCACTTGATTAATTTCGTCGATCGCATTTCTCTCAAGCTGATTAAAGTGATCGCCATTGGTAGAATTGCGAGCGAGGAGATCGGAGAATGCCTCTGTGTTGCCGGAGTCTTTGCCGATTTTCGCGCCTTCCGCCACTGAAGACAGAGCGCACATCAGCGAAATTGCCAGACAACAGGTGACGAGCGATCGACTTTGAAATATCATGAGCGTAAACTTAAAACCCGAACAATTTCTCACGATAATGATAAATCGTTCGTCCCGATCAGTCATCCGGGAGATCGCTGAAAAATTTGACGATCGAGATCGAAAGTATAGCTTGAATGATTTCGGCAATGGACATCACTCAAAGCCTCATAGCCAGTCAGGTTGTGCGAATGAGTTGGGTAACGTCAATACGTACGGGTGAAGAGATTTGTCAGCGAGGATCGGTCGCGAACCATCGGTAATTTCACGCGGTTTTTCGATCGACAAAACGATCCTCACCGATCGATCGGTTGCGAGAAGGGCGATCGAAACGATGAGAATTTCGGATCGAATTGGCGTGTTCGCCAAAACCGACACCAGTTAAATCGACGTGACTCGAATCAACCCATCTCCACTAAGATTGTGGAGAACGAAGCTGTTCCTGGTAAAAGTTCAAGACTTGCTCGACATAATCGGCTGTGAAACCGCTCTCACACCCGCTCGCTTCTCCGGTCATCCACCAACAAGCTGCTCCGCGCACCGCCGTTAGCTCGTCTCCACTCGCCGAAAATTGCTCTGCCAGTTGCCATTCGGCGACACAACCGACGACACTCCGAGCCATCTCCGGGTCGGCTTCAAACTGCTCGGGGGTTACAGACCGCTCCAAACATTGCTCGCTCCAGCCCTGAAGGGTTTCCGGTAGGACTTGCCATTCGCTATACATCCCGTCATCCAAACTGTCCGGGGGGGCTGCCAGCCGTAACGCTTCGACAAACGCATCAACGTCAGGTTCGCTGGTTTGAGCCGTAGCCGAGTGGCACACAATACCAATATTCACAATTGCCCCGAGGATAAGGCACGTTGTCGATGGCGCCATCACTTGACGCCAGATGGATAAAATCCGAACGTTCATCACAAGACCTCTCAATGCACTCTGAAACTGATGGAGTTAGTATAGCTTACTCTTCGCCGACCCTGATGTTAGCGAGGATCGGTTGCGAACGATCGGTAATTTCACGCGGTTTTTCACCGACTAGACGATCAAAACCATGAGGAGATCGTCAATGAAAACGCTATACTATCCTCTTGCACTTTTTGCTGAACCCTGTTTATTCTCAAAAGCACCCAATCACGACCCATACCGTCGTCTGACTAAACATCTACACTCTTCCCCTGCTCCCGATGGGAATTTGTAGCAGCATTTAATTAAAACTATATGACCCATGTCCGTCTTGCGTTCTTTCTCCAAATTTCCCTGGTTGTCTGCCATCTTGTTATCGATCGCCTATGCCACTTGGGGTTGGACGTTAACCAATACCCGCACGCCTACTTGGATCTGGGTGGTTAATATCTCCCTCACGTTACTGCTCGCCGAGGCTTTAGCTTCCCCCTGGTCGGTGATTCGCTATTTGCTCGTGCGGTGGCTGGGTTCCGATACCCGTGCCTTTGTTTCCGCCATCTTTGCTTCGTTTTTGAGCGTGGTCATCCTCACTTGGTTGAATATTACCACGCAAGTGATTCTCCTCGTGACTGCCGGATCGCTCGTCCGACTAGACGCCCAACAAGCTCGGATGAAAGATTGGCAAGCTTTTTTGCTTTTAACGTTCGTTTCGGCGATCGGTTTGGCCGCAGGTTGGTTCGCCCGCACCCACTTTTGAGGTGAAATTAGCGAGGTGAAATTAGCCGCCATTAAAAATTTGTCGTGCGGTTAAATTTAACTCCGAAAAGACCGCAGATTCTACTCTATCATTGTTTAGAAGATATTGTGGAAGCATCGATCAGGAAGCTAGATGATGAAAAGTCGAATTAAATGCAGCTAATTGGTAATCGCTCGATCTCTGCTGAAATCTGGCATCGGGTCAATTTTGCCTTGCCAGATTTCAGAGTGACAACTCCTTACAAGTGTGTTAGTCTCACAGGACGAACGATCGATGTTACCTCAACCTGGGGAGCGAGATCGGGATCTCGATCGAAAAAGAGGACGAATCGAGCGTTAGGAATCAGACGACGCAGACACAATAGGTGTCCTTCAGCATCGGCGGGAGTACGGAATCGCCCGACAATCGATTGTTGCAGATCGGGCAGCAAACGAGCGATCGCCCAGGGATACAGCCGTTGGCTGTATTCTGTGGGTTGAGTCGTATATGGCATAATTGACGTGACCGAAAATTTTGGGTTTCAAGCCCCGTCCTTCTAGGACGGCTTTTTGTGATTCAATCCGGATTAGTGCATCGAAATCGCGTATAATTAAATTAGAG
>DVED01000154.1 GCA_015295945.1 Oscillatoriales cyanobacterium M59_W2019_021 | reverse complement strand
GAGACGATCTGACGGGGGTGTCTTTCGAGACATCTAGTCAAGTGTCTGTGAACGGGGAATCTCCAGTTATACGCAAAGCGTTAGCTGGATGAGCGTCAAGCAGTTAAAGTTTGGGGTTAGTGCCAAAAGAAACAATCGCAAAGACACGAAGTTCGCGAAGGGAAAACGATCGATCCGGCGGTTGAACCCTTGACGATAGGGGCGAAACCCGCTCGTCAAGGGTGGGTTAAAGGCAATTTTGGGTGAAACCTCTGACACGCGGGCGATTGAAGAGTACCATCGAAGGTAAATTTTTCGGGTGATTTCTCTATTCTTCACTCTCCGTCTCGGGAGTTTCCACTTCTACATTCTCTCCGAAGTCTTCAGTTTCCCAGTTCGCATCTTTCACCGATTCTTCAGTCGATTTCGGATCGATCGATCCCGACTTCAAACGCTTCAAAGACGCATTGGCTTGCGTTGTCCGGAAATTATTCACCATTTGCGCCAGTGCGTACTCCAATTGACCGCCGGGATCGAGATTCACCCAACCTTGGGGGGTCAGCTTGCGCACCTCAAAGTGCAAGTGCGGTCCGGTGGAAAGTCCGGTACTGCCCACCAAACCGATGACTTCGCCTTGTTTGACCTCATCCCCTGGCTTCACCAAAATTTCCGACAAGTGACCGTAAAGAGTTTCCTTAGTCGCTTTCTCGTGTTGGAGAACCACGGCTAACCCGTAACCGCCCAAAAAGTTAGCCACGCTCACTTGACCCGCCAAAGCCGCGACTACGGGGGTTCCTGCCGGAGCGCCCAAGTCGGTTCCGGAGTGGAAGCGAGAGCCGCCCAACGCCGGGTGAATCCGCCAGCCAAACGCCGAGGTAATGGGGGCGGGAATGCTTAAGGGGAAGATGATGCTGGTGTTGCCGTTCCCCGGCAAGGCGGTGAGGCGGATGCTGGC
Source organism: Oscillatoriales cyanobacterium M59_W2019_021 (assembly GCA_015295945.1). Taxonomy (GTDB): domain Bacteria; phylum Cyanobacteriota; class Cyanobacteriia; order Cyanobacteriales; family Geitlerinemataceae; genus DVED01. The sequence goes on along the minus strand of DVED01000154.1, from coordinate 11,514 downwards.
ATTGCGCAAGGCGACGGCTTCGGGGTTATAGAAGCGGTTGTAAAGAGCGCTGGAATCGCCGCGACGGATGTCGAGAACGAGTCCGTTGGCTCCCACTTGGAACATCCCCAGGTTTATTGCCGGGAATTCGGAAACAGGATAGGAAACTTCAGCGAGGGGGTAATCGACTGATGTCGAGTCCCCTGCGGAGTAGTATCCGGGAGTGCTTTCTCCGGCAACTGGGTAGGTGGGGGTTTCGCTGGGAACGCCGACGGGGGGAAGTCCGGCGGCGGGAAGTCCGACTTCGGGAAGTCCAACCTCGGGGGACGGCGAGTTAGGCGTTGCGGCGGTATTGCTCGGTAACAACCCGTTTGGCAGTGCGTTTCCGTATTGAGGCGTTTCCGAAGAGGGGGCGGATTTGGGGTCGGCTGCCGCGCAGACGCTACCGGGAACGCTACTGCCGGAAATCACGGCTTCGCATCCGGTCGATCGTTCTTGGATGACCACGGCTGGGGGATTGTCGTAGGGAGTAGTTGCTCCGAGGTCGTAATTCGTGGAGTCGATGTAGCTGTGGCTGTAGTCGGGTTCGGGTTGGGGTTCCGGTTCGGTATAGACTTCCGGTTTCGGATTTTCCCACGTTTCGGGAACGGGAGCCGCGTCTTCCCCAGAGGGCGATACTTCTGGCTCTGAGTAGTAGTCTTCGGAATAACTTTCCACAGGAGCGCTCTCTACGGGATAGCTCTCTATGGGAGCCTTCTCGGGAGTGGGGGCGGACTCATGCCCGGTTTCGAGGGGAACTCCTTCTAAACTCGGTTTGGCTGGGGCGATGGGGGTTTTGGCTCCTTCGGGAGCGGCTGCGGTTTGAGCGCCCACCAGACCCGCACTGAGGAATCCCAGACTGCCGAGCCAACTGACGCTTCTGAATAGGAAGATTTGATGTGCATCGGAATGGGTTAAAGGTTTTGGCATAGGTTCCTACCGAGTTGACAAACTGGGAAATTCGTACGTCCTAGAGAGCAGCCCAAAATTTAAACTCTGTTCATGTTACCGAAGTTGGGTTGACTTTTGTTAACTAATTTTGAAAATTGGGGGTTTGGGGTTTGGGGTTTGTTCGTGGTTAGTGGTTAGTGGGTAGGGTGTGTTGAGGAACGAAACGTACCATTATTGTTAGTCGCTTTTCTACTCCTGCTTCCCCTCATCCTCTACTGAACTTCTGCAACTCCTGTAACTCCTGAACTCCTCGACGAATTGTATCCCAGAGAAATTTTACCGGGTTCGATCGAAATTTCCGGAAAGTTCTCGCCAGCTTCTGAAGTTAGACGGACTCGCAATCTGCCGTCGGCGGCAACTCCCAGGACTTCCCCGGTTTGCGATCCGACTTCGATGGCTTGTCCGACATTGACCAACAGGGCATTATACGCCGCTAACAGTGCCGTTTCTCCGTCTTGCTGCCAGAAGTGCCACCCTCGAGCGAGTCCTTGGAGGACGATTTGGGCGAGTTCGTCTAAAGAGGCGATCGTCCTCACCTGTTGGCGTTCTTGCCAAAAGGAAGTCAGGTTGATGCCCGTTTCCGGAACGGGGTTGTCCCAGTTGATACCAATACCGACTACAGAGTGGGCAATGAGTTCCTGCCGCACTCGCGTTTCCGTTAAGATGCCGCCCAATTTGCGATCGCCCAAAACCAGATCGTTGGGCCATTTGAGGGCGACGGGCACGCCGCGATCGCGCAATGCGACGGCAATTCCCCAAGCACTGCACAAGGTTAACTGTAACGGGCGATCAGGGTTAACGTTCGGTTGCCAATAGGCGGAAAGGTAGAGTCCGCCGCGATCGGAATGCCACTGCCGTCCCCACTGTCCCCGTCCCCCCGACTGTTCCGAGGCGATGATGGCGGTTCCCGGTACGGCACCCCGTTCGATCGCCTCCCACAGGGTCTGATTGGTAGAAACCAGGCGATCGAAGTGATGGAGGGTAAATTGGCTGGGGACGGTCATTTAGGATTTGGGATTTGGGGTTGGGAATGGTAAGGAGTTCTTGAAATTGTAGGGTGTGTTGAGCGAATGCGAAACGCACCATGACCAATTACCAATTACCTATGACCCATGACCCATTACCGCAAACACTTGAGGACGACGATCGATCGCCCAGTGACGGGAACGGTTTTACCGTCGGTATAAATAATTCCCTGAGATTGGACGAATCTCGGTTCGGCAGTGTCGATAACCGCCAGCCATCGCAAGTTTTCCAAGCGGGGGGGAATGACGAAATCCAGCGTTTCCCAGTAAGCATTGAACAACAGTAAGAAACTGTCGTCGATAATCCGCTCCCCGCGAGCGCTTGGCGTGGTCAGTTCTTCGCCGTTGAGGAAAATCCCGATCGACTTTGCATACCCGACTTGCCACTGTTCGTCGGTCATTTCGCCGCCGTCGGGGTTGAACCAGGCGATATCGCTGACCTCGGAACCGTGGATGGCACGTCCCTGGAACCACTTGCGGCGGCGGAAGACGGGATGGTCGCGACGCAATTGGGTTAACTGACGGGTAAATTCCAGCAAGTCGGCGTTTTTGTACCGCAAGTCCCAATCGATCCAGGAAATCTCGTTATCTTGACAGTAGGCATTGTTATTACCCCCTTGCGATCGCCCCATTTCGTCCCCAGCAAGCACCATCGGCACCCCTTGGGACAGCAGTAACGAAGTGAGGAAATTCCGCTTTTGGCGTTCTCGCAAGGCTTGCACCTGGGGATCGTCGGTTTCCCCGTCTCCCAGGCAAGGGTCTAGCGGTGGCGGTTCTTCTCCCTCTTCTAAGGGTTCTACCTCCGGCATTTCGATCGTCGTGCAATTCCACGATCGATTGTGGTTTTCCCCATCGCGACTGTCTTCGCCGTTGGCTTCGTTGTGTTTCTGGTTGTAACTCACCAGATCGTGCAGGGTAAACCCGTCGTGGGCGGTGATAAAGTTAATGCTGGCATGGGGTCGCCGTCCGTTGCTTTCGTACAGGTCGGAACTCCCGGTAAAGCTGTAGGCAAACTGCGACAAGGTTTCGTCGATTCCCCGCCAAAAGTCGCGTATGGTGTCCCGATAGCGACCGTTCCACTCCGACCACAGCAAGGGGAATTGTCCCACTTGGTAGCCCCCTTCGCCGATATCCCAAGGTTCGGCAATTAATTTGACGTTGCACAGTACCGGATCTTGGTGGATGATGTCGAAAAAGGCGGCAAAGGTATCCACCCGATCGGTTTCTCGCGCCAGAACCGTTGCCAAATCGAACCGGAACCCATCGACGTGCATCTCCAACACCCAATACCGCAAGCTATCCATAATCAGCTTCAGCACTTGGGGATGGCAGACGTTGAGAGAGTTGCCGCAACCGCTAAAATCCATGTAGTAGCGGGGGTCGTCTTCTACCAAACGGTAGTAAACGGCGTTATCGATACCCCGCAGCGACAGGGTCGGTCCCATGTGGTTGCCTTCTCCGCTGTGGTTGTACACCACGTCGATAATCACTTCGATTCCGGCGGCGTGGAGGGCTTTAACCATCGCCTTAAACTCGTTGACTTGTTGTCCCGTATTGCCGCTGGAACTGTAGCGGGAGTAAGGCGCCAGGTAGCCGATGGAATCGTATCCCCAGTAGTTCCGCAATCCCTTGGCTGCCAGAAAGCCGGGACAGCCGATGAAGTGGTGGACGGGGAGGAGTTCGACGGCGGTAATTCCCAAAGATTTGAGGTGGTCGATGGCAGCGGGATGCGCCAGTCCGGCGTAGGTTCCCCGCAAAGCTTCGGGAATGTCGGGATGGAGTCGGGTAAAGCCTTTGACGTGGGTTTCGTAGATGATGGTTTTGTGCCAAGGAATTTGTGGGTGGGTGTCGCCTTCCCAGTCGAAGGTTTCGTCGATGACGACGGCTTTGGGGACGAGGTGCGCGTCGTCGAGTTCGCTGTAAGATAAGTCTTCGTCTTCGCTATCCCAGTCGTAGCCGAAGATTTCCCGTCCGTGGATCACGTCTCCGGCGATGGCTTTGGCGTAGGGGTCGATGAGGAGTTTGGCGGGGTTGAAGCGATGTCCCTCCTCGGGATTGTAGGGACCGTGGACGCGAAAGCCGTACTGCTGACCGGGTTGGATGCCGGGAACGTAGCCGTGCCAGACGAAGTTATAAACTTCGGTTAGGGGGACTCGAGTTTCCCATCCTTTTTCGTCGAACAGGCACAACTCTACGGCGTTGGCGTTCTCGGAAAAGAGGGCGAAGTTCGTGCCTTTTCCGTCCCAGTTCGCACCGAGGGGATAGGGTTTGCCGGGCCAAAGTTTTAATTCCATAGAACCCAAGTTTTGGTGGTATGTATTGAACGATTGTATCGCTCTACGAAGTTATGTTAACGCGAGTTGTCGATGAGGGCGAATGGGAGTGGCTGGGTTGGAAGGGAAGAAAAAACGCACGGCTGTAACCCGCCCCTACAAGCTCGGACTTTACTCACCTGAACTCACCTGAGAAACGCTATACAATCGAACTAATGAAGCCCATTTTTCAAAGATCGCCCCTCATACAGGGTTAATTCAACTTCGATCGGAGGAAAGATCGTGACTGTAACATTAGCGAAATGGACGATCGAGGATTACCATCGCATTATCGAAGCGGGGATACTCGACGATCGTCCCGTGGAACTTTTAAATGGAGAAATTGTCGAAATGGTTCCAGAAGGGATTCCTCATTCGGCTTCTAGTACCGATTCTCGAGACTATTTAATTCGGGTGTTGGGCGATCGGGCGATCGTTCGGGAAGGACACCCGATTACCATTCCCGAAAGCCATTCGGAACCGGAACCCGACTTGGCAATTGTGGAACCGAAATCGGAAGAATATTGGGAACATCATCCTTATCCGGAGAATATTTTTTGGTTGATTGAATTTTCTCATTCCAGTTTGAGTAAGGATTTAAACGAGAAAGCAGCAATTTATGCAAGGGCGGGAATTCGCGAATATTGGGTGGTTGATTTGCGACGGATAGCAGTCGTGGTGATGCGCGATCCCGATGGCGAAAGCGGAACTTATGGTTCGCAAATAACGATTTCGGAAGGAACGATAAGACCGATCGCTTTTCCGGATGTGGAGATCGATCTATCCCGAATTTTGAGGTTTTAGGGTAGAAGGCAGAGGGCAGAGGGCAGAAGGAGAAAGATTGATAGGTATAAATTTTAGACGAGATTCATTAGAAGACTGCAACAGTGATTTAGTAATCCTTCAGTTTATGTGAATGATTCAGTCCAATTGAAGGGACTTCAGCTACTAGCCGGGAACTTAAGTTCCCGGCTAGATTTGAGTCTTACCGAACGGCTTCTACCGCTGGGTTCTCAACTCCTGACTGGCGGTTGCTGCCAAACTGCGAGTTGAGGTTCGATCGCCTTCTTGAGATAACAGCAACGCCACGGGAAAATGTGCCAAAGCTTGACCGATATAAATCGTATCGCTTTCGGGAATTTCGGTATTGCTTATGGCATCTTTCCATGCCGCTCGCAATCCTTGGGGAATAATAATTCGCGTATCTTCCCAGATCTTTTCTCCGAGAGGTAAGGTTCCCGGTTCGACTAAACTAGTGAGAAAACGAGGAACGATGGCGATCGCGGTTTGTTGGCGGGTATGGCGAGCAAAAGCCACGATTCGATCTTGATGTTCTCCCAGGACATCTAGGGGAATGTAAGACCCTTGTTGAAATAATTCTAAATTAGCATTGCGAGCGGCTAGCGATCGAGCAATTAAGAAGAGTTTAATACGTCCGTCTTTAATATATTCGATTAAGTCAGCAATTAATTCCGACAAATTTGCTTTTGATCGCTGTTTGATGTCCTGCAACGCACCCCGCCGCCACTCGAAATCCACGGGACGGCGATTGTCGGGATCGACCAAACTGAAATCCCACAATTCGGTGCCTTGATAAATATCGGGAACGCCGGGAGAGGCAATTTTCAGGAGGGTTTGCGAGAGGGAATTAAACATTCCATAGAAAGCAATTCGCTCTTGGAACGATCTAAATTCCGCTAAAAATCGATTCTCGGGAGAGGACTCGAGAATTTTTTCGATAAAGGCGATAAATCCGGATTCGTAATCGCTATCCGGTCGCAACCATGCCGTATGCACTTTAGCTTCGCGTACGGCTTTGATGGCGTAATCCTTGATCCGTTCGACGAATTCGCCATAGTCGCGATCAAAAAAGGGAAACGCACCGACTAAATTTTGATACAAAAAGTATTCATCGTTGGCATCGGGAATCGCACGATTTCGATCTTGGATTTTGTAAGGTTGATTCAGTTCGTTCCACAGTTTAACTTGGGTTTCCCATTCGTCGGGAATTTCCGAAATCACGTTAATCCGAGCGCGAACGTCTTCGCTGCGTTTGGTATCGTGGGTTGAGGTGGCATTCATCGAGTGGGGCCATCGATCTTGCCATCGTTGGTTGAAGTTATGAAAAACGGAAGTCGAAATCCCGAATAAATTCGGCGTCCCTCCCACTTCATTTAACGAAATCAAGCGGTTGTAAACGTACAGTGCTGTATCTTCTAAACCCTTTGCCATCAGCGGTCCGGAAAACTGCTGGAAGCGCATGACAAAATGCAGCCACAAGGCGCGATCGTCGTCGGTTAACGATTCTTCATAATCTAGAAGCAGGATTTTTTCTAAGAAATTTAACTCGTTAATCAGTTGGGGAATTTGAGATTTGGCACGCTCGATGGTTTCTTGGATATAAACGCGATCGGTTTCTCGAACTTTGTCGGAATTAATGTACGTTCGATACATGGGAAACTCGACCAAAACTTCCAAAATCGCTTTCCGCAAACCGTTGAGCGTGAAATCTCGACCGTACCGATACTGTCCGGCAATTCGTTTGAGCAAGTTTGCCAAATTCTCGACATCGCCAGCTAAGTTTTTATCGGCAATTAGGCGCTTTTTCTCTAAAACAATTTGCTCGTAAGAAATATTCGATCCCGTAAACCGAGAGTATATCTCGCTAAATTTGAGGTATGTTTCCCCCTGAGAAAAACAGAATAGGCTATTGACACAATCGAGGAAATCGTATCCAGAAGTTCCTTGAATTTTCCAGTCGCTAGGGATTTCATCGTGGCGAGAGAAGTATTCTTCTTCAAGTTCCAGGATTTTCTCAACCACAATATAGGTATCCCCAACTTTGTTGCGAAGTTTATTTAAATATTGCGTGGGATTATACAGTCCGTCGATGTGATCGATTCTCAATCCTGTAAATTTTCCAGCTTCGACGAATTTGAGAATTAATTCGTGAGTGTTAGGTAAAACTTTGGAGTCTTCCGCTCGAACGCAAATTAATTCGTTAACCGTAAAAAATCGGCGGTAGTTCAGTTCTTCCGCTCCCACTTTCCAAAAGGACAAGCGGAAGAATTGCTCGGATAAGAGTTCGTCGAGTAAATTAAAGCTTTCTGGGTTTCCTTTTTCTCCGTTGAAGATTTCAATATTGCGATCAACGAATTTTTGAATTTCTGGATTGTCCCGGTACAGTTCCCAAAGCAAACCTTTAACAAAACTGCTTTGATCCCGTTTCTGTTGGCTGGAGGCTTCTGCCGGAATATTTCTGAGGATGTAGAGAATCCCGAGCAGTTTGACAAAATCGGGATTTTCGCGTCCTAAAGCTTTTGCCAATCGATGCAATTCGTAGGTGATTAACTTGGCGTAAGATTCGATCCGTAACGGGATTTTCAAAATGTAGTAATTAACGCTTAACCCAGAGCTATCGTAGGCAAGCTGAATCTCTCCGTTTTCCAAACATCGACCGTAAAAATCTCCCAGCAAGGGGGTTAATACACGACCTTTGATGTCACCATAGGGATGTTCCCAGTCGATATCAAAATAGGTAAAATACTCTGAATCTGGACCGTTTTCCAGAACATCCATTAAAAATCGATTTTGGCTGTCGTATGCCATGTGGTTGGGAACGATATCCTGCAACCATCCCATCTCATTTTTCTGAATTTCCTCTATGAGTTCTTCAAAAGATTCTTCAGTTCCCAATTCGGGATTGAGTTGGTTGGGATCGACGACATCGTAACCGTGAGTACTACCCGATCGCGCTTTGAAAATCGGCGATGCATACAGATCGGAAATCCCCAAATCGGCTAGATACGAAACAATCTTTTTTGCCGCTTCAAATCCAAAACTGGGATTGAATTGAATGCGGTAAGTTGAGGCAGGAATACGCACGGTTTGAACCTCGATTTTAAAAATGTTACAGTTAAAAACTATTCAACTTGGTAGAGAACGAAACTTTGAGCGGGAAGTGTCAGTGTTAAGGATCGATCAAATTTGTCCGGCAGCGTCGAACCGTTGCCTTTCCATTGGGGATCTGAGGAGTCGAGTATTTTTTTCCAGTTTCCTTCTGGGAGTACGGGTTGGGTGGTTTGTTCGCGATCGCTGAAATTGAAGATTGCCAACACTTGACTGTTGCCACTGCACCTTCTTAAGGTAATAATTTTTTCAGCTTCAAAACTGTTAATTTCGATACTTTGGCGATCGCGGCATTTCAATGCGGGAATTTGGCGGCGAAGTTTTATGAGAGTTCGATACAAGTTTAGCAAGGCTTGATGCTTGCCTTCCCGGCGCTTTTTCCAGTTTAGCTTTGATTTCTCAAAGGTGGCGGAATCTTGCGCATCTGGAGGTTTTCCTACTGCGTGAAACTCTTCAAATTCAGCTTTGCGTCCCTGGCGAACGGCTTCGACTAAACCCGGATCGCTGTGGCTGATAAAGTACAAAAATGGTGCGTCTTCGCCGTACTCTTCTCCCATAAAGAGTAAAGGAATGTAGGGAGAAAGTAACACTATCCCTGCGGCTAATTTCAGCGCATCAAACGACACCAATTGCGAAAGGCGTTCGCCTAACATTCGGTTACCAACTTGATCGTGATTTTGACAGCAAACCACGAATTGCGCCGGATCGAGATCCCCTGCCGGACTGCCATGATACCGCTGGCGAAACTCCGAATATTGTCCCGAATAAGCAAACCCTTCCTGTAAGGTTTTTACCAGGGTTCTGAACTCGCGGAAGTCTCGATAATAGCCTCTGTCTTCTTTCGTTATCAGGCTGTGCAAGCTGTGGTGAAAATCATCACACCATTGTGCGTCTATGCCATACCCACCTTTGCTGGGGGGATTGATAATCCGAACGTCGTTGAGGTCGCTTTCAGCAATTAGATAAAACGATCGCCCTTGCTGTTGAGAAAACTCGTTTGTTTTTTCCGCTAGTTCGGCTAAAAAGTGTTTGGCAGAAAAGTCGTAAATGGCGTGAATTGCATCTAACCGCAGCGCGTCGATGTGGTAGTCTCGGAACCAGTAAAGGGCATTTTCGATAAAGAAATTGCGAACGCCTTCGCTGTACGCATCATCGAAGTTGAGGGCGCTTCCCCACGGGGTGCGATATTTATCGGTAAAATACGGTGCAAAATTTGCGGTATAGTTGCCTTCTGGACCGAGGTGATTGTACACCACATCCATGATGACGGCGAAACCTTTTTGGTGGCACGCATCAACTAAAGTTTTCAGTCCGTTGACGCCGCCGTAGGAGTTTTGAACGGCGAAGGGATAGACGCCATCGTATCCCCAATTGCGATCGCCCGGAAACTGCGCCACGGGCATAATTTCGATCGCATTCACTCCCAGTTCTTTTAAGTCGTCGAGACGATCAATAATCGCCTCAAACGTTCCTTTTTCGGTAAACGTGCCGACGTGCAGTTCGTAGATGATATAGTCTTCGAGGGGGATTCCTTGCCAATTGAAATCCGTCCAAGAAAATGCGTTTTGGTCAATGACTTGCGAAGGTTGGTGAACGCCATTCGGCTGACAGTAAGATACCGGATCGGGTCGCGTTGTCGTCCCTTCTAATTGATAGGAATATAGCGTACCGGGAGGAATATCGTCTGCCGTCACCGTCCAGTATCCCCGCCCTTCTTTTTGCATGGGAATGAGTTGGGGTTTAGGGGCTGCGATTTGGAGGGCTACATCTTGTAGCAAAGGAGCCCAAACGGTAAACTCACAGCGATCGTTTCCGAGATACGTTGCGCCAATTCTCATGTTTCTCGATCGATTTCATTTAACAGCATCAATGCTCGCCAACTTACCGATGAGATCGGAATGTCACTCGACCGATCTATCGTCCGTTGGGGGATAGCCGCAGTCTCGCTTCTCGAAGTATACTCAAGCATCCCATTGTCGATTGGAATTTCCTTCAAGGGTTCGGACATTTGCTGGCGGCTCCACAGGAGTATAACAGTAAGAAGGCCGTCCGGAAAAGCGCGGGCAGTTTTGCCATCTCCCCAAACGGTCAACTTCAAGAGCGATAACGCCTAGGAAGCGGGGAGTTTGGGAAGTATGGGAATCTCTGGTTAACGGCGACGTGCATTTGTCATGAAATCTTGAGGTTCCCCTTAATGATGAATTACCATGTCTCCATCGGGCAACGCATCCGCCAAATGTCTTAAATTTAACCGATTGGCAAGATTGCCCTTCCACTCGATCGACCGTCGATCGCCGATTTTGCGGTACTTTTAAGGAAGATAGCCAGTTTGCGCGTCGATTTGCCCCCATGACCCCTCACGAAACCCTTCATCACTTATTAACCGCCGTGGCAACCGGAAGGGTGACTCCCGATGCAGCCGTGGAGAAACTCCGGCATTTTAGCTTTGAATCCGTGGGGGATTTTGCCAAAATCGACCACCATCGTTCCCTCCGCAATGGTTTTCCCGAAGTGATTTGGGGAATGGGAAAAACCCCCGAACAAATTTGGCAAATCATGGAGGCAATGCAGCAAAAAAATGCAGAATTGTCGCAATCCGTGCCGATTATGGCAACCCGCATCGAACCCGAGGTGTTTGCCCACCTCAGAACTCGCATTCGGGATTTGCGATACGATCGCGTTGCCCGGATTTGTGCCATTGCCCCCGATCCCCTAACGCCGAAATATCCAGGATTGATCGCCATCGTCACAGCCGGAACCTCCGATATCCCCGTCGCCCAAGAAGCCGCCTTCACCGCCGAAATCTTCGGTTTTGAGGTCAAGCGTCTCTGGGATGTTGGCGTTGCCGGAATTCACCGCTTATTGGGCAATTTAGACGTTCTGGGCACCGCCGATGTCTTAATTGTCGTGGCGGGGATGGAAGGGGCACTGCCTAGCGTTGTTGGCGGTTTGGTGGATTGTCCGGTGATTGCCGTCCCCACCAGCATCGGCTACGGCGCTCACTTCGGCGGCATTTCCCCCCTGTTAACGATGCTCAACTCCTGCGCGGCGGGAATCGGCGTGGTGAATATCGATAACGGCTTTGGGGCGGCGGTGCTGGCGTGTCAAATTTTGCGAACGGCGGGAAGGTTGGGTAATGGGTAATGGGTGGTGCGTTTCGTTCCGGTGGCACTCCCTACCAACTAATGACTAATAACCAATGACCGAAAATTTTGGGTTTCAAGCCCCGTCCTTCTAGGACGGCTTTTTGTGATTCAATCCGGATTAGTGCATCGAAATCGCGTATAATTAAATTAGAG
>DVED01000101.1 GCA_015295945.1 Oscillatoriales cyanobacterium M59_W2019_021 | reverse complement strand
CCCCCACCGGGTATTCCCCCGCGTACCGCGCCTCCGGCTGCCGCCCCACCTCCCCCAGCCCAAGCAAGTCCTGCCGCCGCCACTCCCCGTCGCGGTGCGGGTCCCAGTCCCGGACATCCCACACTGCGGGAGATCGTCAGCAAAGCCAACGATATGGGCGTCTCCGACGTTCACCTCGGCGTTGGCGAAACCCCTCGCTTCCGCAGTCGCGGCGATATCGTTACGACCGAATGGCCCGTGACGGATCTCGACACTTTTATGAGTTGGTTGCGGGAAATCATGACCGACGAAGAAATTCGTCAGTTTCAGGAAAAACTGGACTTCGACGGTGCGGCGCACATGGGCTTCGTGCGCGTCCGCATCAACGTCTTCGACTGTACCAACGGTCCGTCGATGGTGCTGCGACTGATCGGTAACGATATCCTCACCTTGGAACAACTTAAATTGCCCGAGGTCTTCCGCAGCATCAGCGTCGATTACCATAAAGGACTGATTTTGGTCACAGGTCCCACGGGTTCTGGGAAATCCACTACCCTGGCGGCGATGATCGACTACATCAACCGCAATAAGCCCTATCACATTATCACCATCGAAGACCCCGTAGAATTCGTTCACGTCAGTAAGAAATCCCTGATCAAACACCGGGAAGTGGGTCGCCATACCTTACAGTTCTTTAATGCGTTGAAGGCGGCACTGCGGGAAGATCCGGATTTGATTCTGGTGGGGGAAATTCGGGACAAAGAAACGATGAATATCGCCCTGAAAGCAGCTTCTACCGGACACTTGGTGATGGGAACGCTGCACACCAACAGTGCGGTGAAAACCATCGAACGGGTGATGGGGATGTTCCCCCCGGCGGAACAGCCTGCCTTCCGGGTGTCGCTTGCCGAATCTCTGGTGGCAATTATTGCCCAAGGTTTGTGTAAGACCACCGATGGCAAACGCGCGGCGTATCACGATATCTTGATTGCCACTGACTCGATTAAGGAATATATCGTCAACGATCAAATGGAAGAAATCACGCAGGTGATGTTGCGATCGGAATTTGACGGTATGATTACCATGAACAAAGCGCTGCTGAATCTGTACCAAGAAGGTCGGATTACCGAAGAAGAGGCGTTGGAGAAATCGCCGACGCCAAACGAAATGGCGCAATTCCTCCGAGGAAGGGTTTAGAACCAGGAGTTCAGGAGTAATTGCTTCGCACTGGCTACGCCTACAGGAGTAAAGAGAGCAGGGGAAGGAGGACACGGGGACACGGGGACACGGAGACACGGAGATCGTAACGTGAATGCGAAAGCGCAAATCCTCAAATGACCAATGACCCGTGACAAATGACCAACCCCAAACCCCAAACCCCAAACCGCCAATGACAAATGACCAACGTCAACTCCCTCAATCGTTCAAAGGCATTGCCTTGATGACGCCTGGGGGAGATTTTTTCTACTGTATCGATCCCCAAAAACGCAATCGGTGGCACGTTCATTTATGCACGTCGGTGCAAGAGTGGTTGGGATTGAGCGAACCGCCACATTTTCTCGTGCCGTTCTATACCGCCACGATCGATCGGTGTATCGACCCGCAGACGCAACACGTGAGGGTTTTTGCCGAAGCTTATCCCCCTTTATTTGAATGTCGCGCACTGTTAAATGCGGCATTCGAGACGGATGATGCCGTGTGGCAACCCGTGACGGACGTGCCGGAATGGTGCAATCCGCTGAGTTTGTCCGCTTATCGTTCTTCTTTTGGGTCGTTGTGGGAAGAACGGAATTTGGTAGTACGGGTTGAGTTAGCTCAAACTCGCAATTTCGGGATGACAAACGATCTCAGTGGAAATATCGAGCTTGCCGAAGTGAGCGGCTACGTCTTACACCTTTTTATTAAGGGGCAAAATGCGGCGATCGAGCAATCCCTATTGACGCTATACCAATTACTCGATCGAGCACTCGATCGACCCTATACTTTAAAAGTAATCGACATCTCGAAACATCCCGAACAAGCAGAAGCCGAACGCATCACCGCCACGCCAACCTTAATGCGCGTTTGGCCCCTTCCCGTGCAACGCTTGGTCGGCGAATTCGACAATCCCAGTCAAATCTTGCGCTTGTTGCAATCGTAATCGAACGTCATTTGTGGGTTGGCTCAAAAGATGGTCGAGCCAATGCTACGCCCCTACAGTAGATTTTGACTTTGAAGGCACGCTCTAGCCACTCGCCCACTGCATTGAGGGGTCACTCCCCTCCCACATCTTCAGGCGCGATTGAGCTAGAACGATAAAATAAGAAAAGCAGCTATCAAAAACTCATGTAACTGTCAAGTTGTCGATCGTGCGATTGACCGCATATAAAAGGTTTGAGCAGATTCAGTACTTTTGCGCAGACGCAATCCGGAGCGCACGCCCAGTCTTACGTAAACTTACTCAGAGAGCACTTGCCAGAACCCTTCCGGAAATCATCACTTCCCGGAAGCATTGTAGAGTCGCTCCATTGGGGAAAACCATGGTTCAATACAGGCAACAACTTCATCGTCTGGCTTCCGATTCGATCGATCTCCATTCCGGAGATCGATCGATCGCGCTCTCATCGAAGCTGGAAATTCATTCCCGAATGTCACCTATGACCGCCAGTGCTCCGGGTTGGAGAGAACAACAGCGCCTCCTCGTCCAAATCAAACTCCTGCGTTGTTTGGCTCGGACGATTTGCTTGGATCGAGATCGATCGAGCCAGGAGGCCAGTCTGACGCTCCCAGAAATTTGGAAAATCGTTCTGCGTCAAGTATGCGAAGCCACTCAATGGGACTATGCTGAAGTTTGGCTGCCAATGGCGGATCGCTTGGCACTCGCATGCAGTTCGATCGCTTATGTGGGCAACGATACTCCGGAGGAGTCGCTACGACCCAAGGACGGGCTACGCCAACGCGATACTCCTTTGGAGTCGCTTCGCGATCGCCTGCAAGAGTGGCGACGGGAACGGCAGGGTTTGGTTGTTCTCCCCGGAGACGGATTGTTGGGGCGGGTGTGGCGATCTCTACACCCGCAGTGGGAGAAAATCACAGACCCCGAAATCGCCACTCGGTACGAACTCGGCGGCTGGCTCGCCGTTCCCGTGACTGCCAACGATACTCCCAGGTCGTCGCTACGACCCAAAGACGGGCTACGCCAACGCGATACTCCTTTAGAGTCACTTCGCGATCGCCTGATGGGGGTCTTAGTCTTTTTTACTCAGAGCGATCGGCAACCGGATGCCGAAATTGTCGAACTGTTAGACGCGATTGCCACCCAATTGGGGATGCACGAGCAAAATCGGCAAGCCGACGTGGCTACCCGACGCCGCCAGCAAGCGGAGAGCGAACGACGCCAGCGCGATCGACTGTTGTGGGGCGTTGCCAAAGCGGCGAACCATTTACTCGCCCATGCCGACTGTCAAACGGCGGTCGATCGCGCCTTAGAAACGCTCTCGAAGGCAGCCGGGGTCGATCGGGTTTACATTTGCGAGTGCCAAATGCAACTCGACGGCAGTCTTTCGGCGATCGTTCAGTTCGAGTGGGCGAAAAACGCGGACGATGAGTCCGAGTTCTCAGCTCGAGAAATTACCCTCCTCAACGAGCATTACGCCAGCTTGGTCGCAGAAGCTCCGGTACGAGTGGTGGCGAGCGAACTTCCCCCATCGCGGCGATCGGCGATCGATGACACGATCTCGGTCTTGATGCTGCCCATCCACATCGAGGGCAAATTTTGGGGGTATTTGGGATTTGGGGACTCCCGGCAAGTGCGAGAGTGGTCTCGCAGCGAAATCGCGATTTTGCAGGAAATCGCCACCAGTTTTGGCAGTGCTCTTCAACGCCATCGGGTGGAAACGAGCATTCGGCATCAAGCCTTTCACGATGCTCTCACGGACTTGCCCAACCGCACGCTGTTCGATCTGCGCCTATCGTGGGCGATCGCCGATGCCTGCGCCCAAACCCACCAACTCGCCGTCATGTTCCTGGATTTGGATCGCTTCAAGTGGATTAACGATACCCTCGGACATCCCGTCGGCGACGAGGTGTTGCGGCAAATGGTACAGCGATTGCAGGGCTGTTTGCGCGACGGCGACACCATCGCCCGTTGGGGGGGCGACGAGTTCGTGCTGCTGCTGCCCCACATCCACGGCGTCGAGGATGCCACCCACATCGCCCAGCGCATTCTCGGTGCGGTGCAACCCCCCTTCGCCATCGACAACCACCAACTGCACGTTTCTTGCAGCATCGGCATCGCCGTCTATCCCCAGGATGGCGAAGATGGGGCAACCCTGACCAAAAATGCCGACGTCGCCCTCTATCAAGTGAAAGAGCAAGGTCGCAACAACTATCAACTCTACCAGCCGCAAATGAGTGCCGAGGCGACGGAAACCCTGGCGTTGAGAAATAGCTTGCCCTACGCGATCGCCCGTCAAGAATTGTCGATTTACTATCACCCGCAATTTAATACCGAAACCGGGCAAATTACCGGAATGGAAGCCCTAACCCACTGGCAGCATCCCGAACTCGGGGCGATCTCTCCCCAAGTTTTCATTCCCCTGGCGGAAGAAATGGGGTTAATCGACGCCATCGGTCGGTGGGTTTTGCAAACGGCGTGCGCCCAAAATAAAGCATGGCAAGAGCGGGGATTTCCCCCGATTTGTATTGCCGTCAATCTTTCCGAACGACAATTTCAACAACCCAATTTATTAGAAACCATTTGCCAAGTTCTCGAAGAAACTCAATTAGATCCGCAGTTTTTAGAATTGGAAATTACCGAAGCCACGGCTCTGAAAAATCTCGATTTCACCCGTGCTACCTTAGCTAAAATGCAGGACATCGGCATCCGAATCACCATGGACGACTTCGGGATTGGGTATGCTTCTCTGAGCTTGCTCAAGCGCTTACCCTTTAATAAGGTGAAAATTGATCGATCGTTTATACGCGAATTGACGATCGACGCCAGCGATACAGCCACGATCGATGCCATTCTCGCTTTGGGACGCGGACTGAATTTAAGCGTGGTTGCTGAAGGGGTAGAAACGGAAGAACACCGAGATTTGTTGCGCGATTTGTGTTGTAAAGATATTCAAGGCTATTTGATGAGTTTGCCCCTGAATGCGGAGGACGCCACGCAATTATTGGCATCCTCCGTGCAGTTATAGCCGCCGTCATGTGAGTTGGGGGATTCTTTTAAGACGCAGGGGGAAGTGGGGATGCCGGGGGACTGACGTTGCATCGTTTTCGCGATCGTCGAAACATTGTGCTGAAAACTCAGGCTATAGTGTAGGTGGTTTATCGCCAACGTGCAGATTACAAGACAACCCCCACAGCAGATAAAACTCGTATGAAAGCACTCATTCTCTCTGGTGGAAAAGGCACTCGCCTGCGTCCGTTGACCTACACGGGAGCCAAACAACTGGTTCCGGTGGCTAACAAACCCATTCTCTGGTACGGGATTGAAGGCATCGTTGCCGCCGGGATTACCGATATCGGCATCGTCATCAGTCCCGAAACCGGGGAAGAAGTGAAAGCCACCACCGGAAACGGCGATCGATTCGGCGCGAAAATCACCTACATTCTCCAAGACCAACCCGCCGGATTGGCGCACGCGGTGAAAGTTGCCCGACCCTTTCTCGGGGATTCTCCGTTTATTATGTACCTCGGGGACAACCTGATCGAAAAGGATCTGACGCCGTTCCTAGACGATTTTAAAAGCCATCATCTCGATGCTTTGATTTTACTGCGCCCCGTGGAAAATCCTAGCGCGTTTGGGGTAGCAACCACCGATGAAAAGGGGCGGGTGTTGCAATTAATCGAAAAGCCGAAAGATCCGCCTTCTAATCTCGCGTTGGTAGGAATTTATTATTTTTCTAGTACCATTCACGAGGCGATCGATCGGATTAAACCCTCGTCACGGGGAGAATTGGAAATCACCGACGCCATCCAAAATTTAATCGATTTCAAACAGGATGTCGAATCTCGCATTATCGACGGTTGGTGGTTGGATACCGGGAAAAAAGACGACCTTCTCGGTGCGAACCAAATTATCCTCGATACGCGCTTGCAATCTTCCGTACAAGGTCAAGTCGATGACAAAAGCCAAATCATCGGACGGGTGCAAATTGGCGAAGGAACGCGCATCGTCAATTGTTCTATCCGCGGTCCGGTGATTATCGGCGAAAATTGTCACTTGGAAAACTGCTTTGTCGGTCCTTACAGCAGCATTGCCGATCGTTCTACTTTGATCGATGTTGATATCGAACACAGCGTGATTTTGCAAGGGGCAAAATTGGAAAACATTCACCAACGCATTGTCGATAGTTTGATCGGACGACGAGCGCACGTTTTGCCCGCACCCAAACGCCCGAAAGCGGTACGATTTATGGTGGGGGATGACTGTCAAATTGAGTTAGTTTAATGGTCATTGGTCATCTGTAGGGGCGAAGTATTCGGTTAGTAGGACAACGCAGCCCATCAAATTAGTGCGAATGCTTCGCCCGATGTCATGGAACTGGATATGAAAAAAGTTGCTGAAGAAGCCATTGAAAAACAGCAGATTTTACAGCGGTTGCGGCAAGCACTGAAACCACAAATTGGGGCGATCGAAGTCGCAAAATTTAATTCAGAAGAGAATGAGATTGTTGCCAATGTCGATGCGGAAGATTTGGCATTATTAAACTCTGGCTACGATATTTATAACGTACCGCTGACTTCGGCAAGGAAGTGGGGTGTGGTTATTATTGCCGTGAAAAGTCTCTTGCGAAAATTGCTGCGTCCGTCGCTAGAACAGCAGGTGATTTATAATAGCGCAAATACTCGGATTGTACGGGGATTAGCGCGATCGCAACAAACGCTCAAACAAGATTTACAAGCTGATATCACTAATCGTTTTGAGGAAATGATGAATCGCTTGGAGGCACAATCGCAAGAAATCGATCGACTCAAAGCGGAAATTGATCGCTTGAAAGCTATACAATAGAAATGAGAGCGAAGCGATCAGTTTGAGGATACGATGGAAACTCAACTCAACCTTTGAGGAGGTGAGGCATATATGGTTCTAACTGCCGCACAACTCGAGACAATGATGCCAGATGCCACGCAAATTGAGAGCGACGAGCCGGAAATGGAAAGTTCCATACATTATATGCAGTTGTTGTTGCTCGTCAGTTGTTTGGAGTGGCTGTGGCGGGAACGTAATGATTACTTTATCGGCGCGAATTTAACGATTTATTTCAGTCGACAGCAATTGCGAAATCGCGATTTCTGGGGTCCTGATTTTTTCTTAGTGCAGCTAACCCAAAAGCGTTCTCGCAAATCTTGGGTCGTTTGGGAAGAAGAGGGACAATATCCGAATTTGATTGTGGAGTTGCTGTCTACTTCGACGGCAACGGTCGATCGTACCGTTAAAAAAGAATTGTACCAAAATCGATTTCGCACGCCAGAATATTTCTGGTTTTCGCCGGAAACTTTAGAGTTTTATGGATGGCGGTTAAGCGGACATCAATATCAAGCAATTACCCCCAACAATCGCGGTTGGCGGTGGAGTGAAGAGTTGGGTTTGTATCTGGGTGTAGAAGCCGAGCGATTGCGCTATTTTACCGTTGATGGTGTTATAGTTCCTACCCCAGAAGAGGCGGCGCGATCGGAAATGGAAAGAGCGGAAATGGCAGAAATTCAGTTAGAACGAGAACGTCAGGCGAAGCAATTAGCTCAACAGGAAGCAGCACGATTAGCCGAAAAGTTGAGAGAGTTGGGGATCGAACCGGAGTTATAAAAAATGATCGATCGCCCGTTTTGTTCTTTGATTATTGTTAACTATAACGGTCTGAAGTATCTGCCGGATTGTTTGAATTCGGTACGAGGCTTAGATTACCCGCAGGAGCGGATTGAGACGATCGTTGTTGATAACGGATCGCAAGATGGATCGGTAGATTTCCTACATCAAAAGTATCCAAATGTTCGAGTTTTCGCGAACTCAGAAAATAACTTTTCCAGCGCTCTCAACTTCGGCATTCAACAGGCTAAGGGAGAGTATATCGGGTTTCTGAATAACGATGCAAATTTAGATTCTCAATGGTTAGCGATTTTAGTTAAGAAATTAGAAAGTAATCCTAAGATTGGAGGTATTTCTGGTAAAATACTATTAGAAGATGGTAAAATTAATAGTGTCGGTCATCAGATGTTGCCGAATTATTATTGGGCAGATATCGGCATTGAAGAGCGTGATCGCGGACAGTACGACACCGAAAAAGAAGTTGAAGGTTTGTGCTGGGCAGCCGTTCTCTTTCGTAAATCTTGCTTAGTCGATGTAGGCGAAGTCGATCGCGATTTTGTCATGTATTTTGAAGATGTGGATTATGCCAAACGTTGTCGGGATAAAGGGTGGAAATTGGTCTATATTCCCACGGCGATCGCCCATCACGTTTACGGCGGTTCTAGCGAGGGAAATTCCCTCACTGAATATTTCTGCAATCGCAATCGTTTTTTATATTTAGCCAAACACGAACCGTTAGAACTCTTCAGCGCGATCGATACTTCAGTTTTCTTTATACGACAACAATTGAATCGGCTTTACGATAGCCTCTTAATTGCCAGTTATAAGTTGCTTCAATGCCAACCGACTGAGATTGCCAACGAGGTTCTATCGCAATTATCTGCCAAATTAATAGAGATTTATAATCCGTTCGTTGCCGATCGCTTTTTGGCTCGCTTGCAGGTGATGTCGGGCGATCGCAAAATGTCGATTTGTATTTACGATCACGCGCTGCATTTTGTCGGCGGCGGACAGAAATATGTCGCGACTTTAGCGGTAATTATTCAAGATAAATTCGACATTACTTTTGTGGCGAATAAACCCGTGACAATCGCTGATTTAGAAGCCTGGTACGGATTGGATTTATCTCGCTGCAACCTTAAAATTATTCCCCTACCCTTTTTTGAAAAGCGACGGATGTCGTGTATCGACTCTAGTATGGTCACAGAAGAGATGGAAAACCCATTTCTTCCCGTAACTGAAGAAAGCCGCAACTACGATATTTTTATCAACGTCAATCAACTGGAAAAAGTCAAACCCCTTTCTCCCATTTCCATTTTCTTCTGTCACTTTCCCGATAGTTGGCGCACCAAACACTTTGCTGTCGATTACTACACCTTCGTCATCACCAACAGTCAATTTACTACTCAATGGCTGACCAAACGCTGGCAACTCAAATCCAGTTTACTGCTTTATCCTCCTGTCATTCTGGACGCACCGATCGCGAGTATCGTCCCTAAAGAAAAGATGATTCTATCGGTAGCACGGTTAGAAGCGGGAGGAAGTAAAAAGCAAGTCGAACTCATTCAATCTTTTCTCGAGTTGCAAAATAAATATCCCGAAGCGGTGCGAGATTGGAAACTCGTTATAGTCGGCGGCAGTACGCCGGGAAATCCCTATCTGAAAACGATTGAAAAGTGGGTGAAGAAAAATCCTGGCGCGATCGACCTGAAAGTCAATATTTCCCTGGAAGAACTCAAAGCCGAATACGCTAAAGCCAGCATCTTTTGGCATGGTTGCGGACTGGGAGAAGTGAACCCCCAACGGTTCGAGCATTTTGGGATGGCCACGGTGGAAGCGATGCAAAGTGGCTGCGTTCCCATCGTTTTTAATGGGGGAGGACAGCGAGAAATTGTCGAGGCGGAGATATCGGGATTTCTGTTCGATTCGATCGCCCAACTCGTTCAACAAACTTACGATCTAATCACTCAACCCGATCGATTGCAACAAATGCAACAAAACGCGCGAAATCGGGGACAATATTTTGGAAAAGAACGCTTTGAAGAAAAAGTTCAAGCCTTTTTCCAGATCGTTGCCGACGAATATGCTGGGGTCAATCTTCCCAATCCCGCAGAGATCGATCGATTGTAGTCTGTCGATCGTTGGGGGTTTGGGGTTTGGGGTTGGTCATTCGCACATTCCCAAAGTTGAAAATCTGACGCGAATTGTGGCGATTTAACGTTAAACTATTTACCGTAAATCGATGGCGTAGAACCTTGCTAGACAAACAAGCGAAAACCAAACTCCTGCGGAAAATCCCGCACGCACTCTACATCTGCGGCGTGAAAAACGGCGAAGAGGTCAACGGCTTTACCGCAAGCTGGGTGAACCAAGCCTCGTTCGAGCCACCGCTGGTGACCAACTGCGTCAAAAAAGACAGCAGTTCCCATGCTGCCATTCAAGCCAGTGGCGTCTTTGCACTCAGTTTTCTGGAACTGGGACAAAAAGAACTCGCGCAAAAATTCTTTCAACCCCAGCGGCGGGTTGGCAATAAATTCGAGGATGTGGAATTTTACCTCGGCGAAACCGGATGTCCGATTATCAAAGACTCCCTCGGTTACATCGAGTTTAAGGTAGTTGGCAGCGTCGAACACGGCGATCATACCGTGTTTGTGGGAGAGGCGATCGCCGCTGGAGTTCACCGCGACGGCGAAATTCTCGATCTCGCCAGTACTGGATGGACTTACGGCGGATGATGTTTGGCGACTCGTTCGTTCATCATTTGGGGTTGGGTGTTTGGGGTTGGGTGTTAGTTATTGGTAAATTCCCATTACCCATTACCCATTAGACATTAGACATTAGACATTACCCATTGAGATATGCCTTTAATTAAAGTTCAAACTTCGGTTGCCGAAATCGATCGCTCCTCTGCGGAGGAACTGCTCAAGGAACTGTCGGCAAAACTCGCCAAGCACCTCGGAAAACCGGAATCCTACGTGATGACAGCGTTTGAATCCAATGTGCCGATGACTTTTGCCGGGACGACGGAACCCGTTTGCTACGTGGAAGTCAAGAGTATTGGGAAGATGGGCGATCGTACCAAAGCCATGAGCCAAGACTTTTGCCAGCATATCGGCACGAAACTCGGTATCCCCCCCAACCGAATTTACATCGAATTTGCCGACGCTCAAGGTTCCATGTGGGGTTGGAACGGCTCTACTTTTTGAATTTGAGGTTTTGAATTTGAGGTTTTGAATTTGAGGTTGCCAGAACGGGGAAGGTGCGTTTCGTACCTCAACACACCCTACATCCTTTACTACGACAAACCCCAAACCCCAAACCCCGAGGAACGATTTCACGATTCTTTACAACTGAAAGCACTGTGATAAGATTTGGGTGATTTGAGGGTTAAGAAGATTTATCTAGCGCGGTGTTTGCCCAGATCGGTCATTAGCGACAAGTTGCCTGCATCGATTGTGAGATCGGGTATTCGGTTTGCTGATGGCAGTTTTGTGGCGATACTCCCAAGGGGAGTCGCGTTTGGCGATCGATCGCCGATGCTAGGGAAGTATGGTGTACGAGGAGTGTTTGGGAGCGAATTTAATATGTCCGTGAGTTATCTTACAAGTTCGTCGCTGAGGCTCGAACCCAAACCAATCCGCGTCGGGGTCATCGGCGTGGGAAATATGGGTCAGCACCATGCGAGAGTGTTGGGTCTGCTGAAAAATGTCGAACTGGTGGGGATTGCCGATATCAACGTCGATCGCGGTGTCAATACTGCCAGTCAGTACGGCGTCCGTTTTTTTGAAGATTATCGCAATCTCCTACCTCACGTCGATGCGGTGTGTATTGCCGTTCCCACCCGCTTGCACTACTCCGTCGGTATGACTTGCTTGGAGGCGGGAATTCACGTTTTAATCGAAAAACCGATCGCCTCGAGTATCGAGGAAGCGGAATCACTGGTCAACGCGGCGGCGGCGTCGGGTTGCATCCTGCAAGTGGGACATATCGAGCGTTTCAACCCCGCGTTTGCGGAACTGCGAAAGGTGCTGCGAACCGAAGAGTTGCTGGCACTGCAAGCCCACCGAATGAGTCCGTATACCCACCGTGCCGCCGATGTTTCCGTGGTGCTGGATTTGATGATCCACGATATCGATTTGCTGTTAGAATTAGTTCCCGATCAGGTCATCCAAGTGACGGCAAGCGGCAGCAGCGTCTCGGATACGGGATTTCTCGATTACGTCACGGCAACTTTGGGGTTTGCCAACGGCATCGTCGCCACCCTGACGGCGAGCAAAGTGACCCATCGCAAAATCCGTTCTCTCTCGGTGCATTGTCGGGATTCCCTAGCCGAAGCGGATTTCTTGAATAACGAAATTTCGGTCTACCGCCAAACCAGTGCTGACTATACCACTAACTACGGTCAGGTTTTGTACCGCCAAGATGGGGTAATCGAAAAAGTTCATACGAGTAAGATCGAACCCCTCCATGCTGAGTTAGAACACTTCGTCCACTGCGTCCGAGGCGGCGATCGCCCGTCGGTTGGTGGCGAGCAAGCCCTCAATGCCCTGCGATTAGCCAGCACGATCGAGCGGATGGCACTGGACGGGCAAATTTGGCATCGGCGAACTCGGGAACGCTTAGATTTACAAGTTGCCGATGCTTGATTGAATAGGTAATGGGTAATGGGTAATAGGTGATGGTGCGTTTCGTTCCTCAACACACCCTACCCAATTATTACTTATTGCTTATTACTTATTACTTGAATTTATCATGTCGAATTTTGAATTTACCTGCCAGGGACGTTGCGATCGCACTCAGGCCAGGGCGGGGGTCTTGACCACCCCTCACGGTATCGTGGAAACCCCCCGGTTTATGCCTGTCGGTACCCTGGCTAACGTCAAAACTCTCACCCCGCAACAACTCAAAGAAACCCAAGCGCAAATGGTGCTGGCAAATACTTACCATCTACATTTGCAACCAGGAGAAGATATCGTGGCGGGTGCGGGGGGACTGCATCGATTTATGGGGTGGGATGGTCCGATGCTCACCGATTCCGGCGGGTTTCAGGTATTTAGTCTCAGCGAGATGCGGACGGTGAGCGAAGAAGGCGTCCGGTTTCGTTCCCCCCACAACGGCGACATTATCGATCTCACCCCAGAACGATCGATTTCCATTCAAAATACCCTCGGTGCGGACGTGATTATGGCATTCGACGAGTGTCCACCGTACCCCGCCACGCGGCAGGAAGTGGAGGATGCCACCAAACGCACCTATCGCTGGTTGCTGCGCTGTATGGAGGCGCACGGCAATTCCCAGCAAGCGTTATTCGGTATCGTACAGGGGGGCGTGTATCCGGATTTACGCGCTCGTGCGGCGCAGATGTTGGCGGCACTGGATTTGCCGGGATACGCCGTGGGTGGGGTCAGCGTGGGGGAACCGCCGGAGTTAATCGAGCAAGTGGTGAAATCGACCACACCGTTGCTGCCGGAACACAAACCGCGATATTTGATGGGGGTGGGAACCTATCGGGAAATGGTGCGATCGATCGCGGCAGGAATTGACTTATTTGATTGTGTCATTCCCACGAGGTTGGGAAGACATGGTGCGGCGTTGGTTGGTGGGGAACGGTGGAATTTAAAAAATGCCAAGTTTCGGGAAGATTATCAACCGTTAGATGCCAATTGTCCGTGTTATACCTGTCGCAATTTCAGTCGGGCGTATTTGTGTCATCTTATTCGATCGCAGGAAATTCTCGGATATACGCTGATTTCGATTCATAATATTACCGAATTGGTGCGGTTTACCCAAAGAATTCGAACGGCAATTTTGGAAAAACGATTTGTCGAAGAATTTGCAGTTTGGTTGAGCGAGGGTTAAAGGTTTTTCAAAGATCGATACCCAATTCTCGCAACCGTCGTTCTAATTCTGCCACACGTTGCCGTTCTTGCTCCAACAGCGATTCTGCGGTTTCGGCTCGTTCCGCACCCGTCAGCAACAAGTTCCCCGACGCATCCCACCACCGCAACCACGGCAGTTCGAGATTTTGATATCGACCCTGCCAAATGCCCAACTCTACGCCTAAAGGTTCGATCGCGTATTGATCGCGCGAATTTGCCGGGATTAATTGATAGCGTCTGTCTACTAGGTGATACACTTCTACGCTAGCTTTAGATACTTCATAAATCCCGTAAAATGGCACGCGAATGGCTTGTTCGTAAACCCAAAATTTGCCTTTATAAGGGGTTTTATCTCGTTCTTCTTCACCGTTTCCCGACACGAATTCCAATACGATTAACGGGGAAACAATTTCTTGCCACATCACGTAAGAACGTCGCGGACGATCGTTCAGAGAGGGGGGAACGTTGGGAACATAAAACCAATCCGGTGCTTCCGCTCCCTTTTCCGGGGGGTTCGGTCAATCGCTAATAAATTCCCGAATTTTGACCGATACAATATTGTTCGTCGGGATGCAACGCTTGCAAAATGGGGGTAATCGAATCGGTGAGGAGCAAGCTTTGCGAATATTCTTGGAAATTGTTCGCAAACGTGCCATCAGATTCGGGAAGTTGAGTATGGTCGGGTAAAGATTTGGGTAACTCCAGTGCTGAGTATGAAACGCCCGTTTGATTGATATTTGTTGTGGTCATACCCGATAAATTCCTCGATCACTAGGAACTATTATATCGCGAATATCTACAAAGAGTTAGGCGCGATCGTCTGCCAGAAAAATAGGGCGATCGCGATCGTTCCTAAATGTTGAGGTAACATTAACTTGATAGATTGACGGGCAATCTTTTGCGTGAGAAAAACCGTGAAAATTACCGAAATCAAAATTGCCGTACCTTGCAAAAATGAGATGACTGCCGGATCGGCAACCCAAATCGGTAAACTCGTCCCATTCCAGCCAAATGT
Organism: Oscillatoriales cyanobacterium M59_W2019_021; assembly: GCA_015295945.1. GTDB lineage: Bacteria > Cyanobacteriota > Cyanobacteriia > Cyanobacteriales > Geitlerinemataceae > DVED01. Next base: position 14,754 of record DVED01000101.1, on the reverse strand, counting down.
CGCTGCCGTAACGGGTAAAATTCGTCCCGCTTCTCCTAACCCTAATTGTAAATAATGGGCGATATTCAGTCCCAGAACCAGGGGTAAATAGCCGTAAGCTAATTCGACGAACGATCGCGGTTTTGAGGTTTTACCGAGTTTAGAAATGAGATGGATAAAACCGTAACTGAGGAAGGGGACGATCGCGGGTAAAACTAACGCGGAGATCGAGACAAGAAAATGGGTAAAAAAGCGATCGAGATTGACATTCCATCCCAAAAATGATTGAATTTCTGGCAAGCGATGGAGAAAAACACCGCCTAACAGTAAGAATAATAATGCCACTTCGTAAGCATGGGGAACGTGGGTTGTCCACAGTTCGATTCCCGGCGGTCGTAAGTTAAATTCTACCGATCGATGGGGACATGCTTTCAAACACGTCATGCACAAAACGCAATCTCGATTATCTTCCAATTGTGCGGGATGAGAATACAGCGGACAGCCGTCGGTCTCTAATCCTTCACCTTTGCGGGGTCCCCCTTTATAGCATTGATAGGTCGTACATTCTGCCGCACAAATTCCTTGTTGCGCTCGCAACTCCGTCATCGAAAGTTTAGCAAATAGACCATTCATTCCCCCGATCGGACAAAGATAGCGACACCAAAAACGCCGCTCAAACAACACCGAAAAAATAACTGCACCCGCCGTAATTAGCAATAACAAACAACTAGAAAGATACGCCGTATTTTCCAAATCCCACAACTCTTCCCACAAGAAAATCAGCGCGAACAGTCCGAATAAAAACCAACCCCCCCATTTCTGTGCCGATTCGCGGGGCCAACGCTGAAGTTGTCGAGGAAACAGTTTAAGAGAAACTTTTTGAGCGATTTCCCCATAAATCATAAACGGACAAACCGCGCACCACAAACGACCGATAAAGGGAAACCCCAGCAATATTAGGGGCCACCACCACGCCCAAAATAAATTCAGAGCAAAATTGCGATCGCGCGTTTGCGGACCGATAAAGAGTATCAGAACGACCAGAGCAAAAAACCAGGTTGTCAACCCATAGTTAATTCGATCGGGATACCAAGAACTGCGTAAAAATTGCCGAAATTGAGGATAGCGTTTCAGCAAGTTATACCGTAACGTCACCTTCTTCGTTGGCACTGACCAAAACAACTCTTCCGTCAACACCGATGCCCCAGCTATTTGCGAAACGGCTCGCCGTACCAAACTTTCCAATTCTCGCAAATTATTGGGGAAATCGTAGGCTTGCAAGCGGCGCAAAGCTTCCGGTGTTACTGTAGGTTTGGGAATCCCCCGAGCGCGACACGCCAAACTGAGATAATAATCGACTTGCGCTTTAATATCAGCTTTGCGAACTCGTATGGGAGGAACTTTTATTTGATGGGGAATGAAGCGATCGAACTTCGGTAATGCTTTCTCTGAAATCATAATAATTTGTGCTTGACAAGTTCGAGATTCAACCGAAGTTTCTCCCGAACGATCGACAGGCGTATACGTTCCTGTTTCCAAAAGTCGGGCAATTTGCGGACACAATTTTGACGGTAAATCTTGAATATTATTCAAAACGATCGTTCCCGTTCCTACCCATTCAATCAGTCCGGGTTTTCCCCCCGTACGACCGAATAATTCCGCACCGCTGGTTTGCAACAATCCGCTGGTTAATTGAATAATTGGTTCCCGCCGCCACTGCGAACCGTAGTGAATTAAAGCGGCAATATTATCTTTTTCCAATCCCGGTTCTCCAAACACCAAAACCGGACGGCGATCCTCAGCGGCATCTCGCACTTGTTGGCGCAAGCGTTTGGCGTAGCGACTGCTGCCAATAATTCCCCGTTTCGCTTTCGTCACCAAATAAGGACGCAATTCTTCCTGGCGTTCTCGTTCGTATGCCAGTTGCGTGGAAACGGCTGCCAGCTGCGTTGCCAATTGCGTCGAGAAAGCTTGGGAAATCTCGGGAAAGCGATCGATAATTGCCTGAAATTCGGGTGCGGAAATCGTCCAAAACTGGCACTCTGAAAGTGTAGTAACGGTGTAGCGCGAACTTTGGTGCAGGAGAAATTCTTGTAAATGAACGACCGAACCGGGAAGCAAACTGCTCGATTCCCCAAAGCTAGCATCGCTTCGGAGTTTACCGGCTTGGAGAATGTAGAGTGCCAGGGGGGGTGTATTTTCTAAGGCGAGGTGTTGGTTGGCGGGAATGGTTTGCGGTTCCAATGCTTCGGAGATCGCAGTTAAGGCAGATTCCGAAAGAATACCTAACTCCGTTCGTTCTTGGAGCCAAATCGCGCGCTCGTCCGCTATCATCGTCAGTATTCCCCCAGGTTAGCCGAACTCTTTTATTATCGATCGCCATGACCCTTTCAGATCTGCCCAATCTCTGGGTTCCCCTCGCACTTCTGGGACTCATCGGCTTAGCCGCCGTCTTTTTTACCCGCCTCAGCCGTTGAAATGTCAGCTTGAATGGCACAATTGTCGTATCTTAACCAGACTCAGCTATATTTAGAAGTGTGATTGTGGGAAAGAATTTAAAGTTTTGAAAGCTCGACAATCTGAATTATATAAATATTTTTTAGCTCGTCATTCAAATTGATACCCAAACCGATCGATATCTTCCCGAAACCATTCCGCGATAATTTCTTGAGATTCTCGATCGTAGTAACTCTGATACGATCGGCGTTCCGATTTCTTTTTATGAGGTAACTCTACGTTTCGGTTCAATCGATCGCACACAACTTTAAAATCGCCTTCTAGACTCTCAAATCGACCTACAAAGTCAACCAAAATTTCTCCCGAATTATCTACAATCCAATCGGACTGCGGCATAAACATTTTCGGTTTGTCGTAATACTCGGGATTTCGATCCCCGTAGGCAAGCTTAACCCAATCCGTAAAGTCGATCGGGTTCGTGCCTAAATTAGTTTGATTAGTTTTAACTCGATAGCAATAATGAGAAACGACTTTATCCCACGGATTCCTGACAAATGCAAAGGTAAACTTCCGATCCCATCGCTTTTTTCCAACTTCTTCAATCTTCTCGATCGCCGTTTTGTGTTCCCATTTCAATCCCAACGCAACTTCAACGCTACTACCCCCCGTTTTATTGATATGGATAAAGATGCAATCATTGGCATAGTTGGGAGAATTGAATTTATCTCTAAGAGAGCGGACGATCAGACGAAGTAAACTTTTCATACGAACTGTACTATAGTGTTTTTATTTGAATTGTGAAGTTTCTGTAGGGGCGGAGCGAAGCGGAGGGAATCCCCCTGTGGTTGCCCCAATATATGACAATTTCTTTCTTTGTGTCCTTTGTGACTTTGTGGTTAATTTTATCCCACGACCAGAACGTATTTGCGTAGCGCTATACAGTCTACAGGAGCGTCGGCAATTCCCAGAAAAAACAAAACTTCCCCCATGTAGAGAGGAAGTTCTGTCTCAATTCCCGACTCTTAAATCGCTCTTGACTTACCTCGGCTGCGTCAGGTCGATCACGTTGTTCTGCTGGAGCAACTCTCGTGCTTCCGGACCTGGGGTGTAACCGTAGCCAAAAGTAGATGTATCTGTATCCCGCATAATATTGGGCGTCAGTAACACGATTACCTCGTTCCGGCGGTTTTCCGTGCTGGTGTTACGGAATAGCGCACCGATTAAGGGTAAGTCGCCCAAAATCGGCCACTTCGTCACTGTCGTGCGATCGGAATCTTGAATGATACCCGACAAAATCAAAGTTTGACCGTCACGAACCCGAATCCGTCCGGAAGTCACCGTTCGTTCTTGGACGGTGGTGACAAATTGATCTTCGCCAAGATCGATTTGCCCGGAGGGAGCGCTGACTGTGGGGTTGGCTACCAAGGTGACAAAGCCGTTATCATCGATTCGCTGCACTTGAATGCTCAGTTGCAGACCCACCGGTCTTAAGTTCACCCGTCGCGTTTCTCGGCTTCCAGAAGGCGTATCGGTAAACTCAACTGTCACATCCTGAACCACTTGGTTGGTCAGATCGACGCGAGCGGTTTCCCCTTCTTGAACGATCAATGTCGGGTCGGTCAATATCTTGGCATTTCCAGCCACAACTTGCGCCCGCAAATTGGCTAGGAACCGCGTGGGGAATTGGAAGAGAGCAGGTAGAGAGAAGGTAAACTCAGCAGGAGTCCCTGGTGTAACCACCCTCTGAAATAGGGTTATGGGATCGCCATTTTCATCAACTCGTTGCGTTCCGTCTGGATTGAGATCCGGAATTTCTACAAATTCAAAGGTATCTTCAGTCGCGGGAGTAAAGTCTGTTAGACCGGGGCGTAAAGGGTTACCACCCTCGCCTAACGGTATCTGCCCAGACGTACCGTCTGAGCTTAAAAACGGATCGCCTTCAAAAGGATTGGGAATCACTGTTGGGGTAGTGGGAGAAGCATTAAACTGGGCAGCACTGGGTGGTTGAGCTCCACCAAAGTTGACGACAGCACTACCGCCATCGCTGGTGACAAATGTATCGCCAATCCCAAAGGAGAAACTGCTGTTAAACCGCTCGTCGTTGAGCAAGTTCACGTCGATAATTTTGACGTTCACCGCCACTTGAGGGCGACGGGTTTCCAGTTGCGTCAGGAACGCCGTAGCAATTTCAACCTTGCGCGGTTCGCCTACTAAGGTGATTTCATTCCCGACTTCTACATCCCCAGTGGAACGACGGGCGATCGAAAAAGTCAACCCTCGTAACGGTAGCGGTCCAAAGCCTTGATAGCGTTCGTCGGCAGAGTCGGCAGCCAGTAGTTCTACCTGAGTTTGGGTACTGCGGGTAATAATAGGAGGCGTATCCGGACCGAGGGTTTGGCTTTGGATTTGCTCCCGCGTTTGCACTTCAACGGTTTCCGCCCCTTGAGAGACCAGAAAATCGCGAGCGACGATGAGGGGAATTTGATTCAAACGCAGGGTGCGGCTGATGAGGTTGCGAGCGGTATCGGGTAGGTTAGAACCGACAATAATCGTGCCGCCTTGACGGCTGGCTTCCAGTCCGCTCAACCGCAGAACGTTGTTAAATACGTCCTGTACCGACTCGTTTTCAATATCTAAAGAAATCTTCAGCTGAGCGGCGGCTGCCGTTTGAGCAGCATCTTCCGGACTTTGCGCCCCCTCAAAAAAGGCAACGTTCATCCCGGCTGCCCGTGCCAACAGCGCCAGTACATCCTGAACCGGGGCATCTTTCAACACCAAGCGCGGTACTCGTTCCACGCTACCCAAATCGATCGGCGATGGAGAGGGATCGATGTTAGAAACGGCGATATCTCCCACTGGCGGCGGCACGGCGCGAGGGAGCATCGGCGGTGTAGGATTGAGAGGCGGAGCCTGGTTAGCCGGACCTCCCTGGATGGTGATGGGGGGGTTGGGAACCAGAACGTCGGGGTTAGGACCGATGGGATCGGGTACGACGGGGGGAAGCTGAGCAGTCGGGGGCGGCGCGGCTGGAGCTTGTGCGACGGGGGAGCCTGCCCCAGAAATGTAGCTGAAGACGATGCCTCTGGGGTCTTGCTGGCTGACTTCGCCGTTGGGTGCGCCGCCTGTCCCGTTGACGATGACGCGGGTGCTGTTGCTATCGAGGGGCATCACCACCACAGACGCGATGCCGGGACTGGGGTTATCCTGACGGAAGCTGCCGCCTTCGGGCAAGCTCAAGCGGGTATTGACCAAATCGGCAACCAGGGATTCGCCTCGCTCGACGAGAAAAATTTGGGGTCGTTCTCCGCTTTGGGTTTCCAGGATCACTTCCATGCCCCCATTGGTGGGAACGACGCTGACCCCGGTCACTTGGGTGGCAGCTTGTTGCGCCCATGCGGCGTCGGCTGCTACAACTGCGATCGCCGCCGATACGCCGATTCCGGCTAATCCTAACCAATTTTGTTTCACCGCTACTTCCTCAACTCCTCAACTGACTGACGGACTCTCGCTAACTTTAAAAGTTTACCTGGAATTCAACATTTGTACATGGAATTACCACACTTTGACGCGATTTGCAAAAAATCTTGATGGCGATCGCGTTGGCGTGGCAATAGACTTATTGAGGGGCTGCTTCCCCTTCTTGACCTTCCGTCCCTTCTCCTTCGGCAGGAGCCGCCATTTGGGCGAGTTCTTCGGGACTCAGGGGCAAAATTGCCGTGAGTGTAAAGCTCGTGTTGATGCGGGTTTCCGGCTGGCAATTGGCTAAAGGTCCTCTGGCATCGACTAGAATCGGTCGGGAGGGGACTTCGGCTTTGAAATCCGAGATCAGCAACAACGGCTGTAGCTGTTCGAGACGACGCAGGGTCAACAAAGTGCGATCGAAGTTTCCTTCTAAAGCGACATCGTACTGTTGACGCTTGACTTGATTATTAGCATCCGGACCGAGAGAGCCATCGGCGACCATTTCATATCCGTCGGGTGTAATCGTCCCGGTTGGGGTACTGCTCGAGGAAGACCCATCCGTCGCTTTCGGCTCGAATTTAGTCAATTTGGCTCGGGCGAAAAATCCTTCCACTTCTTCGTCAATTTGAGCGTAGTTAGCTTTGACGTAAGTCGGACAGGATGCCAGTCGATCTTGGATCGATTCGGTCGTTAACTGAGCGTTGCGATTGTTGAGTTCGCGATCGAGATCCAACGCCAGCGTCGTCAAGTTTTCCGGATCGGAAAACATTCCCAAAACGTTATTTTGGATGACTTTTGCTTCGTCGAGTTTGACTTGAGCTTCGTCGATTTGTTTTTGAATTTCCCCTTGTTGTTTGAGTTGCGCTTCTTTTTCGGCTATTTCTTGTTTGAGAGCCGCGCTTTCATCTAACGAAGGCTTGACGTATTTGATGCCCAGCCACACGGATAACCCCAATCCCGCCGCTGCTAAAAGTACGGCAAGTACCGAAGGCGACAGGGTCATGCCAAATAAAACAACGCCTTCAGGAGCTTGTTCTTCTGCAAATTCATCGTATGCCACAGTTGTGATTCCTCCTTATTGGTTATTCGCGATTCGTCAATTAACCCGTAACGATTAACCCCGAACAATTTTTTAGGTTGTAATTTAGCCTTGATTTTGCAGAACGCCAATTTCTTGAAGTTTGCGAATTCGGTTCACCAAACCGACCGCGCCTTTGCGTTGCAATTCGTTCAATTGTTGGGAAGCCGGAACGGGACTGAGTTGGGTTTGAATCGTATACTCGACAACTTGGCCTAATTCTCCGTCAAAATTGGCTTCGGAAGCTTGCACTTCATCGCTGGGATTTTCCTTGAGTTCGGCAGTCACCAAGCGCGTTTTCGTGCCATCGAGAAAACTCGATCGCTGAAGCATGATCAGTAAGTCGTTGACATCGCTAAACGAGGCTGCCGTTCCCGAAATTTCCACCTTTGAGGGTGGGGGGGCAGCAACGGGGGCGGGTTGTCCTTCCGCACCGGGGGATGGTGTGGGTTGGGGGGTGGAAGATGTATCGGGGGGAAGTTGTTCGACTTTCCCAATGCGCACTCCCGGCGGCGTGCGATCGCGTAAATCTTGCAGCAGTGCCGACCAAGGTTTGATGTAATCGAATACAGTAGCTAATGCCTTGGCTTGTTGTTGGATCAGATTGGTTTCGGTAGTAATCTGCTGCAATTCTTGCTGTTTTGCCAGATAGGAATTTAGCTGGGTTTCCAGTTCTTGTTTTTCCTTTTCCAGTCCGGGAATGCTGACGAAATTCAGATACGCCCAAAAACCACCCACGGCTGCTAAAAAGGCAACGGCTACCCCACCTCCAGCAATCAACGCTGCCTTTCCGGGAATTTCAACGGAGCCTCTCGCCGCTTTTCTCGGTTCGATGGGTTCTCGGTCTTTGAGAAAGTTAATCTCGATGCTGTACATAGTTCGTTATTCGTTGTTAGTTGTTAGTTGCATAAAATATTAACGATTACGCTTCTCGCAGTCCCAACCCTAAAACAACACCCAAACTCGATCGCAAGTTGGGGGGAATCAGATCTTCATCGACTTGGACGGCTAGGCTTTCGACGGGATCGACGGTGCTGGTGGGAACGCTCAACCGCTGCATGAGAAATTCGTCGAGTTGTCCGATGGCACTACCCGGACCGACTAAGAACAGTTGGGCGATTTCCAAGCCGTCGCTTTGATTGAGATAGAAGTCGATCGATCGGCGAATTTCGTCAGCAAGTTCTCCCAACACCCGCACCATTGCCGCCGTACCGGGATTGGTTCCCCCCATCGTTGCCATCCCCATAGCATCGTTGGTGGCGACGGGAATGGTCATCCCTTGCAGCAGTTCGGTATTGCGCGATGGCGGCAAGTTCATCGCTTGAGACAAGGCACTTTGAATTTGGAACGTGCCGATGGCAATAGTGCGGGAAAATTGCGGCACGCCATCTACCACCACGGCGATTTCCGTGCTGTCGAATTCGAGGTCGGCGAGGACGGCAGCTTCAGAAGAGGTAAACTGTTGCAGTTTGTCTCGAATGGTCCGCAGCAGGGCAAAACTGCTGACTTCGATGATATCCAAGCTCAACCCGGCTTCTTGAAAGGTGGAGATATAGCTATCGGTAATTTCCTTGCGGGTGGCAACGAGCACCACTTGCATTTTTTCGATGCCGTCTTCATCGAGTACCGATCCCAGCCGTTGGTAATCTACATCGGCTTCTTCTCGAGGAAACGGCAGGTACAGTCCGGCTTCCTGGTTGATGTAGTCGCGCAGTTCGTGTTCGTCGTTGAGTTCGGCAGGGACGGGAACCAAGCGAATGACGGCTTCTCGTCCGGGGATGGCGGTGGCAATGTTCTTGGCTTTGATTTTGTTTTCTGCCAAAATGCGATCGAGCATTTCTGCCATCGCCGGTTGATCGACGATCTGTCCGTCGTGGAAGATGCCTTCGGGGACTTCTTCGGAGAAAAACTGGTTGATTTTAAATCCCTGGCGCAGTTTTTGCAATTGGATAACGTTAACTCGATCGGGTGCGATTTCGATCCCGATCCCTTTCTTAGATTTCGCAAAGAGGTTTTTAACGAGATTAACCACAGTCTTTTCTTAAAGGTTAGAGGTGAGAAATTCGAGAATCGAGGAAAGGGAGCAAAGGGGGTTGGGGATATTTCCCCGATCGGCGCTCGCAAGTCCCGATCGAAACCGATACCAACAGTTTAGCGGTTGGCTGGTTAAACGGCGATGGCAGCCCAAGCGGATCGCGTATCCAGCTAATTTTAATCGAGTCTCGGCAAATTTTCACACTTCCAGAAGGTATGCTAACGTCAGTACGGGATCGCTAAATTTCCAGGGAAGGCGAGCAGGGGGAGCTTTCTTGAGCAGGGGGAGCTTTCTTGAGCAGCAGGGGAAGCTTTCTTGAGCAGCAGGGGAAGCAGGGGAAGCAGGGGGAGCAAAGCGACTAACCACTAACCACTAACCACTAACAAACCCCAAACCCCAAACCCCAAATGACCGATTACCCATTACCAACGGGTCACTATAACGTGAACTATTCCCTGCGCGATTATCAATCCCAACTCCTGCACGACGTGTTTCGCTTGTGGTCGGAACCTGGGGTGCGGCGGGTGCTGGCGCAGTTGCCGACGGGTGGGGGGAAGACGGTGATTTTTGCCAGTGCGGCGGGTCAGTTTACCGATCGCGGATATCCGGTTCTGGTTCTCGCGCACCGGGAAGAATTGCTCCTCCAAGCCAAGGAAAAGCTGGAACACGTCACCGGACAGACGGTCGGCTTAATTAAGGCGGGGTACAAGGAGGATCGATCAGCGCCGATTCAAGTTGCCAGCATTGCCTCGCTGATCAATCGTCCTTTACCTCCGGCTTCTTTGGTCATTGTAGACGAGGCGCACCATTCAGCGGCGGAAAGTTACCAGCAATTGTTAGCCCAGTATCCAACGGCGTATATTTTAGGGGTAACGGCAACTCCAGCGCGGTTGGACGGTCGGGGGTTTAAGGATATTTACGATCGCCTGGTTCTCGGTCCGCAGGTGCGGTGGGCGATCGATCGGGGTTACTTATCCCCGTTCCGGTTATTTGCCGCCCCCAAAACCGTGAATACCCAAGGAGTGAAGCGGACTGCTGGAGATTATAACGCCCGACAACTTGCCAGGGCTGTCGATACCTCTTTGGTGGCGGGAGATTTAATCGAGGCGTGGCAAACCTTCGCACTGGGGAAGAAAACGGTGGTCTTTGCCGTGAACGTCGAGCATTCGATCGCCATTGCCGCCGCCTACACCCAAGCCGGAATTCCCGCAGAACACTTGGATGGGGAAACCCCCGATCGCGATCGCAGAGCCGTCTTAGATCGCTTTAAAGCCGGGGAAACTGTGGTTTTGAGCAATTGCGGTCTATTTGCCGAAGGCTTCGATTTACCCAGCGTAGAAGCCGTGCAGTGCGTCCGTCCCACCCAATCGCTGACCTTCTGGCTGCAAATGGTCGGGCGCAGTTTGCGTCCCCATCCGGGGAAAGACTACGCGGTGATTATCGATCATACCGAAAATTGGATCGTTCACGGTACGCCCGATCGCCCCCGCCAGTGGAGTTTGGAACCCGTCAGCCTCGACGGGGGACGCTGGAACGTCGCCTGTCCGGAATGCCACCACGTTTTCCGACCCCTGTCGCGGGAACAGCAACCGTTGGGCTACGAATGGAGTCCCGAACACCAGGAATTCCGGTTGGTGTGTCGCTATACTTGCCCCAATTGCGCGGTGCAGTTGGAAGTGGAAAAATGGGAAGGACAAGGAGAACCGCCCGAACCGCGAGGCTTACAGACCGATCGATCGGCAGAGATTTGGGAAATCCCCCTCGATTGCGACCTGCAAATTCTGGCGGATTTGTATCGCTTAGTGGGCTTTCAGCGACGGGCGAAACGTCACTTTACTTTACAATGGCTGTACGGTGCGATGGTGCAGCAACATCCCCACATCGGCGAGGCGGAATTGCGAGAATGCGCCCTGTTGATGGGGTTGGATGAAGATTGGGCGCGACAGTGGGCGAAATTGGCATTTGAGAAGTTACGACCCTCGCCACCGAGGAGTGATCCCCCCCCCGAAGGCGATCGCACTGCGCCCCCTCCGTCTCACCCTCCTGGGGCGATCGTCGTCCCCCAACTGCCGAAGTTTTTGTGAAAGGAGTGTCGTTGGTCAGCTATTCTGCATGGCAATTCGATCGGAACCGACCCAAAAACCACGGTACAAGCCTCTTCCTTAAGGGGGAAAAGTTTTTGGGAGGAGTACAAGCTTCTGACAAAAACCCTCCTTCTGCCACGCCAGTTGCTCCCCAAGACCGCACTGGCTCCTCTGCCCTCTTTTGACACAACCGCAACAACACTCAATTTGTGGATAAATTCCTTCTGCCCTGGAGCCCTCTGCCTTGTCTCGATATAGCGGTAGACATTAAGGTGGCGACATTTTATCCGACTGCTCTTGACCGGAACACCTAAACCCGAGGAGGTATTGGCAATCTCGATGTTTAGCTGACGGCTGACAGCTCGCTGCGGATAGCTATAAAAAAAACCGACTCCTGTACCAGGAGTCGGTGGAATATCAATCAGGGTGCATCTACCACTACAGTCTCCGGGAGAGTTTTGGGTCGTTCCGGAAACTGGGAATATCTCCTTTCAACCTCTTTAGAAATCCGATCTCAATTCATAACGGGAAATTCAGACAATCGGCGTTCTCGAACTTCTAAAATCGACGATCGAAGGTCGGCGGCAAACTCGACTCAACCGCCCCAGATTCCCGAGATCGCCAGGTTTGCCCCCTGTCGCCATGGGCAATCGCAATTCTATAATACAGATCGAGCCTGATGCCTTTGCCATCTATCGTTACCGATCGCGAAGGTCTCTCGAGCTTGAAAGTCCGGGCAAAAAGTTAATAGAAACCCGGAGCTAGGATAACCGACAAAAGTTCGTGCTAAGTTACTGTTTTGTGACGAGCGATAATTTAAATTTGCCAAGATGAACGCGATTCAACCTGCCAGACCCCCACTGAGATCGGTCGAAATGAACCGAGGGAGCCGTCAAAATTTACGTCCTGCCAAAATCTCCGCCAGCGAACGCTGGCGGAGAACTTACCTAGCTCTCGGTATCGAAACAACCGTCAAACTGGGGATTAACTTAGCAGTCGCCGGAATCTCGATTTCTGCGCTGACGCAATTGATTCCTTACTACCTGTCCGGACGAGAAAAGCTGGGGCAACTGGAAGCCGAGGTAGAACGCACGGAAAACCACGTTCGAGAAAAGCGCACTCAATTTAGTTACTACTTCGATCCCCAACAAGCCAAAAGCATCATGCAACAAGAAAGCAATTTAACCGATCCCACCCAAAAGCGCGTCGTCTTCGTCAAACCCCAAACCGCATCATCAGGCGAATAAGGTGCAGTCTTCTGCATTTCCATCGGGTTTCTCAGTCGAGCAACGCCAAGACCATCGCCGACTGAAGGGCTCTCATCTACCTGTGGGCGATCGCCCACCCGTCTGCTGTATCTCCCGATAGCGAGTTACGATGAAGTATGATAGTCCCGATTCAGGCTGGGCGAGCGAACCTCGATCGCTTCGGAGCGGGATGTCTGATTTGGAGAAAAGGGTGAGTCGATGGGTATCGCATCGGAAAATCTGGTAACGACGGGTCTTCTGCTAGCAGCAGTGGGCATTCTCATTGTAGGATTCTATCGCAGTCGTCCCTATGGCAAGTTGGGGCTATATTCCTGGTTGCAGTCCGTCTCCTTAATGGCTCCCTGGCTATTGGTCTTCGGATTATTTGCCGTCGGCATTGACCTCAACCTCGTTGCCATTATTTTCTTAATTGTCGTTTCTGCCGGATCGTATATTTTCTTCGGCAGGCGATTGCGCGAGATCGCTCAAGATCCTCAACAGCAAACGAAGTTAGAGGATTGGATTCGATCTCGACAGAAACAGGATGGGAATCGCGTCTCCCCCAACTCGTCCGCTTCCCCAACTCCCCAAGACTCCTCCGGCGAGAGCGGTCCGACGCCTCCCCTGCCAACTCCGAACTCGACGGGGGTATCCCCCGAAGAATTGCAAGCCATGCAAAGTATTTTCGGGGTGGATACGTTTTTTGCTACCGAAAGCGTTCCCTATCAAGATGGGGCGTTTTTCAAAGGGAATTTGCGCGGCGATCCGGAACTCGTTCGCGCGCGCCTGTCAGAAAAGTTGCAAGAGCAGTTCGGCGATCGCTATCGGCTATTTTTGGTTGCCAATCCCGACGGCAAGCCGATCGCGGTAATTTTACCCAGCACCAACGATCCCCAACCCCTCACTTCGGCACAAAAGATCTTAGCGGTCGTTTTAGCGGTTGCGACTGTAGCAACGACCTTAGAAGCTGGGGGATTGCTGATGGGATTCGATTTGGCGCAAAATCTCGATCGCCTTCCGGAAGTCCTACCGATCGCCCTCGGCATTTGGGTGGTGCTACTGGCACGGGAATTCGGGCATCAGATCGCGGCGCAACGTCACCACGTCCGCCTGAGTTGGCCTTTCTTCTTACCCACCTGGCAAATCGGGTCGTTCGGCGCGATCAATCGATTCGAGTCCCTCCTCCCCAACCGTCGAGTGATGTTTGACGTAGCGTTTGCGGGTTCGGCAGCCGGAGGAGTTCTCTCTCTGGCAATGCTGTTGGGGGGATTGTACCTCTCCCATCCCGGCAGCTTGTTTCAGATTCCCGCCGATTTTTTCAAAGGCTCGCTGTTAGTGGGAACCTTAGCCAAAACCATTTTGGGAGCGACGCTCGAACAACCCCTAGTAGACGTGCATCCCTTAGCTCTGGTGGGTTGGTTGGGACTGGTCATCGTGGCAATTAACTTGCTGCCGGCGGGACAATTGGATGGAGGGCGGATCGTGCAAGCAGTCTACGGACGGAAGATCGCTGGGAGAGCCACGATTGCTACCCTCATTTTTCTGACGATCGCCTCCCTGGTCAATCCCCTGGCACTCTATTGGGCAATTCTCATTCTCTTCTTGCAACGCAACCCCGAACGCCCCAGTTTGAACGAATTGGTGGAACTCGACGATTTCCGCGCGGGATTAGCGCTACTGGCGCTGTTTGGCGCGATCGTGACTTTAATCCCTCTCTCCACGGGGGTGGCTGGAATTTTGGGCATTGGCGTGGGGTAAGAGACCGTTCTGTAATACCTACCCAAAGCTACCCATATCTGTAAAAATCTGGACATCTCTGGTGCTTACTTTCTGTTTCATCGTGGCTTCTTTCTGTCGAAAGAAGGGTTTGTCCACTCCACAGACGGTCACGGTGGAACTCACCGCCATCGGGAACTACGAACGTTCCGGTATCAATACACCGTCAAACCATCGTTCGATATTCTTGGCTGCATTCAAATCGCGGTCTTCAATGTGACCACATTCAGGACAACGATACACTCGCTCTTTAAGAGGCATTTTGTGACGATGCTCGCCACACCCAGAGCAAATCTGAGAACTCGGATAGAATCGGTCTACCAAAGTCAGCTTCGACTGGAACTTCTCGACCTTGTACTCTAATTGACGCTTGAACTCGTACAAACCAGCATCGGCGACCGCCCCAGCAAGCTTGTGATTCTTCAGGAACGCCTTGATGTGCAAGTCTTCGATTTTGACCTCGCTGTGGTTCTTAGCGAGGAATGTCGTCAACTTGTGGATCGCATCCTTACGAATGTTGGCAATGCGTTGATGTAGTTTAACGTCAATTTTGGATAAGGAGGAGCGAAGCGGGTAGGCTGAAAGAGCCAACCATCAACCTCCCGCTTGCCCCATGCTTAGTCTAGAAGACCTGTT